>CAZHML010000049.1:0-16605 GCA_964533745.1 uncultured Microbacterium sp.
GCATCGTGCACGTCTCCGCCAAGGACAAGGGCACGGGCAAGGAGCAGTCGATGACCATCACGGGCGGCTCGTCGCTGCCCAAGGAGGACATCGAGCGGATGGTGCGCGAGGCGGAGGAGAACGCCGCCGACGACAAGAAGCGCCGCGAGGCCGCCGACACCCGCAACCACGCCGAGACCCTCGCCTACTCGATCGAGAAGCTGATCAAGGAGAACGAGGACAAGCTGCCGGCGGACGTCAAGGAGTCCGTCACCGCGGATGTCGACGCCCTCAAGATCGCGCTCGCGGGCGAGGACGACGACGCGGTGAAGACCGCCTTCGACACGCTCAACCAGTCGCAGTCGAAGATCGGCGAGGCGATCTACGCCCAGGCGCAGGCGGATGCCGCCGCGTCCGCCTCGGGCTCTGGCGACGGGCCCGCCGATGAGGCCGCGGATGCCGAGGAGGACGTCGTCGACGCCGAGGTCATCGACGACGAGGACGAGCAGAAGTAATGCCGGGCAAGGGCAAAGACGACAACGACCCGGTTGACCCCTGGTTCCTGAGCGAGGACGCCGAAGGCACTCGAGACGACGGGCGATCCGGCGATGCCGGTCCTCCCCCGGAGACCCAGGAGGGTGAGGTCCCCGAACCCGCCGCCGACGAACTCACCGTCGAGGACATCCTCGGCACCGAGCAGAGCGACGAGGCGGCGGTGGCAGAGGCGGCGGAACCCGACCTGCTGCTGGACCTCAAGCGCCTGCAGGCCGAGTACGCCAACTACCGTCGGCGCACCGAGGCTCAGCGCTCCGTGGAGATTCAGCGCGCCAAGGGCGAGGTCGTCCAGCGCCTGCTTCCGGTGCTCGACGACCTCGACCGCGCCGACCAGCACGGCGACCTCGCATCCGGCAGCGCCTTCGCGGTGATCGGCGAGAAGGTGCGCGGCATCGTCGAGCGGATGGGGGTGCAGAAGTTCGGCGAGGCGGGCGAGGCCTTCGACCCGCAACACCACCAGGCGATCCTGCAGCATCCGGTGCCGGGGACCGAGCACCCCACGATCCTCGAGGTCGTCGAGGTCGGCTATCGTCTCGGCGATGTCGAGCTGCGCCCGGCGAGGGTTGTCGTCGCGGTCCCGGCGGAGGCTCCGGCCCCTTCGACAGGCTCAGGGACCGAAGCAGGCTCAGGGACCGAAGCAGGCTCAGGGACCGAAGCGGGCTCGGAGGTCGAGGCGGGCTCAGAGACCGAGGCGGCGGACTCAGAGGACGCGCCAGACTCAGGGACCGGTTGACGCAGTGGCCAGCCAGGACTGGTTCGACAAGGACTTCTACGCGGTGCTGGGCGTCTCGAAAGACATCTCGGACGCTGATCTGAAGAAGGCCTATCGCAAACTCGCGCGCAAGTATCATCCGGATTCGAACCAGGGTGATACCAAGGCTGAAGCGAAGTTCAAAGAGATCAGCGAGGCGTACTCGGTGCTCTCGGATCCGGCCCAGCGCGAGGAGTACGACCAGATCCGCGCGATGGGCTCCGGTGCGCGCTTCAGCGCTGGCGGCGGCGGGGGCTTCGAGGATGTCTTCAGCCGCTTCGGCCAGGGCCGCCAGGCCACTGACTTCGACGACATCTTCTCGATGTTCACCCAGGGCAGCGGCGGAGGGTTCGGCACGGGCCGGTTCGGTCAGTCCACGGGCGGGTTCCGCGGCTTCGGCGGACCGCAGCGCGGGGCGGATGTCACGGCGCGCACTACCATCGACTTCCTGACCGCCACGCAGGGCGAGACGATCTCGCTGCAGGGCGAGGACGGCAAGCCGTTCAAGGTGAAGATCCCGGCGGGCGTCTCGAACGGGCAGAAGATCCGTCTGCGCGGTCGCGGGCGGCCCTCACCCGACGGCGGCGAGCCCGGTGACGTCGTCGTGACGGTGGCGGTGCGCCCGCATCCGGTGTTCACCCGGGACGGGCTGAACCTGCGCGTGGTCGTGCCGGTGACCTTCACCGAGGCGGTGCTGGGTGCCACGATCGAGGTGCCGACCCTCGGCGGTGACTCGGTGAAGCTGCGGGTCGCCCCGGGCACTCCTTCCGGGCGCGTGCTGCGCGTCAAGGGGCGCGGTGTGAAGACGCAGAAGGGTACCGGGGATCTGCTCGCCGAGCTTCAGGTCGCCGTGCCCTCGCACTTGGACGACGCCGCCCGCGAGGCGCTGGAGCGTTTCGGCGCTCTCGAGCCCAGGGAGAACCCGCGGGCCGATCTGATGGCGAAGGCGCGGGGCTCATCATGATGCGTGCCGCGTTTCGTCTCGCTCCGCTCGCTCAACGACCGAGGCCCGTTGGTCGGTCGTTGAGCGAGGCCCGCAGAGCCGAGACGAAACGGGGTGAGACCCGATGACCGATCCGCGCGCGGACGAGGACGCCCCGATCTTCGCGATCGCGGTCGCGGCGGAGCTCGCCGGAATGCACCCGCAGACCCTGCGCCAGTACGACCGGATCGGTCTGGTCGTTCCGGGACGCACCCGCGGCGGCTCGCGGCGCTACTCGGCGCGCAACATCGCCCAGCTGCGCGAGGTCGCGCGGATGTCGGCCGAGGGCATGAGCCTTCCGGCGATCGCGCGCCTGCTCGACCTCGAGGACGAGGTCCGGATGCTGCGCCGCCGCGTCCTCGAGCTCGACGCGGCATTGCGCGCCGAACGTGACACCCGGCCGGGCGTGCGCATCTTCGCCGCAGGCACCAGCGGACAGGTGATCCCCGTGCCGCAGGGCCGCCGTATCCGTCGTTCCACCGAGATCGTGCTCTGGCGGCCCAACCCCGGCGAGTGATGCCCCCTAGAATGCCGGTGTGAGCGCCCATCTCGACGATGCCGCATCCTCAGACCCGAGGAGCGAGGCGGCCAGGCTCGATGCTGCCCTGGGGCCGGTCGACTGGAGCGCGCTGCCGCCGGGATCCGAGTGCGACACGGTTGCGGTACCCAGCGGGCTTCTCGCGCGCGTTCGCGTCGGACCCGAAGACGGCGAGCGCGTTGTGCTGGTGCCCGGGATGACAGGCTCCAAGGAGGATTTCACGCTGATGCTGCCGCTGCTCGCCGCGGCGGGCTACCGCGCCGAGGCCTTCGATATGGCGGGCCAGTACGAGTCCTGGGCGGCAGGTCCGGAGAACCTCGATCCGCCGCAGCGACGCTACACCCTGGAACTGTTCGTCAACGATCTCGCGGCGGTGCTGCAGGCCGGGCGAACGCCCGCGCATGTGCTGGGCTATTCCTTCGCCGGCACGGTCGCCACGGTCGTCGCGGTGCGGCATCCGGAACTGTTCTCGAGTCTGACCCTGCTGTCGGCACCCCCGATCGAGGGCCAGTCATTGCGCGGCTTCAAGGTGCTAGGCCCGCTCAGCCCCTTCGTTCCGGGGCGAGCCCTCGGGCCGGTGTTCGTTGCGGCCCTGCGGTGGAACGTGCACCGGGCACCGCGGGATCGGGCGGAGTTCGTGACCGCGCGCTTTGACTACACGCGTCGTTCGAGCGTGGGTGACATCATGGGGATGCTCAAGCGCGTGCCGGGCTTGTCGACGCAGCTGCGGGCGACCGGCTTGCCCTTGCTCGTCGTCATCGGCGGGCACGACCTCTGGCACACCGAGGCGCACCGTGCCTTCGCCGAGCGGCTAGGGGCGCGCCTGCTCGTTCTCCCCGCCGGCCACAGCCCCTGCGAGACGGCACCGCATCAGCTCACCGAGGCGATGATCGAACTCATCCGCGACGCCGTGTGACCACGCCCAGCTCGCGTTGGCGGGCGCGACGCCGTCGCCTGCCGCGCGCCGAAGACCACAGCCTCGTGGGCCAGCTGATCTCGCGATAGGCGACCCCCAGCATCCGGAATGCGACTCCGGCCCGCCGCGTGAAGCCCGACCAGGTGTCCAGCGGGCGCCCCGAGACGCCGACGTGCAGCGCGGGGTCGAACTCGATCCCCATCCCGGGCAGCATCGCCAGGCTGATCTCGAGGTCGTCGTGCACTGCCGGGTCATCGAGGTGCAGGCGATCCCGGATCTCGAGCCATGCGCTGCGGCGCATCGCGAAGTTCGAGCCGAAGACCGGCAGGTGACCGATTGCCGCTCGGAAGACGAACAGGTAGCCGCCGATGTAGATGTACTGTCCCACGAAGCGCCAGAATGCTGTCTTTCCGTAGAACTCGCCGGTTCCGGTGAGTGCGGTCAGGGTGGGGTCGGCCTCGAAGCGCGTGAGCAGATGCTCGATCCAGTCCGGCGTGGGGACGGAGTCGGCATCCAGCCGCCCGACGATGTCGCCGGATGCCGCATCGAACCCCGCTGTCGTTGCGCTGAGCACCCCGCGCACCGGTTCGTGCACGACCATGGCTCCTGCGGCGAGGGCGACCGGCGTGGTGTCGTCGGTCGAGCCGTTGTCGACGACGATGACCTCATCGGGCGGACGGGTCTGCACGGCGAGGGCGGCCAGGCATGCGGAGAGCATCTCGGCGTCGTTGAGCGAGGGGATCACGATGCTGACGGTGGTCATCGTCTCCGAGCATAAGGCCGCTGCTGCCCAGGTGACGAGTGCTCAGTCCGGCAGGGACTCGACCGAGAAGCGGTAGGCGGCACCCTGACGGAAGGGCTCCGAGATCTCGAAGTTCTCGAAAGAGGGGCCGCCGGGGATGGGCGAGGCGCTCGCCCAGTACGACCACCGCGCGTTGACGAGCACTTCGAGCCCGGGATGCGGGTCATCCACCCGCCAGCTCTGCCTCGCCCTCCTGCCCTCGAAACGCCAGTGCCCGGCCGTGTCGGCGCTGTACTCGACCGACCAGGGATCCTCTTCGTCGCCGGTCGCGCTCACCACCGCTCGCTCTCCCTCACGGTGGAGCTGATCGAGCCCGAACCGTGCGTGCTCGGCGAAGCCCGTGCCGGTGAAGCCCGGCCAGAGCTCTCGAGGCTCGACCACGCGATCGGCGAGTTCCAGCCGGCGCAGTCGCGCCCAGTTGCCCATCGTCGCGGTGAGGATGAGGCGGTCCAGGGGCGCGGTGTCCTCGTTGGCGAAGCCCGCCACTTCGACCTCGTGTGGCCGGTCGGCGCGAAAACGCACCCGCACCCGCACGTCGGCGCCGTTGTCGAAGCGCTCGACGCCGATCCACACCGTCAGCGTCTCGACGCCATCCACCGCGGCCACGATGCCGCGCGCGGGCGACAGCGGATCTGCAGGCTCCCCGACCTCGGCCGTATCGGCCGACCAGAAGCGCTTGCCCCGCTCGCCGGGGTCCAGGCTGCTCGGTTCGAGCTCGGAGAAGCCTCGCTCGGTCGCTCCGCGCGGGATCGGTTCGACGGCGATGAAGTTCACCAGACGCTCGCGCGGGTGATCGAGGTAGGGGGTGAAGATTCGCAGCAGCCCACGCGGACCGGGGATGGGATGGATGCCGAGCTGCATCCCCTGGGCGTGTCCCCAACGCGGTTCGGCAGCTCCGCCCGCGGGCGGCCGGAGCCAGATCCCGTCCGTGGACGAGAGCGCCGCAGAGGCGAGCCGTTCTGCCCAGAAGTCGGTCGTCGGAGCCATCGCAGTCCTCTCGGAGAAATGAAATCGATTTCGCTATGCTACTGATTTCGGTAGGGTGTGTCGAGACAAGGAGGATGAGCCATGGGTACTCGGGATCGTCGTTGGAGGGGTGCCATTCTCGTCGCGCCGGTGGTGGCGCTGCTGCTCGGATGCGCCCCCGGGACCATCCCGCAGGTCGACCCCGATCCGCACAAGCCCTTCGTCCTGGCCGGCGTTTCGGACGTGACTCAGATCGCGCAGCTGACCGGACCGGATGCCGTCAACGACACCGCTTCGGTCGCCGTCGCCGGCACGGATCTCGGGTCGATGGTCACCATCGGCGAGACCACCTTCTTCCTCTTCGGCGACACCTTCGGCACGCGCGATCCGGACTCCTACGGTGGCCAGGGGGGCTATTGGCGGTCTAATGTCGCGGCCTTCACCACCGACGACGATCCCAGTGACGGGATCACCTTCGACGGCTGGGTAGTCGACGGCAGCGGCCACGCCATCGCCCTGATCGAGGGGGATCACCGGGGCAATGACGCCGGTGCCGAGGTGACCAAGATCCCCACGAACGGCTTCGTGGTGGGCGAGACGATCTACGTGTCGTACATGTCCGTCCGGCACTGGGGTGCCCCCGGAGCCTGGGATGCGAACTTCGCAGCGCTCATCAAATCCGAAGACATGGGCGCGAGCTGGCATCCCGTCGAGGGCGTGGAGTGGCCTGGCGACAGCAACTTCATACAGTTCGCCTCGGCGCACGTGATCGACGGCGGCACCGAGTACGTCTACCTGTGGGCGATCCCGGCCGGCCGCTTCGGCGGCGTGCAGCTCATGCGTGTCCCGGCGACCGTCGAGGCCGTCGAAAGGCAGGACTCCTACGAGTACTTCAGCGGACTGGACGGCGAGATCCCGCGATGGAGCCCGGCGATCTCGGACGCCGTCACCGTGCTGCAGGGCACCATCGGCGAGCACTCCGTGATGTGGTCGACGTACCTCGAACGCTGGATCATGACCTACTCCGACGTGGGCAACGCCTACATCCGCGAGGGCCTCACCCCCTGGGGTCCGTGGGGGGATGCCATCGAGCTGCTCTCGCGCTCGGAGTACCCCGGGCTGTACTCGCCGTACATGGAGCCGAGGTATGTCTCCGACGATGGCAAGAGGATATATTTCACGCTCTCGCTCTGGGGTCCCTACAACGTCTTCTGGTTCTCGGCCGACCTCGACGAGCACTAGTCCGAGAAGGCTCTTGTGCATGAAATCGATTTCTTCTACGATGTCGCATATGGCCGATGATGTCCCTTCGGCCAGAGTCGGGCTCAGACCCGACACAGCCCCGATTCAACGATGAGTTGTGCTCCGAGGAGGAACCCATGACAATCACCCCATCGCGCAGGAGCCGGATCGCAATGACCGCGCTCGGTGCGCTCACCGCAGTTGGCCTCTTGGTCGGCTGTGGTTCTGGCACACCGGGTCAGCCCGCGCCCACCGACGAAACGCCGGGCGCGGCCACCGAGGTCCAGTTCTGGCAGCGCACCTTCACCCCGGCCGAGAATGACTGGTACAAGGGTGTGGTCGACAAGTTCAATGCGTCGCAGACCAAGTACAAGGTCATTCACACCGAGGTTCCGGCAGACGCCTGGGATCAGAAGATGACCGCCGCGCAGGCTGCGGGCAACGCTCCTGACATCTACACGCACTCGGGTCCGATTCAGGAGGCGGTCGCCAACGGTCAGCTGCACAAGCTCAACGGCATCGTCTCGGACTCGGCACTGAACGAGATCATCGACGTGGCCAGGCCCGTTTCGGCCATCGGCAACGACTTCTACGCATACCCGCTGCTGCTGGAGCCCCAGACTGTTCTGTTCTGGAACAAGGCTCTGATGCAGAACGCGGGCCTGGACCCCAACGTCGGGCCCAAGACCTGGGCGGAGCTCTTCGACATGTGCGCGAAGATCAAGCCGACCCTCGCCGCCGACCAGTTCTGCGTCGAGCCGGCGGCCGACGCGGTCACCTTCGCCTGGTCGACGCACGGTCAGCAGTACAACTTCTCGGGTACCACAGCACTCACCCCTGACTGGACTGCTCCGGCGATCGACAACGCGGGGATGCGTCAGCTGATGGGGAACTACAAGAAGCTCTGGGATTCCGGTTACATGCCGAAGCAGGCTGACGACTGGTATGGCGGCGCGAAGGTGTTCGGTGCCGGCAAGACCGTGTTCAAGGCGTCCGGCTCGTGGATGATGTCGGAGATCGGCACGGACTTCCCCGAGATGCTGAACAACATCGGCGTCTCGCGCTTCGTCACCTCGGAGCCGGGCAACACCCGCACCGCCTCGACCATGGGCAACTTCAAGTGGGTCGTCGACGCCAAGGCGAAGAACGCCGAAGGCGCCGGAGCCTTCCTGGAGTGGGTACTCGGCGGCGACCCGGCGAACCTCGTCGAGTTCTTCGTCGTGACGCAGTTCACCAAGGTCCCGGTGCGCACCTCGGTGCAGCAGGCGGTTGCTGGCTCTCCGGCAGCCCAGGCGGCACCCTGGTCCGGCGTGATCATCAACGAGGTCGCCGTCGACGCGATTCCTGAGCCGACCTTCCCCTGGGATGTGTCGATGGCCGTGGGCACCGCGATCGAGTCCGTCATGATGGGCCAGGCAACTGCGGATCAGGCCATCGCCACGGCAGTATCGGAGATCAACACGGTCATCGAACGGGAGAACCTGCCCGCTCGAGCACCCGCGCAGTGATCACCGGATGCCCGGGGGCGTGCGCGCCCCCGGGCATCCACCGCGCCCCGCGGCGTCAGGGGAACAGGCAGTCTGGGATGAGCAGCACTGAAGGGAAGGAGCCGCGATGGCGGGCAGAGGACTGGTGATCGCGGGCGGTGTGGTCGCGATCGTTCGTGGCGTGCTCCAGGCGATCTCGGCGATCCCGGTGCTCGGAGAGCAGGGGCTCGACGCGATCGTGCCCGGGCTGACCGGGCTCATCTGGTTCGAGGCGATCATGGCCGTGCTCCTGATCGTGATCGGCGCCCTCGCACTGGTGCGATCGAGCAGTCCGCGATCCGGTGGCGAGGTCCGCAACCTCGGCATCGTGGCCGGCCTGCTCGGGATCGCCAACGCTGCCTGGGCGTGGGCAGTCTTCGGCGCGGCCGGCCTGAGCGCTGCAATCACCCCCGCCCTCGGCACGCTTGCCGTCTGCCTTCTCGTCGCAGGCCTGTTGATCGCCGGAGGCCTGAGCCTGCGCGCCTCGTACGAGGGCGAGAGCGACCGCGCCACGCCTCGACCGCGGAAGAACCGGCGGTATCGCGATACCGCCGTCGCCCTGCCGATGCTGGCACCCGCGGTGGTCCTGCTCAGCATCTTCGTGATCTGGCCGACGATCTACGCGGTCTACCTGTCGTTCCAGAACTGGGGCTTCTACCTGGAACCGGAGTTCGTCGGCTTCCGCAACTTCGAGTACGTCCTCACCGACCCGCAGTTCTGGGCATCCATCGGGCGCGGCTTCATGTTCGTCCTGATGACCGTCCCGGTGATGCTCGTGCTCGCCTACCTGTTCGCGAGCCTGGTCGTCGCCGTCTCGCGGCGGGCGGCCAGCGTGCTCAAGGTCAGCATCTACATCCCCACGATCATCTCCGGCGTGATCGCCTCGATCATCTTCGTGCTGATCTATGCATACCCCGGTGGCCTGTTGAACGCCGTGCTGCAGATGTTCGGCGTCGATCCGATCGCCTTCCTCAGAGAAGGCGAATGGCCCCTCGTCTCCATCGCGATCCCCGCGATCTGGCTGGGGATGGGTCTGACCTCGCTCATCATGGTCGCCGCGATGGTGGACATCCCCACCGAGTTCTACGAGGCGGCGTCCATGGAGGGCGCGGGCTGGTGGCAGAAGACCGCCTACATCACCATCCCGCAGATGAAGAACGTCTTCCTCTTCCTGCTCGTCACCGGATTCGTCGCTGCGATCCAGCAGTTCGAGCTCCCGCTGGTGATGACAGGCGGTGGCCCGAGGCGCACCACCGAGTTGCCGAACCTGTTCATCTTCAACCACTTCCGCTACGACCAGACCATCGGCTTCTCGATCGCGGCGGCGCTCATGCTCTTCGTCGTGCTCGGCACCTGCTCGGCTCTCATCTTCAAGTTCGTCAACTCCGAGAGGCTGGTGGACTAATGACGATCACCGAATCAGAGACCAGCCTGGTGGTGCTGCAGGGCAAGCCCCGGCGACGCAGCCGTCTGCCCAAGGGCGTCGGCGGCTGGCTGGTCTTCCTCGCCAAGGCGATCGTCGGGGCGATCTTCGTCCTTGCCGCGCTCTTCCCGCTGGCCTGGATGGTGATCGCGGGCTTCAAGGCGAAGACCGAGGTCGTGCGCACTCCCTTCCAGTTCTTCCCCGAAGTCTGGCACTGGGAGAACTATGTGCAGATCTTCTCGGATCCGGTGTTCCTGCGCACGATGGCGTGGACCTTCGGCGGGGCACTGCTGTTCACCGCGCTGGGCCTGACGGTCAACTCCCTCGCCGCCTACGCATTCGCGCGGCTCGACTTCCACTTCAAGCGGACGCTCTGGGTGATCGTCATCACCACGATGTTCATTCCGGGCATGACGATCCTGGTCACCAGCTTCATCGTCGTCACACGCCTGTCGATGCTCGACACCCTCGCCGTGCTTGTCGTGCCCGGTGCGGCGGGGGCCTTCGCCATCTTCTTCATCCGGCAGTTCTATCTGAACATCCCCTCGAGCCTGGAAGAGGCGGCGATGCTGGACGGATGCGGGCGCTTCGCGATCTTCGTGCGCATCTTCCTGCCGCTGTCGAAGCCGCCGTTCGTCGTGATGGGGATCACCGGGTTCCTCGCCTACTGGAACTCCTACGTCTGGCCGATCATGACGATCACCTCACCCGAGCGCTATGTGGTGCAGCAGTACCTGGCCACGTTCCGCTCGGAGCGCTCGACCGAACTGCATCTGCTGATGGCGGGTTCGGCGCTGGCCGCGGCCCCCGTGATCATCCTGTTCCTGATCTTCCAGCGTCAGATCATCGGCAACATCAAGATGGCAGGCCTCAAGTAGGCCGCCCGGAGGCAGGAGCGAGATACTTCCGCGCGGCGTCTCGCCCGTCGGCTTTCTCGTCTGGATCGTCCGCACGCAGTGGACCACCGTCCTGCAGGGCACGGTCTGCGACATCGTGTGGCTGCTCGGCCTCGCGCTCACGCCCTGGGCGATCGCGCGGGGTCCGTCAACTGGTCGCGCGGGATGTCGCGCCTGGATCAGGTGCTCTCGCGAGCCTCGGCACGGGTGACCATCGCCGCCGATCGCGACCTGCACCCGGGTGCCGTCGCGGAGCTGAGCGCTGCGGTTGCTCCTATGCCGAACTGTGGCGCGCGTGGCGCGACGACGGGGCGGGGTGATCCTCTGCTTCTGCGCGATGGTGTGCCGAGATGAGGGGATGAGCCGAATCGAGGGCGGTTTCGCGCCTTTCCATCCTCATCTCGGCACATCTCCTCATCTCGGCACCGACCGCGCTACGTGCCCGCAGCATCCCAGACCTCGAGCTCGGCGATCGAGGTGTAGCGCATCCCGCCGCCGGGCTCGCCGATGAGGCGCACGCCGTCGGCGGTGACCGGATCGAAGTCGAAGGTGTAGGAGTCCTCTTCCAGCGCGGTGTAGTCGTTGGGGTAGGGCGGCGTGACGGCGACACCGGATGCCAGGACCCACTCCCCGTTGATGCGCACCTCGACGCGTGGACCCGCGGCGAACCAGCCGCCCAGCGAGTCCTGCGGGCCGGGGACGTAGACGAGCCGGGAGAAGCGGCGCGGCGAGGGCCACTCGTAGCCCCAGACGTCCTCGCCGGTGCCGGGTCCGAAAGCGGAGTCCTCGGCGAGGTCGCGGCGTCCGTCGTTCAAGACGACCTCCTGCCCCTCGCGCACGCGCGAGACGAGCGGTGAGCCGTCCAGGGCGAGGTCGCCGCCGGTCGGCGCGGCGACGGTGTCCGTCCCCGGATCGAACCGCACCCGCCGCAGCCCGAAGCAGTACGCCCGCCCGCCGCGTGAGGACGCCGGTACGAACCAGTTGCTCTGCAGCCACAGATCCCGCCCGTCGGCCGAGATGAACTTCGACGGCATCGTCGGCGCGTAACCACCATGCTTGGCCAGCGGCGATCTCGGCCCGTGCCAGGGGAAGTGCCCGAAGTCGTGGCTGTGCAGGTGCCGCCACGGCCCCCAGGGGGCCGACGCCTCGAAGAACTCGAAGGTGTACTCGCTCCAGGTGGAGTACAGGTAGCGGCCGAGGCCCGGATTCCAGACCACCGATCCTTGCGCGATGCAGGTGAAGCTGCTCGGGCCCATCCCGAAGGCGGGCGTGGGGTAGAAGCGCCGCTCGTCCACGAGCACCGGCGTCTTACGGGCGATGTCGGACGACCAGATCACCTCGCCCTCGGTTCCGGCGAAGAACTCCCACGATCCGATGTCCTGCACTCGATCCGCGCGTACGCGGCCGAGGAACAACGCAGTCGGATCCGGCACCCGCTTCGAGAACGAGGTGCGCCAGTTGCCGTCGATCCCGAAGGCGTACACCATGTCCGAGCCGCCGTTGCACTGCCCGAGATCGAGGAACATCACCGTCGTGAACACGTGCCCCGAGAACATCGGCTCGTCGGGCCACGACCAGCTGCGCCCGAGGTCATCCGAGCGCACGACCGTCGCGGCGTGCGCCTCATTGAAGGTGTCCGGCCCCTCTCCGCAGCGCAGATCCTGCACGGCCAGGTACAGCACGTCGCGCTCGCCCTCGCGCACGCACACCATGCCGGTGGGCTTGCGGTTGAAGCGCTCAGAATCCCAGATCGGCGCGACGGCGTCGCCGTCGGCGAGCCGCTCGCCGGAAAGGCCGGTAGAGGGCATCCCCTCGATCCGGTTCACGAGGATGTCGCTCCAGCCGTGCCGGGCGAATCCGGTACCGTCACCGGCCGCGGCGTACAGCGCGCCGTCCGAGGCCCACGCCGCAGGCCAAAGGTCGCCGTCGCTCGCGGTGAGCACGGTGTTGGCCTGATCCACATGGGCCACGCGCAGCCGCAGCGGGCCGGATGCCGTGCTCACCGGCACCCCGTCGACGATCGCGAAGTCATCCGTCATCGTTGAGCCTCATCTCGCGTAGCCCCCACCAGTACGACGTGACCCCCGCCGGCGCGCAGGGACAGACGTTGGATTGCAGCCACATCGTCCGCTCGTCCTCGGCCACGAACTTCGAGGGCACCGTTGTCGCGTAGCCGCCGATGCGATCCGCCGCCCATGGGTACTCGCCGAAGTCCTCGGAGAAGAACAGCGTCCACGGACCCCAGGGGTGCGGGGCCTCGTAGAACTCGAAGGTGAACTCGGTCCAGGAGGTGTAGAGGTAGCGCTGGTGTCTCGGCAGGTAGGTGACACCGCCCTGCGAGAGCACGCTCATCCCGTGCGTGCGTCGCTCATCCACCAGCACCGGATGCCGCTCGGCGATGTCGGCAATCCAGCGCGGCATCCCCTCCTCGCCGGAGCCGGCGTAGAACTCCCAGCGTCCGGCGTCCTGCAGCCCGTCGATCGGAACCCGGGCGAGGAACAGCTCAGTGGGATCGGCGACGATGTCGCTGAACGAGTCGCGCCAGTTCCGATCGAGCCCGTAGGCGTAGACGTACTCCGCCTCGGGGCGGCGCTCGGCATCCTGCCCGTAGTCGGCGAACCAGATCGTGGTGAAGACGCCATCGTCGAACATCGGGCGCTCGGTGTCCCACGTCCAGGTGCGCCCGGCGTCGTCGCTGCGCGCGATCGTCGCGGCAGGCGCCTGGTTGAAGTCGTAGGCGAGATCCTGCACGGCAAGGTAGATCGATCCCTCGACGCAGAGCATCCCGGTGGGCTTGCGGGTGAAGCCGTCTCCGGACCACACCTGGCCGAGCTCGTCGCCCACGGCAAGCCCTTCTCCCGTGAAGGGAGCGGACTCGGGCGTGCCATTGATCCGATTCATCACGATGTCACTGGAGCGAGTGCCGAAGCCCGATCCATCCCCGTTTGCGGCGTAGAGCCAGCCGTCGGTGGCCCAGCAGCTCGGCCAGAGATCGCCGTCGGCGACGCCGACGGCGGTGGGCTTGTCGGCCACCCACGCAGAAGTCAGCGGCACCGACCCCGTGCTGCAGCCGCTCAGTGCGACCGCACCGACGACGAGGCCGGCGACGACGAGCGCGCGCCGGGTCATCTCACCACACCGTGTAGCCGCCGTCGGCGATCACGTCGGCCCCGGTCATGAAACTCGAGGCCTCGGAGGCCAGGAACAGGATCACCGAGGCGACCTCGCCGGGAGTGCCCACCCGGCCCATCGGCGTGCGTTCGATCCACGCGCGGGTCCACTCCGGGTTCTCTGCCATGAGCGGCGCGGTGAGTTCGGTGGCGATGTACCCGGGCGAGACGGAGTTGACCCGGATGCCGCGCCCCGCCCACTCGCCGGCGAGCGTTCTCGTCAGATGCACGACCCCGGCCTTGGAGGCGTTGTAGCTCGCCTGTTTCTGCGGGTAGTTGCTGATCGAACCGCTCATCGAGGCGATGTTCACGATCGCGCCGCGCCCGACCTCCAGCATCCGCCGCCCGAACTGCTGGCAGACGTGGAAGGTGCCTGAGAGGTTGACGTCCAGCACCCGCTGCCAGTCGCCGGGCTCGATGTCCTCGGCGCTCGAGGGGCGGACGATGCCGGCCGCGTTCAGCACGACATCCGGTGCGCCGTGGCGCTCGGTGAGGTCGGCGGCGACGGATGCCACAGCCGCGGCATCCGTGACGTCGAGCTCGACGAAGTCCAGACCCGCGTCATCCGCCGTCATCGCGAGGTCGAGCACGATCACGCGCGATCCCTGCGCGAGGAACCGCCGCGCGGTCGTGAGGCCGATTCCTCGGCCCCCACCGGTGACGACGGCGAGTTTGCCGTCGAGGTCGGGGTACAGTGCCTCGGCCACGTTCAGTCCTGGGGTGCGCGGGGCGGGCTGGCACCGATGTCAGGCACCGGAGCGGTGCCTAGGTGCACCTCCAGATCGTCGGCACTGGGGGTTCTCGGGCGTCTGGCCGTTGGCCGGTCGAGGTAGAACAGCGCGGTCGAGGCGATGTCGTCGCGCAGTGGCAGGTAGCGCCATCCGCTCCGCCAGCCGAGCGCCTGGATGTCGACTTTCGGGATTCCGGTGCGGAAGTGGATCGGGTCGAGCAGGTGCCAGCGGTACATCCCGAAGCGCTGCTGCGAGATGTACAGGCCGTCCGGGCGGATGACCTGCGGCATCCCGAGGTAGGGGGTGGAGAACTCGGTGTAGCCACGTCCGGGGATGTCGAAGTTCCAGGCGCCGCCGAAGTAGTCCTCGGTGCCGGTGCCGCAGATCGTGGGGTACTCGTCATCGTCGTCGAGGTAGAACTTGATCTCGCCCTCACCCCACCAGCCGTTGGAGTTGACGCCCCAGGCGATGTAGGTGCCCACGTACTGGCCGCGTCCCTCGATCCCTTCCAGGATCGTGTGCGGCACGAGTTCGTCGAGCGGATTCGAGCGACGCCACTGCGCGTGGAAGTACCCTTCGCCTGCGTAGTCCCCGCCGATCTCGTAGGTGATCTGGTAGTACACGCGCACGTCCACGACCGAGGTGTTCTCGATGGTGAGCCGGGCACCGTCGCGGAAGGGCATGGGCCAGTACGAGTTGAAGCCGCCGTGCGGGTTCGCGGCGATAGCCTGCGAGTTCACCTGCGCGAAGACGCCCCAGCCGTTGCAGAAGAAGTCGCCGTAGGGCACTTCCACCGCGGGCTCGGCGGATCCGTCCCAGTAGGCGCGCAGCAGCAGCGTGCGCCAGGTGCCGGTGTGGGTGGTGATCCAGATGTGCGTGATCTTGCCGGCACCGGGGATGGATGCCAACTCGAACGTCTCACCCGCCTTGATGTCGACGCTCGGCGAGATCTTCCATCCGGGACCGAGATCGCGGGCGCAGGCGGCCCCCGTGCCCTCGGTCGCGCGACCGCCGCCACCGGCGGCGCCGTCGAAGTTCTCGGGCGAGATCGAGCGCGTCTGCACGTCGCGCAGTGCGGAGATCGAAGACAGATCGGATGCCGGTTTCATAGCGCAGGCCTCATCGGGAAAGGAATCTGGATACAGTGAACGTAATCGATTTCAGACCTTTTCGCCAGGGCGCGCCGAGGGTGGCGGTAATGTTGCTCTGGTTCCTCGTGATGAAGGGGCGATGACAGGACCTATGGCCACGATCTACGACGTCGCCGAACTCGCCGGGGTCTCCCCGGCGACGGTGTCGCGCGTGCTCAACGGCGCCAAGGTCTCGGAGAGCAAGGCGACCGCGGTCCGTCAGGCAGCGAAGGCCCTGAACTTCCGGCCCAACCGCACGGCGCGGACCCTGCGCCGGCAGAGCTCCGAGGTGATCGCGCTGATCATCCCGGACATCGAGAACCCCTATTTCACCGAGATGGCGCGGGGCGTCGAGGATGTGGCGTCCGAAGCCGGCTACTCGGTGGTGCTCTGCAACTCCGACGCGCAGACCGAGAAGGAGACCACCTACCTGCAGATCGCGATCGCCGAGCACATGTCGGGCGTGATCATCGCCACCGCATCCGAGCACTCGAAGCTCGACGAGATCCTCGCGACCGGCCGGCCGGTGGTGGCCGTCGACCGCAGCACCGGGTACGACATCGACGGCGTGGTGATGGCCAACCGCGCCGCAGGAACCTCGGCCACCGAGGCGCTGCTGAAGGCGGGTCACCGGCGGATCGCCTATATCGGCGGGCCTGAGCACATCGACACGGCTGCCGAGCGCGCCGAGGGCTGGCGAGCCGCGCTGCGCGGCGTTCTGACGCCCGCCGAACTCGATGGGCTGCTGCGCTTCTCGACCTACCGGGTGGACGGCGGCCGCGCGGTGATGGAGGAGCTGCTCGCGCTCCCGCAGCCCCCCGACGCGGTCGTCGCCGGGAACAACCTCATCGGCGTCGGCGCGATCCAGGTCCTCACCGAGCGGGGGCTCACCCCGCCGGCGATGGGGGTCGCGGTGATCGGCTCGCTGCCGTTCACGACCCTGTCGCCGAGTGCGGTCACGGTCGTGCGGCTGCCCGCCCGGCACATGGGAGTCACGG
>CAZHML010000050.1:0-16225 GCA_964533745.1 uncultured Microbacterium sp.
GCACGACGCGCCTGCTCTGACGGGGTTCCCTGCACGATGGATCCGGGCAGGAACCTCGCCGTGAAGATCTCCGACACCGCACCGACAGGAACCGTGCCGCCTCGGGCCTCGACCGGCACATCCGACCAGTGCGACTTCGAACCGGCCACGCCGGTCAACTCGGCAACCTCCTCGATCACGAAATCACGCGGACTAGCCGCGACCAGAAACTCCGCCAACTCCCGCCGCACAAGCACCTGGCGGAAGAAGTTCCAACCCGAACCGAACCACTCCGGTCCGGCGACGATGTCATACCCGTCTACCACCGACGGCTTCAGCACAGGGGGGAGCCTCCCCCACCATAAGGGGAGCCACCGCCACACCCCGCAAGACTCACATTTCGTGCCGGGCTCACCATGCTGCTTCGTGGCGATCGTTGTCAACTGGTCGTCGTCGAACCACTTCTCGGTCGTAGCTGGAATCACGATTTGCATCGCATCACCGGGGGAGCTCTTTGCCCATTTCACTTCCCGCATCTGCAGATCGAAACGCGAAGCGGCCTCGTCGGCGACATCTCGCGCAAGACACAGCCGGTCATGCATCCAGTTCGGAACCCAGGCGCCCGAGACGGTGAGGCCACGGCGCTGCAGCACCATCGATCCGGACTGCTCCCGTCGCGGGACACCGCAAGCGTGACACCACCCGTCCTCCCCATACATCGGGGAAAGCCCGAACGATCTTTCCGGCCACGGCCACCCGCGATTCCGCTTGCCAACCAGGCTCACATGGCTAGTGACCATCACGAATCAACACTTTCAGGATGTTCGGGTAGTTGGCATAGATGCGCTGAGCCGCCGCCATCACCTCGCCAACCGATGCCCTTCCGGTGCCGAGCGGTCCATAGGCAATCTCCTGTCTCCATGCGTTAGTGAACAACTGGTGGTCAGCCCTGGAGAGCACGACAGTGGACCACTCGTTGGTGTTCCCGCCCATCTGGTTCACGAAACGCCTTTCGATCAGGTGGTGCGCTTGCAGGTCACCGCCGTGTCCGGCGGTATTCTTCGCCTGCGCACTGTACGTGCCGACGTCGTCCATCCCGGAGATGCCGCCCTTGACGCCGCCGCAGTTGTGGCTGAGAACCGGTACGTCGCCTGCGTACACATAGTACGTGTGCGCCGCGTTGACTGTCAGGTTGTGGACGGTCTGCTCACGATGATCGTGCTCGACCGCCGAGACCTGCACCCAGGTCCCGGACGAGGTCTGCAGCCAGTCCCCCGGCAGCAGGTCTGCCGCGTGAGTCCATGCCTGGGTGTGTGCGACCCAGAACGGGTGACCATCGGTCGCCACCACCTGCCCGGCAGTCCCGTCCGTGCCGGTGACGGTGATCGCGACCAGGTGCTTATCGCCGGTCCCGGTGATCTGCGCGACCACGGGTTGCGCCGAGGTGACCCCGGTATCGGTGTCGGTGGCGACCACGAGGTCACCGACCTTGAGCTCTTCGATCGCCTTACGAGACCCGTCCGCGAGCAGCACCAAGGTGCCAGGCACGAAACTGTTGCAGGAAGGCGCATGACCACCCTGCCCCGGTGGCTTAGCGCCACCCGGGGCACCCCCCACGCCCGGCGGCTTGGCCGCACCCGCTGTGGGGACACCCGGTCTGGGTGCCGGTACCGGCTTGGCTCCGCCTTGGAGGGTGGATTTGATTACCGAGGTGACCTTGCTGGTCGCCACGGGCAAGACCTTGCCCAGCGCGCTACCCGCCGGACCCAGCAGCCCCGACAGGCCCCCCAACGCAGTGTCTGCGAGGAAGCTGCCCACGCTGAACGGCTTGCCCGACTCGGCCTGCTTCCACACATTCGTCACCGCAGAACCCGCAGCACCGCCGGCGACCAGGCACCCGACGCTGCCGATCCCGGCTGTCCCCACCAGGCAACCCGCAGTCACGAGGGTGCCGACGACGAACCCGGTGATGTCAGCCTTATAGGTGTTGACGAACGACCCGACCTCCTTGGCAGCATTACCCATGTTCCTGCCGACGTCTTTGAGGAAGTTCCCGAACTCACCCCAGAACAACCCCGACGGGTCAGACCACGTCACCGGGTTGTTACCCGAATACACGTAGGCGTTGAATTGCGCCGGAACCCACGGGTTCAGCATCGGGTCAACGCTCAGGAACGTGCCCGTGCCCTGGTCGTAGAACCTCGCCCCCAGCAGCGTCAGCCCGACCTCGTCGGCCGGCGCACCAAGGAAGCCACGCTCCGCGAAATGCCCGCTAGAGCCCTGGCGGGCATTCCCGAACGGATCCGTACGCACACGAGTGACGCCACCGGCCCACTCGGTGTTGTGCACGTACGCGATCGTCGTGCCCTGGTGATCGGCCACCACGCTGGTGACCCCGCCCAGGCCCACCCCGGTGCGCATCGCGACGACGGTGCCGGCGAACGAGTACCAGCGTTTGGCGGTCACGTTCGTGGTGGTGGCGGTGACTTCCTGCCCGCCGGGCAGGAACACGGTCACCTCCTCAGACCCGGTCGTGCGCACCAGGCGGGCACCGTTCACGTCGTAGATGTTCCCGATCGTGAAAGCGCCTGCGGTGATGCCGACGAGCTTGCCCTCGGCGTTCCACTCCTGCTCCTGCAACTCGCTGTTGTGCGTGCGCGAGGTCTGGTTCCCTGCGGCGTCCCAGGTGAACCCGGTCGTGACCGACAGGCTGCCCTTCGTCTCGGTCACCGAGGTCAACTGGTGCGGGCCCGCGGTACCGGCACCGTGGACGTAAGAGGTGGACACCACTTGGGCGCCTGCGCGTTCGGTCTTGCTGGTGCGGTTGCCGAGCACGTCGTAGGTGTACTCGGTCCAGTACGCCCCCACCCCGCCGACATCGGTGGAGGTGACCGAGGTGCGGTCGCAGTCGGCTTCGATGTCAGTCCACGCGACTTTCAGGCGCTGCAGGCCGTCGTAGGCGAAGCACTGGGCGTCCGCGGCGATGCCGGTGGCCGTCGGTGCGTCGATGATCCCGGTGATGTTGCCGGCAGGGTCGTACTGGTAGGAAAGACCGACCTCGCTGCCGCTGACCCGTTCCCGGTCCAGATACAGGCCGTCGAGGCGTCCGGTTACCTTGTCCCAGTCGTATGAGACGGTCGCGCCGTAGGTGTTGCCGAGGTCATAGGCCTGCGGTCTGCCGGCCTTGGACCACTTGGAGTCCGCGACGTAGGTGCCCCAGCCGAAGCCGCCGCTCATCCACGACGGCATCGAGGCGTCGTCGTACCGGGTCGTGACAGTCTCGCCACCGAGCACGATCGTGCCGCCGTTGCCGGTGACCTGCGGGTAGGTGACCTGTGCGATCTGCCCACCGGGGGTATAGGCCATCGTGGTCGTGAAGGTCTTGCCCGACAGCGCATGCAGCGCAGTGTCGGTCGGCAGCACCGTGTCGACCTGGGTGGGCCGGTAGGCGATGTCGTAGACGGGGATGGAGGTCGTGTACGCCTTGCCGTCCTCGTATCGCGTGGTCGCGGTGAGCTGCCCGAGAGCCGTGCCTCCGCCGACCAGTGCCGAGGCGTCGTACGTCCACGAGGCGCGCACGGCCCCGGTGGGGCTGTCGTCGCGCAGCGTGGTCGGCCGGCCCAGGTTGTCGTAGGTGTACGCGAGCACCTCGCCGTTCGCGTTCTGACGGGTCGTGACCTGACCGAGCACGTCGTAGGTGGTCGTGCTGGTGCTGCTGTCAGGGTCGGTGGACGAGACCAGCTGACCATTCCGGTCGTACTCGTAGGTCCACTCGTCGCCGAGCGGGTTCTTCATCAGCACCATCTGGCCGGCGACGTCGTAGGCGTAGGTGGTGGTCTGCGCGACCAGGGCGCGCACCGCGGTCGCCGTGACGGCACCCGCGTGGGCGATCGGGTCGCGCACGTACTCGCGCAGGGCGATGGTGCGCCCCTGCGCGTCGGTGACCGTCTCGACGGGTACCCCGCCGATCGGCGGGATCACCAGCGTCGTCGCCCCGTCGTACACGGTCCTGGTGCGGTACCGCTCGTTGGCCGGGTTCGAATCGGTGCCCGCCCACAGCACGGTCTCGGTCACACGCCCCGCAGCATCGTAAACATACGTCGTCTGCGCGTCCGGTGCCGCGATCGGCACGATCGGAGTACCACTCGGGGCACCATCGGCCGGCCACGGGGAGGTCTGCTTGATCATGCGGCCGGCGGAGTCGTAGTAGACGTGCGACACCATCCGACCCCGGTCGGACGTGGTGACATCTGCGCCTTCAGCCTGATGCTGGAAGGGGCGGCCCATACCGTCGTAGAACGTGACGGAGACATGCTGATGGACGCCATCGGCACCCAGGGACTTTGTGGTGACGGCATTCAGACCGTTCGCCGCGATCGTGTAGGAGTACTCGACCGTGGGGTGGGGAGCACCCGCGTGTTCGGGCAGGCGCGTGCTGACCATGCGCCCGAGCGCGTCGAACTCTGCCGTGACGGTCTTGCCGTTCTGGTCGGTGCTCGAGATCGACAGCCCCGTCAACGGGTCGAATGTCTGCGTCGAGGTGAACCCGGACAGCGGCCCGGATCCGTCCGGATCGGGCGAGGTCGTCACCACACTGGCCAGCTGGCCACCCGCACTCGTCGTGTAGGCCGTGGTCGTGACGTTGCCGACCGCGTCCTGGGACGTGAGCACCCGACCTGCAGCGTCGTAGGTGAAGGTGCCGCGCAGCACGTCGACGGCCGGGTCAGTGGCATCGTTCGAACGACTCTCCAGCAGCAGCCCCGCGTCGTCGTAGATCGCGCTGTCGCGCGCGATCAGCGTCGCGTTCGTGAGCGTCCCGTCGCAGGCGGCGGCGAAGATCTCGGTTCTCGCGGTGTACGCCAGCATGTTCGCGTCCGTGAACGTGCCATCGCGCCGGTAGGTGGTCTTCGTGCACACATCGTCGGCCGTTGTGGTCAGATCGCCGAGGTCTTCCACCTGCACTGGCAGGCCCGCGGCGTCGTTCGTGGTGATCGACTTGGTGCGGTGCTCCACAACCCCTGCGGCGTCGTAGGTGAAGCCGTAGACCGTGGAGGTCGGGATGCGGGTGGACTTGTGTGCACCCGTGCCGGCGACCGTCACCGGGTCGCCCGGGACGTTGACCGTCTCGCCGAGAATGGTGGAGCCGTTCAGCTGCTGGGAGGCGAAGACCTGCCCCGCGAACTGCTCTTTATCGGTGACGGTGACCTGGTGGCCAGCGGGTCCGGCAGTGAGGTCGTCGCCCAGGCCGCGGAAGTAGAAGTCGCGCTGGATTGTCGATTGTTCGACGCCTTCGCCGACCTTGGTGTCGACCTGCGCGAAACCTCGGAACTCCGTGTAGGTGACATCATCCGGGTCGATCATCGGGCCGGTCGGTTTCACCCACTTCGCTCCGCCTTCGTAGACGTAGCGGGTCACGGTGGACACCGATCCGGTGATCAGCTCATCGCCGTTGCCGACGTGGGGCGCGCCGTCTTCGACGATGCTGTCCACGACGTACTTGTGGAACCAGTGCTTGGCCGGCTCCGACTCGCCCTCGGGCTGCCACTCCACGAGGTAGCAGAGCTTGGTGTTGGCGGCTTGGGCCGAGTTGGTCTTAGCCGGCACCGTCTCGGGAGTGCACTCGGTGCGATAGTTGACGCTGACCGCGCCCCCGCCCTCGGTGCGAACACTTGTGACGCGGTGCCGCCACAGCGCCGAATACCCGTCGGCGTCACTATCGACCCGGTTGGCCAGCGGCGTGTACCCGAACTTCACCGCAGGCAGGGTGATATCGTCCCCGTCGGTATCGGTGCCGCCATGCCCGGTGTGCTGCAGACTGTCCAACCGCAGGCTGACGCTGGAGGCGTACTGAACCTGAGCGTCAGTGCCATCGCCAGCGAATCGCTGCGTGAAAGCCCACGAATCCAGGTCAAGGTAGGCGGTGCCGTTCCAGACCTGAGTGGTGATCTTCGCCAGGCGGGTGGTGCTGAAGAACACCGGCATGATGTTGCCGCAGTTCTTGTCCGCGACCTTGCACTGCAAGTCGGTGGGGACATCCAGCCACTTGGACTTGCTGGTCTCGTTCGCACCGTTCTTGCAGAGCGAGGTGCCGTCGTTGACATCGGTGAGGCACCGCTTCTGCGCGTCGAAGACCACCCGATACGGGGCACTGCCCGTGTCGCCGGTGCGGGTGCCGTACTCGATCCTCACCAGCCGGCCGCCCGAGACGTAGGAGATCGGGGTCCAACTGGAATTGTTTGCGAAGTCGTTGACGTACGCGTTCGTCTCGGTCGCGTACGTGTAGGTCATGGTGTTGCCCGACGGGTCGATGACGTGATCGAGATTCCACCGCCACACCTGGGTGCACTTCGAGGAGGCGAAGCCCCCGTTGCCCGAGGAGGTGTAGCAGGGCTCGCCGGAGTGATTGCCGTACACCGGCATAGTCCACGCCGAGTTCAGCTCCGCGCCGCCGGAGGCCACCTTGCCGCGACCGAAGAAATACTGGGTGCCATCAACGGTGGTGACCTTCCAGAACTCCCCATCGGTGGTGCCATTCCACCCGCCGGTGTGGCGCTTCGTGAGCGTGCCGTCATCGTTCTTGGACCGCCACACGTCCGCCGCAGAATCGAAGACCAGCTCAGAAGAGGACCCGTTGAGCACCAGCGTCGCGTTCTGCTCCCCCCAGCACAGGTCAGCGGTCAGCCGGTTCTTGCTGTTCGGCGAACCCTCGTCATCATCGGCACACGGGGTGTACTGGCGTTCGATGTAGCTGGTGGTCAGGTCGAAGCCTTCACCGATCCACCCGGACTGGTTGTTCTTCGACGGCACGCGCCCGTCGGACACCGCCGAGGAGTATGACAGCGTCAACTGCGGGGCCGGCCCGATCGAAGGCTGCGGGACCGTGATCGGGTACGACCAGGTGAACGCACCGGTGTTGCCCGACTGACCCCAACTGGAAGACTGCGGAAGCCCGGTCTGCGACCAGTCACCGGCGGAGCTCGATACGCCACCGGTGACCGCGATCGATCCACCCGAGGCGGCTGACATCATCATCCGCGCCATAGACCCCGAACTCGCGGGAGTGACAGGGACCGTACCGGTCACGGTCTGCAGGGCCGGGTCGTTCACCGTCTCCAGAGGCACGGGCTGGCACTCGGGCTCCCCTGGGGTGTCCTGTGCACAGGCAGGCAGGAGCACCAGGCGCAAGCGGGAAGCCCAGTCGCCACCCACCAGGCCGGCGAAGTCGGCGTAGGAGACGGTCAGCTCGACCGCCAGATCCTCAGCCGGCTCCTGCTCAGGGTCTTCCGATTCGGTGGCGTCGACGATCACGAGGACCACACCGTCAACACCGAGCGCCTCAGCAGTGGTCGAGTCTTCGACCCGGATCGTCACGGCCTCGGGCGAGGTTCCCGCGCCGGGCTCGGCGACCCCGACCTGCAAGCCACCGATCTCGGCGGTTGCGGTCTCGGTCGGGACCAGGACGACCGTGTCTTCATCGGCTTCCGGCAGGGTCGCCGACAGCGTCTCCAGCTCCTCGGACCCCTCGGCCGACCAGGAGCCACCCATGTTGGTGGCCGGAACCGACTCCTGCTGCGCAAGACGCGACACCGCTTCTTCGAAGTTCGCCGCCCGATCCTCGAGCGGCTCGGTCGCGTAGGCGGGTACACCGCCCAGCCCGAAAGGCTCGGCGATCAGGACCACGGTCAGGGCGGCGGCCAGAGCCATCATCCCCCGGCGGCGCAGCGAACCCATGCGTGCGCTCTGAGGCGCGTTCTTGCGTGCGTTCATCACGATCACTCCCCGTTCGTGGTGGTCGGATCAAGGACATCAAGGCCCGTGGTGAAGTCCCGGGCTTCGGCTCCCTGACACATGCGCCTGATCTTCGCCTCGGCAACGACCTGGCCCGAGAACACGCGCACGTTGTCTATGCGTCCCGGCCACCAGTTCGCCCGCGCACCGCCGTCCAGGCTGCGGCCCAGCGCGAACGCTCCCGCCGCAGTCCACGTCGACGCGGTGCGCGTGAGGTCCGTGTACACCGGTTCCCCCGGCCTCGGGTCATCCGGCGTGCCGATCTCGCACACCCACAGCTGGATCTTCCTGTTGTTCTCCTGGTCGATGTGGTGCGCAGCCACCAGATGCACCCACTGGTCACCCGTGACAGGCACAGGCGAGACGACCCTGGCCTCGTCAGCCTCGGTGTCATCCTCATCGGCCATCCCGAACGACCAGCACCCACCGGTCATGCCTGCGCAGGCGGGCAGGTAGGACAGGTCGAACGCGGACCGAACCGTACCGTCCTGCGACAGCGCGCTGTGGGTGCCGTTGCCGATCGCGGAAGCATCCAGCCACACATAGGTCGAGATCACGAACGACTTCTCCGTGTCCACGATCGGCGCGGCCGTCGCCTCGTCATCGACCCCGTCAAACAGCAGCGCCCCATCGCCGGGGCGGGACTGGAACAGGTCGTGCGGCCCAGTGGTCCAGGTGGCGCCTGAGATCGTCAGAGCCTTGGCCGCACCGCCCATGCCGCTGGTGTCGGCAGCCGTGTCGCCTGCGCCCTCGTCGAGCATCCAGACGGCATCCTCTTTCGCCGCGGCGACATCGAACTTATAGGGGGTCGGGTCGGAGTCGTTCTCCGCGGCATCTCGCGCGAAGACCCACAGAGTCACTGGCCCTGCCGAGGTCGGGGTGTGCTCGATCACCGCGAGACCTTCTTCATCCACCGGCGTACTCTTGTTTTCCATCGTGTCGGTGAAGTAGTAGTGGAACGACACCACGTCATCCGAGATGCCGGCGTCGATCATGAACTTCCCGACCAGCCCTACCCCGCCGCGCTCGACGTTCTCCTCGTAGATCGCCGTGATCCCGGGCCCGGTGCGCACCGCGGCGACCGTCGGCATAGCCGGCGCGGTCGCATCGATGGTGAACTCGCACGCATCGGGTGACCACCCCGAGGTGCGTGTCCCATCCGAGCCCATCGCCCGATACTGATACGTCTGCCCATCCGTGAGCGCCCCGCCGGGAACGGCCACGTTGAACGTCGAGTCCGAAGCCATCGGGGCGAGCATCCCGCTGTCCCACACCACCGCTTGCGTGTCCGGGTCGAGCACCTGGAACAGCGCCTGCACGTTCCCGCCATCGGGGTCGGTCACCTTCGCCGACAGCGTCGGAGTGGCCGTCGTGATGAACGGGCGATCCTCACCGTCCTCACACGCTTTCACCGGCGAAGCGAGCTTCACCGCGGCAGGCTCATACGGTGCCCGGTTGTACACGATCTCCAGCTGCGCGTTGGCCTGATAGGTCTTGTACCCGTTCGAGCTGGTCTCGCTGTTCGCGCGCAGCCCGAACGAGATCGTGCCGTCGTTGGTATCAGCCGCGGTGATCACCGCCGGCTTCACATCGAAGGACCGCCGCACGCCGTTGTCGCTGCACGCGGTGCCCTGCGGGCCGGTCACATACGCCTGCAGACTCGAGAACGTGATCGACGACCAGCTCGGGCTGGTCGAGACGATATCGCTGGTCGCATACGCATCCGTACGCGCAGACGTGCAGTTGCCCCGGCCGCCCGGAGCCGCCGAGAACGTCGCCGACACGATGTCATCCCCGGTCAACTCGGTCATCAACGACGACAGCCCCCCGAACTCCCATACCAGCCGGGCGGTGAAGTTCACATTGCACGCGCTGCTCCACGACAACAGACACCGGCCCATCGACTCGCCCTTGCGGTCGGCGGTATCAGTCCACTTGTACTTCGGCGACGTATACCCGCCCGTGCGGATCATCACCCACTCCGCCGGAGTCCGCGCGCCCGTGGTCGGGTCGATCCGCACCGGCCACACCGTCCCGGCAGAGGCCAGCATGTCCTCATCCGGGGAGACCACGACCGTGCTCGTCGCATCATCCACCCGCACCGGCATCACCACGGCCCGGTCGCCGTTCGCGGGGAACTCCCGCCGATCCTCCTCCGTCTCGCCCGCCGCCGAATCCCACATCACCGACGGCGGCGACCAGAACAGCACCTCGCCGGAGATGTCGACCAGCTCGAACCCGGAATCCTCGATCTCCCGCAGCATCAACCCCGAAGACGCCTCAACACGATACGGGATCTCGAACCCCTCACCCGGCAGACCCTGCAACGCCCGCGCATCCTCCAGGGCGCCCTGGAACCAGGCCGCCGCAGCCGGGGAATCCAGCTCCACGATCGGACGGAACCCCGCACCATCCGAGATCACGATGATCACCAGCCGTGCACCCGGGCCGAGATCGTAGCTGATCGTGTGACCCTCGATCATGGGAACCCCCAACGGGAGCGGGAACCACAACGACATCCACCGCGCATCCCGCTGGATCACCCCCAACGGAAGACCCGCACCGGCAGGACCACCGGGGTTGACCCACATCGGGAACACCGGGGCCGCGACCGGCAGCATGCCGGCGGTACCGGGCACTAACAGCGGTGAACCCGCCGACCACGCGATCGACGCGCCATCGCCCGGCTGCGACCCGCCACCGGACGCCGCCGGGACATCCCCTCGGGGTTCGGAAAGGATCGAGGTGTCCACCGGCACCCACTCGCCGGCCACCCTCGTGCGCTGCGGCACCGCATCCAGCATCATCATCGAGGTGCCATCGGGCTGCGCGAACACCGACGCCCACGGCGAACGCTCCGACAACACCTCCACAGGCGCGTCACACGCGATGGCGGCAGCACTCGCCTCAGCAACCGACGAACGCTCTGAAACAGAGCAGTCCACGCCTGAGCCGCCCAGGCCCCAGACGCCGTACGCGACAGCGCCACCCCCGACGGCCAACGCCGCGACCAGCGAAACAGCGACCCAACGGCGTCGTCCCGACGCGCGCCGAACGTGCGCACCCTCCACCATGAAAATCTCCCCGCGAACCTGCTCGGATCCTCCCCTGAATCACATGCGCGATGAAGCAGTTCACGACAGTGCGAGCACTTCACCACGACCGCAGGGCCAAGAGATCATAAGCAGGAACCGAGCAGAAGGACAAATCCGCAGGCGAAGCCCACTCAAGAGCGCCCGTTCTTCCTGCTCTGATTCTTGTCACATCGACTGATTCGGCAGCCTGAACCCGAGCCATCCGAGCCTGCCGATCGTACGTGCTCGTAGGCGAAGGCTTCGCGGAACGGCCACGCAAACCGGCGCCTCAGGGGTGCACGCCCTCGCATTCAGCGCGCCCGGCGGGTTCGAGCTGGAAGGTGGAGTGCGCCACGTCGAAGTGCCCGGCCAGGCACTCCTGCAGCTCCTCCAGCAGCGTCGCGGCGCGCCCCGACTCCAGCAGCGACTGCTCGACGGCGACGTGGGCGGTGAACACCGGCGCGCCCCGGGTGAGCTGCCACACGTGGATGTCGTGCACGCCCTCGACGCCCTCCATCGCCCGCAGGTGCTCGCGGATCTCGCCCACCGCGGTGCCCTGGGGCGCCGACTCGGCGAGCACCGAGAAGACCTCGCGCAGCAGCGAGATCGCCCTCGGGATGATGAAGATCGCGATGGCGAGGGAGGCCACGGCATCGGCCGGCATCCATCTGGTCGTGACGATCACCACGGCCGCGGCGATCACCACGGCCGAGCCGATCAGATCGCCGAGCACCTCGAGGTAGGCGCCGCGCACATTGATGCTGCGCTTCTGGGCGCTGCCGAGCAGCCACAGCGCGAAGGCGTTGGCGGCCAGGCCCACCACCGCGACGACGAGCATCGGGCCGCCGAGCACCTCGACCTCATCCGGGCGCAGCAGGCGCCCGATCCCCTCGACCGCGACCCAGGTGGCGAGCACGATGAGGATCACGCCGTTGATGAGTGCGCCGAAGACCTCTGCCCGCTGGTACCCGAAAGTGCGGCGGTCGTCGGCGGGGCGGGCGGCGAGGGTGCTGGCGACGAGAGCGATCACGAGTGCCGAGGCGTCCGTGAACATGTGCGCGGCATCGGCGAGCAGGGCGAGGGATCCGGTCAGGATCGCGCCGATCACCTGCACGACCATCACCGTCGCCGTGACGGCGAGCGAGATGGCCAGCAGCCGTCGGTTCCCTGCCCCACGGATGCCTGGCGCGTGATCGTGCATTGCTCCAGGTTAGGGCGATCCCGGTCGGTTCGGGCAGTTGCGGAGAACTCGGGAACGCTAACGATTCTCAGTCGCGGTCAAGGCCTGCCAGAAGCGGCACCAATGCCTCGAAGGCGCGGGCGCGATGCGACTGGGACTGCTTCTCGGCGTCGCTGAACTCGGCCACCGTGCGCTCGGCGCCCCTCTGCCCGTCCGGGATGAAGATCGGATCGTAGCCAAAGCCGCCGGACCCCGCGGGCGCTGCGGCCAGGCGTCCCGGCCAGCGGCCCTCGACGGTGCGCTCCTGGCCGTCCGGGGTGACGAGCGCGATCGTCGAGACGAACTGGGCGGTGCGGTGCGGGTCGCGGATGTCGGCGAGCTGGTCCAGGAGCAGCCGCAGGTTCGCGCCCGCATCCTTGGCATGGCCTGCCCAGTAGGCCGAGAACACACCCGGTGCGCCGCCCAGCACGTCCACGCAGATGCCGGAGTCATCGGCGAGAGCGACCAGCCCGGTGCGGGCCGCCGCAGCCCGGGCCTTGATGAGGGCGTTCTCCGCGAAGGTCACGCCGTCCTCGACCGGCTCCGGACCGTCGTGTCCGACCACGTCCAGATCGGGACGCACGCGGGCGACGATCTGCGCGAACTCCTCGACCTTGTGCGGGTTGTGGGTGGCCAGGACCAGCGGGGATGGCGCGTTTCGACTCGCCTGCGGCTCGCTCAACGACCGGGCTCCGCTGCGAGCGCGGCCAGCTGCAGCTCGCGCAGCCGCTCGCATCCGCTCACGCCGAGGTCCAGCAGCGCGTCCAGCTCCCGCTTGTCGAAGGGCGCCCCCTCGGCCGTGCCCTGCACCTCGACGAAGAGCCCGCGCCCGGTGACCACGACGTTCATGTCCGTCTCTGCGCGGACATCCTCCACATATGCCAGATCGAGCATGGGCACGCCGTCGATGATCCCGACCGACACCGCCGCGACCGAGTCGTGCAGCACTCGCGCGTTCTGCCCGATGAACTTCTTCGCCCGCCCCCAGGCGATCGCGTCGGCGAGTGCGACATAGGCGCCGGTGATGGCAGCTGTCCGCGTGCCTCCGTCCGCCTGCAGCACATCGCAGTCGATCACGATGGTGTTCTCACCCAGGCTCTTGGTGTCCACGACCGCTCGCAGCGACCGTCCGATCAGGCGCGAGATCTCGTGGGTGCGCCCGCCGAGTCGCCCCTTGACGCTCTCGCGGTCGTTGCGGGTGTTGGTCGCCCGCGGCAGCATCGCGTACTCGGCGGTGACCCAGCCGGTGCCCTTGCCCGAGAGCCACCTCGGCACGCCGTTCGTGAAGGACGCCGTGCACAGCACCTTCGTGCCCCCGAAGCTGATCAGCGCCGACCCCTCGGCCTGCGCGCTCCACCCGCGTTCGATCGTGATGGGGCGCAGGTCATTGGCGGCACGGCCGTCCACGCGGGTGTTCTCGGTCATCGTTGTTCCTTCGCTCCAGACGCGGGCAGGTCGATAGCTCCCGTGCGCACCAGCGTAACCTCGTCCACCCCGGTGCCCATGAGCCGGTTGGCAAGATCGGAGAAGGCGACCGCCGAGCCGCCGGTGGCTTCGTAGCGGATCGTCGGCGGAGCATCCGGCGGCGCGAGCAGATCGTCGCGGACGAGGCGGCGGTAGACCAGGGCGGCCGTCTCGTCGTCGCTGGAGACGAGGGCCACCCCCTCGCCCATGACGTAGCCGATCGCGCCGCGCAGAAAGGGGTAGTGCGTGCAGCCGAGGACGAGCGTGTCCACGCCGGCGTCGCGAAGAGGCGCGAGGTACCGCTCTGCCTGGGCGAGCACCTCGGGGGTGCCGGTGATCCCCGACTCGACGAACTCCACGAAGCGCGGGCAGGCCGCGGCGAAGACCTCCAGGCGTTCGTCCACCTCGAGCATGTCCTGATAGGCGCGGGATGCGATCGTCCCCTCGGTTCCGATCACCCCGATCCGGCCGTTGCGGGTGGTCGAGATCGCCCGCTTCACGGCCGGGCCGATCACCTCGACGACGGGCACGCTGTAACGCTCGCGCGCATCCCGAAGCATCGCGGCGGACGCCGTGTTGCACGCGATCACGAGCATCTTCACGCCCTGATCGACCAGAGTGTCGAGCACGCCGAGCGCATAGCGGCGCACCTCGGCGATGGGCTTGGGTCCGTAGGGCGAGTGGGCGGTGTCCCCGATGTAGACGATCGACTCTCCGGGCAGCTGGGCCCGGATGGCACGTGCCACGGTGAGCCCCCCGACGCCCGAATCGAAGATGCCGATCGGTGAGACGTCCATAAGCGTCAAGCCTAGGGCGTGTCTGCCTGCCCTGTCGCCTGCTGCGCGGTGCGGTGGGGTGCGCGATGCGGCCCATCACTCTCAGCGAATTCCAAGAAAGTGCGGCAGGGAGCTTGACATGACCCCCTCCTCAGGCGGAAGAATCATCCTCAAGACGGGCATGCCCAGACGTTCGGAAGCAGAGAGATGAAAGGTTCGCACACCATGAAGAAGACCTCATTCCGGCTCCTCGCCGCCGCCGGCAGCATCATGCTGGCCGCCACCCTGAGCGGATGCGGCGGGGGCAGCGTGGGCAGCGGTGGCAACACCACCTGCGGTGAATTCTTGTCACTCAGCGCGGACAATCAGAAACAGGTCATCCGCGACTTCCTCAAGGAACAGGGCAACAGCAACCCTTCGGGCGGTCAGGTTCTGCTCTACCAGGCGTCCGCCACGCTGTACTGCAGCACCTTGGGCACCTCATCTGATCCGATCCGCAACATCAACGGCTGAACACACGGGGTCCGTTGCGTCACGCCGCAGCGGACCCCAGCGGCCCTGACTAGACTTGCGCTGTGACAGGCTCCACAGCACTGCTGACCGACCGCTACGAGTTGACGATGCTGGGCGCAGCACTGCGCGACGGCACGGCATCCCGGCCCTGCGTCTTCGAACTGTTCTCGCGCCGGCTCTCGGGCGGACGCCGTTTCGGCGTCGTCGCCGGTACCGGACGGCTGCTCTCGCTCCTGCGCGAGTTCCGCTTCGCCGAAGACGAGCTGCGGTTCCTGCGCGATCAGAAGGTCGTGGATGCCGACACCCTCCGCTATCTCGAGAACTACCGCTTCGGCGGCACCATCCGCGGCTACCGCGAGGGCGAGATCTACTTTCCGGGCTCCCCGGTGCTCACCGTGGAGGCGAGCTTCGCCGACGCGGTGGTTCTGGAAACCCTGGCGCTGAGCGTTTTGAACCACGACTCGGCGGTGGCCACCGCGGCCAGCCGGATGAGCATCGCCGCGGGTGACCGGCCGCTGGCCGAGATGGGCTCGCGCCGGGCGGGCGAACGCTCGGCCGTCGCCGCGGCGCGCGCCGCCTACATCGTCGGCTTCGACGCGACAAGCAACCTCGAGGCGGGTCGTACCTGGGGCATCCCCACGATGGGCACCGCTGCGCACTCCTGGACGCTGCTGCACGACTCCGAGGAAGAGGCCTTCCGCGCTCAGGTCGAGGCGCTGGGGGTCGGCACGACGCTGCTGGTGGACACCTATGACACGCTCGATGGCGTGCACACGGCGGTGCGGGTCGCGGGAACGCAACTCGGCGGCGTGCGCATCGACTCGGGCGACCTTCCGCTCGTGGCCGCCGAGGTACGGGGGATCCTCGACTCGCTCGGGGCGACGGGCACCCGCATCACGGTCACGAACGACCTCGACGAGTACGCGATCGCAGCCCTGGCCGCAGCCCCCATCGACGCCTACGGGGTCGGGACTTCGGTCGTCACGGGATCCGGGTATCCGACCGCGAGCATGGTCTACAAGCTCGTGGCGCGCCAGCGCGCCGACGGCGGCTGGGTGAGCGTAGCGAAGTTCTCCGCCGACAAGGCCTCGCAGGGAGGACGCAAGACGGCCTTCCGGACGCTCCGGGACGGCACCGCGATCGAGGAGACCATCGCGATCTCGGAGGGCTTCGAGCCGCTCGAGAGCGCGGCCTCGCATCCGGATGCCCGCGCCCTGCAGGTCACGCTCGTGGAGGCCGGCGACATCGACACGGATGCCGAGGGCCCGGTCGGCACCCAGCGAGCACGCGAACACCACCTGCGCGCGCGCGAGGAACTGCCGGTCCGCGCGCTCGCGCTCAGCAAGTCCGATCCCGCGATCCCCACAGTCTTCGTCGACGTGGCGTGAGCCTCAGGGCCTGTTTCGACTCGC
>CAZHML010000051.1:0-16156 GCA_964533745.1 uncultured Microbacterium sp.
GACCGCCTACGTCGCCCTGCAGGAGGCCGAGTTCGCCGCCGAGGCCCACGGCTACACCGCCACCAGGCACCAGCGCGAGGCGGGCACCGGCTACTTCGACGTCATCTCCACGGCGCTCAACCCCGACAGCGCCACCCTCGCCCTGGTGGGATCCACCGAGCAAGCCCAGTTCCACTGATCCCGCCGGCCAACGGCCGCAGAGAAGGACACGACCATGACCCCCACCGCCACGGGCATCGCGCCTGCCAGCAGCACGCCCAGCACGCCCAGCACGTCCAGCACACCCGCGACCCCCGCGATGAGGATCCTCGGCCGTCTCGGCAACCGCTATGAACAGATCCTCTCCCCCGCCGCCCTCGCGTTCCTCGCCGAGCTGCACCACCGCTTCAACGGGCGCCGGCAGGATCGCCTCGCCGACCGGATGCGCCACCGCTACGAAGTCGGCAACGGGCGCGACCCGCACTTCCGCTCCGACACCGCGCACATCCGCGAGGACGCCACCTGGCGGGTCGCCGGTGCCGGCCCCGGCCTCGAGGATCGCCGGGTGGAGATCACCGGGCCGACCGACCCGAAGATGACCATCAACGCGCTCAACTCCGGGGCGAAGGTATGGCTTGCCGACCAGGAGGATGCGACGAGTCCCACCTGGCGCAACGTCATCGAAGGGCAGCTCTCGCTGTTCGACGCGATCCGCGGGCAGCTGCGCCACACCAGCCCCGAGGGCAAGGAGTACCGCGTCACCGCGGAGCAGACCCCGACGATCGTGATGCGCCCGCGCGGCCTGCACCTGATCGAGGGGCACATCGCCTGCGCCGACCGGCTCGGGCGCGAGGCGCCGGCATCCGGATCCCTCGTCGATTTCGGGCTGTACTTCTTCCACAACGCCCGGGCGCTCATCGACGCGGGGAGCGGCCCGTACTTCTACCTGCCCAAGCTCGAATCGAGCGAGGAGGCGAAGCTCTGGGATGACGTCTTCACCTTCAGCGAAGAGTACCTGGACCTGCCGCACGGCACGATCCGGGCAACCGTGCTGATCGAGACGCTGCCGGCGGCGTTCGAGATGGACGAGATCCTCTATGCGCTGCGCGATCACTGCGCGGGCCTGAACGCGGGCCGCTGGGACTACATCTTCTCGATCATCAAGAACTATCGCGGCCGCGGCGGCCGGTTCGTGCTGCCCGACCGGAGCGAGGTGACGATGACCGTGCCCTTCATGCGCGCCTACACCGAGCTGCTCGTGCAGACCTGCCACAAGCGCGGCGCGCACGCGATCGGCGGCATGAGCGCCTTCATCCCGAACCGCCGCGATCCCGAGGTGACCGAGCGCGCCTTCGAGAAGGTCGCCGCCGACAAGAGGCGCGAGGCCGGCGACGGCTTCGACGGCACCTGGGTCGCCCATCCGGATCTGATCCCGGTCGCTCGGGCCCAGTTCGACGCGGTACTGGGTGAGCGCCCGCACCAGCTCGATCGGCAGCGCCCCGAGGTCGACGTGCGCGCCGCGCAGCTGATCGACGTGCACATCGGCCTGCCGATCACCGAGGCGGGCGTGCGGGCGAACGTGTCAGTGGCGATCCGGTACCTGGAGGCATGGCTGCGCGGACAGGGAGCCGTCGCGATCGACGATCTGATGGAGGATGCCGCCACCGCTGAGATCTCGCGCTCGCAGGTGTGGCAGTGGATCCACCAGGACCGCAGGGCCGACAGCGGCGTGCCGATCACCCGCGACTACGTCGAGGGGCTCATCGCTCAGGTCCTCGCCGAGGTGCCGTGCGGCGAGGACGACCGCTTCGAGGACGCCGCGGAGCTGTTCCGCGAGGTCGCTCTGCGCGAGGAGTTCCCCGCCTTCCTCACCCTCCCCGCCTACAGCCGCTATCTGGTCGAGGTCGACTGAGCCACGGTCGGTCGTTGAGCGGAGGCGCGCAGCGCCGAAGACGAAACGCGGTGCCTGCACGCACACCACTTTTCGTCTCGCTGCGCTCGCTCAACGACCGGAATGCGGCACGGTCGTCGACCGGACCGCCACGGGCGCGCAGACGAGACGCGGTTCTCGCGCCCCTCAGTCGATCTCGCCCGCCTCCACCGCCTCGGCGAGGGCGTGCACCCGCGGAAGGTGGTGGGCACTGTAGAAGTCCGCGTCGGACAGGCGTCGCTCGGTCCCTGAGCCCGTCGAAGGGCCGGATGCCGCCAGCACCGCCAGCGCGTGCATCCATCCGCCCGCGAGCGTGCCCAGAAGCATCAGGTACGGGACGCTCGCTGCGTAGGCATCCCGTGGCGAATCCACGAAAGCCAGCACCGCACGCGTGGCGCGCTCCGCGGCCTCCGCCGCCCGGCCCAGCCGCTCGGCCATACGGGCTGCGACATCCCCCGGAGCGGCACGCAGCGCGACGAGCGTCTCACCGATCCGGGCGAGCAGATCACGTGCCGCGGCGCCTCCGTCGCGCAGGAGCTTGCGCCCGATGAGGTCGTTGGCCTGGATCGCGGTGGTGCCCTCGTAGATCGGGATGATCCGCGCATCGCGATAGTGCTGCGCGACACCGGTCTCCTCGACGTATCCCATCCCGCCGTGCACCTGGATCGCCTCAGAGGTCACTCGCAGTGTCTCTTCGCTCGTCCAGCCCTTCAGCACGGGCACGAAGAACTCCCCGAGACGCCGCTCGGCGGCATCCGTCGTCCCTCGGTCGAACAGATCGCCGACGTACACCGACAGGGCGCGCATCGCGAAGATCTGACTCGTCATCGAGCGCAGCAGCCGCCGCACGTCCGGATGCTCGGCGATCGGGGTCCCGGCCGGTCGCTCCAGGACGCTCCCCTGTCGCCGCTCGGCGGCGAAGGCGACCGCGGCCTGATACGCGCGCTCGGCGACGCCCGCGGCCTGGTGGGCCATGCCCAGGCGGGCGGAGTTCATCATCACGAACATCGCGGACAGGCCCCCGTGCAGCTCGCCGGCGAGATATCCCGTCGCCTCCTCGTAGGAGAGCACGCAGGTGGGGCTCGCATGGATGCCGAGCTTGTGCTCGATGGCGAGCGTCTGCACGCGGTTGCGCTCGCCGAGCGAGCCGTCGGGGTTCACCAGCGTGCGCGGCACGACGAAGAGCGAGAGCCCGCGGCTGCCCTCAGGTGCCCCCGGCGTGCGCGCGAGCACGAGGTGCACGATGTTCTCCGCGATATCGTGGTCGCCCCACGTGATGAAGATCTTCTGTCCGGTGACCGCCCAGGTGCCGTCGTCGCGGGGCGTCGCGGTCGTGCGGATCGAGCCGAGGTCGGTGCCGGCCTGCGGTTCGGTGAGGTTCATCGTCCCGGTCCACTCGCCGCTGACGAGCCTGGCGAGGTAGTGCTCACGCAGCTCGGCGGATGCCACGGCGTCCAGCGCATGGATGGCACCGGTGCTGAGCATCCAGCACAGTGCGAAAGCGGCGTTGGCCCCATTCCAGAGTTCGCCGAGACCGGCCTGCACGGATGCCGGCAGCTCGTCTCCGCCCGCGCTCGCGGGTGCCGTGGCGGTGACCCAGCCGGCCTCGGTGAGTGCGCGGTAGGCGTCGGCAAAACCGTCCGGGAGGTGTACCCGGCCCTCACGGAGCACCGCACCCGTCTGATCCCCGGGGCCATTCAGCGGGGCGAGCACCGAGGCGGCGAACTCGCCCGCGCCCGCGATGATCTCCGCGGCATCCGTCGCAGTCATCGCGCCTCCGGTCGCCTCGGCGACGATGTCGCGTCCGAAGGCGTCCCGGTACAGGAAGGCGTAGTCCTCCGCGGGAGGCGCATAGGGCTGGGCGGGCATGATCTCTCCCTCGAGAGCGGCGTGAGACTGCGCACCAGTATAACTGAGACTGAGTCCCAGGTGAAGGCGTTGTGCACGCCGGCCCTCCGATCCCGTCGGAGGGGGATCACTCCCGTTCGGTCAGCACGCCGCTGTGCAGCTCGAGCACGCGATCGGCCCGCGCCATCAGGGCGGGGTCGTGCGTGGCGACAAGGATCGCGACTCCGGTGTCCGCGGCCTCGCGCAACAGCTCCATGATCCCGCCCGCCGTGCGCGAGTCGAGCTGGCCGGTGGGTTCGTCGGCGAGCAGCACTTCGGGACGACCCGCAAGCGCGCGGGCGATGCCGACGCGCTGCTGCTGTCCGCCCGAGAGCTCCCCCGGCCGCTGCGCGGCATGTCTGGTCAGCCCCACGAGCGCCAGCAGCTCCTCGACCCGCGCGTCGCGCTCGGCCGTGTCGGCACCCCGGATCCGCAGTGGCAGCTCGACGTTCTCGCGCGCAGTGAGCGCGGGGATGAGCCCGAAGGACTGGAAGACGTAGCCGAAGTGCGCACGCCGGGCGAGATCCCGCTTCGTCACCGACAGTGCTGTGAGGTCGCGTCCGTCCAGCACGACACGGCCCTTCGTGGGTTGCTGGATCAACCCGAGGGTATGCAGCAGCGTGGTCTTGCCCGAACCCGAGCGACCACGCAGCACGGTCAGCTCGCCACCGCGCAGGGTGAGGTTCGCACCGCTCAGCGCGGTGAAGTCACCCAGCCCGCCGCGACGACTGCTCCCGGGGTGCACCACCGAGACATCCGCTGCTCTCAACTCGGTCATCAGCGCCCCGCCCTGCTGCGCAGGCCCGCGGCATCCGCCGCCAGCCCGCTGAAGATCCGCACCGTGCGCGTCGCCCGCTGCACCACCGCGTCGTCGTGCGTGACCAGCACGCAGGTCACCCCGAGCTCGCGGTGCACATGCTGGATCAGGTCGAGCACCTGGTCGGCGGTGTGCTCGTCGAGCTCCCCCGTGGGCTCGTCGGCCAGCAGCAGCCGGGGCCGGTTGGCGAGCGCGACCGCGAGCGCCACGCGCTGCTGCTGGCCCCCCGAGAGGGAACTCGGCCGGCGGTGGGCGAGGTCGCCCATCCCGACGAGTTCGAGCAGCTCGAGCGCGCGCCCGCGTCGCTCGCTGCGGCTCAATTCCGGTGCGCCTTCGTGCGCCCCCCGGCCGCGGCCGTGACCTCGGGCGATCGCGATGGCGAGGTCGATGTTCTCGGCCGCCGACAAGTACGGCAGCAGGTTCTGCTGGGTCTGCTGCCCGACGGTGCCGACCGTCAGCGCCCGGTAACGTGCTCGCTGCCTCGTCGTCATCGCCATCAGATCCACCCCCGCGACTTCGACCTGGCCCGCGGTGGGCGGGATGAGCCCCGCGAGGATCGACAGGAGCGTGGACTTGCCCGATCCGGAAGCGCCGATGATCGCGAGGAAGGTGCCGCGCTCGACCTCGAGGTCCAGACCCCGCAGCGCCTCGACGCTGTCATCGCCGACCTGGTAGGTCTTGACCAGGTCGCGGCAGACGATATCGAGTGAGCTCATCCGTGGTCCTCACTGCGCAGGATCTGCACGACGGGCACGCGGCGCGCCATCTGCACCTCGACGAGAATGACCAGGCCGATCACGGCGAGCGCCGCCGCGCCCATGGTCCCCAGCATCAGCGGGTCCACGCTCAGCGCTGGCTGCGCGCGCCCGCCGGTGAAGGGACGTAGGTTCACTCCGGTCACGGTGAGCCATGGGATCAGCGTACCCAGCACACCGCCCGCGACGACACCCGCCAGGGCTATCGGCACGAACTCCCAGGCGATGATGCCCAGCTGCTGCCGGCGGTCGGTGCCCAGGGTGCTCAGCAGCGCGATCGTGCGCGCGCGGTCATCGCGGGTGACGCCCGCAACCAGCAGGAACGCGATGGCGGCAAGCAGCACTGACAGCGCGAGCGCGATCAGCAGACTCACCCGCAGCGAAGCGACCGCCGGACTGTCGCCGATGCGGGCACGCTGCTGCCAGTAGTCGGTCATCGCGTGCGCCTCGTCGAGCGCGGTGACGAGGTCGGCCATCACGGCGTCCAGCGCGGCGCGATCACCCTCGTCCGCCGCCTGCCGCACCTCGTCGTCCAGGCGGATCAGCAGGGTCCGCGCGGACGCGATGGACTCGGCGACGCGCTGATAGCCCTCGGGACTGACCACGGCCCAGTCCCCGGCGAGCGTCATCCCGAGCACGGTGTCCAGCTCGCCGACCACGCGCAGCGGCACGCCGCCGATGGTGAGCGAAGCGTCGCCGAGGCGCTTGTCCAGCCCCGGGCCGAGCAGGATATCGACGGCGGGCTCGCTGGCCAGCGGCGCGATGCCGGCATCCATCCCGCCCAGCAGACCCTCCTGCACGGTCGCCACGTCGTTCACGTCCATGACCAGCAGCCGCAGGTTCATCGGCTCACCCCCCGAGACGCCGACCCCGTTGACGCTCGCCACCGTGGCGAAGCCGGCGACGCCCGGAACCTGCTCGATCCTCTCCAGCGTCTCGGGCCAGAAGGTCGGCCCGGTGATCCGCACGTCGGCACCCGCCGCCCGTGCCGCGGCACCGTCGGCACCGCGCTGCATGGTGGTCAGCATCGTGGCCGTGAAGGCGACCGTGGCGACCGTCACGATGATCGCCAGCACCGCGACCCCGCCCACGATCGGATCGCGCAACGTCCGTGCAGAGCCCACCAGCCCCACCGGCCCGCGTCGCCTGCGGGCATCGGAAAGGATGCCGCGAATCGGCCAGGGGTACAGGCGCACCGCCAGCAACCCGACGGCCGCGGCCACGAGCACGGGGGCGAGGATCACGAGCGGATGCATCCCGCCGCTCGCACCGCGACTGATCATGAGCGCGGCTCCGGCCGCGGCGAGCCCCCATACCAGCACCTCCCACAGCACGCGCAGCCAGCGGCGACCCCCCTTGGCCGCCCCCAGGTCGGTGTTCCGGCCGATCCGCGCCAGCGGGTCGGCCGCGGCGCCCAGCAGCGCGAGCGCCGGGGCGAACCCGATGGCAAGGCCCAGCGCGTCCGGTATCCAGCCGGCGTCCTCGGGCGTCACCCACCTCGCCAGCGCGACGGCGGCAACCGCGACCGGCACCCCCAGCAGCAGGCCCTCTGCCAGCAGCAGGCGCCTGAGCCTGCCCAGCGTCATCCCTCGGCTCACCAGCAACCGGTCGGCGCTGGTCCGGCGGCGCAGGATGAGCCCCGCCGACACCGCGATCAACGCGATCGACACCGCCACAGGACCGCTGAGCGCGATCCCCAGCACCGCCGCCGAAGAGTCGGCGCGAGCGACCGATGTCGCAAGGGCCGCGGTCGTGCCGGTGTAGAACCTGACCTGCCCGCCGCCCACCGTGGGGCGGTCCGCCTCGATCGTGCGCAGCCCCGCGAGTAGCTCAGCGGTGTCGAGGCCCGGCACGGGCTCGGCATCCACCGGATACCACATGTAGAACTGCGAGCGTTCCGAGGCCGGGCGGTTGGCGACCCAGAAGGACTCGGGTGCGATGAAGGCCGCTGCGGTCAGGCGCGGACGATTATTGCCGTCGTCGTAGAGCTCGGCCGGCGAGACGTAGGGCACTTCGTTCCAGATCAGCGCATTCGGATCGGTGAGCTCCACTGTGCCGACCAGGGTCAGGGTGTTGCCCATCCGGCCGATCCAGGAGATGTCGCCGCGGTTGCCCCACGGCCTGCTCTCTCCCACCCGCCACTGCAGGCGTTCGGCGACATCGGCGACCAGGACGATCTCGATCGGCTCGATGCGCCAGAGGAACTCGAAGAGGTCGTAGGGGTCTAGCAGGGTATCCGGATCCTCGAAGAAGCCGGCCCAGTCCTCGTTCCAGTCCGGATCCCCGGGCAGGATGCGGGAGCTCCCCGTCGGATCCGGAAGGCGTCCCTCCCGGATCCTGATGTGCTGATCCCACTCCGGGTCGGCCAGCAGGCGGATGAGGGCGAAGGGGGCATCGTCGGCGATCTTCTGGGGATCCGCCCGGTCGAGCACCGACAGCAGCGCGGCCGATCCCTCGCCCACGATGCTGCGGACGTTCTCTGGCCAGGCATCCCGGATCGCGGCCATGTCTTCGTACGTCGTGCCCCACGCCTGCGCGATCTCGGTCGACAGCCGGGGGTCAGAGGCTCCCCTGGCCGGACCTCGCTCGGGGACGATCGAGGAGTTGCCGATGTCGAGATTGCGGGCCGACTCCGAGAGCAGACCCACTTCGTGCCCGGCTTCGACCCGGGTCAGTGTGATGAGGGCACTGGGACCGGCGGCGATGCAGAAGGCGGCAAGACCGGTGAGGACCACCAGCACCATCGCCGCCGCGCGCGGCGTACCGAAGCGCCTGGAGAGCAGGCCGGGAACAGAGCGGGCCACTACGCGATCACGTGCCTTCCGAGGGATGCCGACGGAAGGCCTGTGACGACGAGACTGCCCAGCACCATCCGCCGAGACTACCACGCGACCACCAGCGCCCCGGAGGCGACAAGGCCGCCGGGGGATTCATCCGTGGTCCTCGCTGCGCAGGACATCGACGACCGGCACGCGGCGCGAGTGCTGGACTTCGGCGAGGATCACCAGGCCGATCGCGGCGAGTGCCGCCGCTCCCATGGTCGCCAGCAGCACCGGATCGATGCTCAGGGCAGGCTGGGCGCGTCCGGCGGTGAAGGGGCGGAGGTTCACCCCGGTCACCGCAAGCCACGGGATCAGCGTCCCCAGCACGCCGCCGGCCACGATCCCCGCGAGCGCAATCGGCACGAACTCCCACGAGACGATGCCGAGCTGCTGTCGCCGGTCGGTGCCGAGGGTGCTGAGCAGTGCGATCGTGCGCGCCCGGTCATCGCGCGTGACTCCCGCGACCAGCAGGAAGGCCACGGCCGCCAGCAGCACCGAGAGCCCGAGGGCGATCAGCAGGCTCGTCTTCAGGGCGATCACCGCGGGGCTCCCGGCGATGCGCGCGCGATGCTGCCAGTAGTTGGTCATCGAGTGCGGCTCATTGACGGCGGTGGCGATGTCGGCCATGATCGCCGCGACATCCGGACCGCCGTGGGTCTCGGGGGCGGCGGCATCGGCGACGGCGCGAATCTCATCGTCGAGGCGGATGAGCATGGTTCGTGCGGCGGCCGCGGTGCCGAAGAGGCGTTCATAGCCCTCGGGGCTCACGATCGCCCAGTCGCCGGCGAGGGTCATGCCCAGGACCGTGCTCACGGTGCCGACGACGCGCACGGGCACGCCGCGGATGCTGAGGGTCGCCCCCTCGAGGCGCGCGGCAAGTCCTGGCCCGAGCAGCAGCTCGACCGCGGGTTCGGCCGCGAGAGCGGGCGTGGCGGAGGGATCGAAGCCCCCGATCATCCCCTCCTGGACGGTCGCGACCTGCTGCGGATCGAGCACGATCAGGCTCAGGTTCATCGAGCCCGCGCCGCTCAGGCTCACCGCGTTCACGTTCGCGACGGTGGCCACCGCCGAAACGCCCGGGATCCCTTCGACACGCTCGACCATCCCGGGGTCGAATGTAGGTCCGGTGATCCGCAGGTCCGCCCCGGCGGCGCGTGCCCCTGCCACATCGGCCCCGCGCTGCATCGTGGTCAGCATCGTGGCCGAGAAGGCGACGGTGGCCACGACCACGATGACCGCGAGTTGCGCGACCCCGCCCACGATCGGATCGCGCAGCGTGCGCGCGGCGCCCACGAGCCCGACCGGCCCTCGCCAGCGCCGGGATGCCGCAAGGATGCCGCGCACCGCCCAGGGATAGATGCGTACGGCCAGCAGTCCCACGGCCGCGGCCACGAGCACGGGAGCGAGGATGACGAGCGGGTGAGCACCCGCACCGTCACCGCGCATGATCATGAGGGCCGCACCTGCGGCGGCGAGCGCCCAGACGAGCACCTCCATGAGCACCCTGATCCAGCCGCGGCCGCGCGGCGGCGCACCGAGGTCGGTGGCGCGTGCCGCCTTCGCCAGCGGATCGGCGGATGCCCCCAGCAGGGCGAGCGCCGGGGCGAAGCCGATAGCCACAGCTACGGCATCCGGAGCCCATCCGGCATCCTCGGCCGTCACGAGCCGGGCGACCACCACGGCCGCCGCCGCGACCGGCAGCCCCAGCAGCAGGCCCTCTGCCAGCAGCAGCCAGCGGAGTCTTGCCAGCGACATCCCCCGACCGGTCAGCAGCCGGTCGGCGCTCGCACGGCGGCGGAGGATGAGCCCCCCGGCTACCGCGATCAGGGCGATCGACACGGCGATCGGGCCGCTCACGGCGATGCCCAGCACGGCGGCCGTGGAGTCCGTCCGGGCGAGCGCGTCCGCCAGGGCGTCTGCCGTGAGAGTCCGCAGCTCCACCTCCACCCCGCCGACGACGATCGGCTGGGCCATCAGCTCCTCGACATCCGCGCGCAGCCCTGCTGTCTCCAGGCTCGGCACGGCATCCGGGTCCACCGGGAACCACACGTAGAGGGTGTTCAGCCCCAGACCGACACCGGGCACGATGCGTCCTGCCAGCTCCGGGGCGACGAAGGCTGCCGTGACCAGCCGCGGGCGGGAACTCACCTCGGTGAGCTCGGTCGGCGAGACCCTCGGTATCTCCCACCACGCCACATCATCAGGATCGACGAGCTCCAAGGTCCCGACCAGAGTCACCGTCGTTGTCGGAGGCGGATCCTGCCACCCCATCGCTAGCTGCACCGCCCTGCTCTCGCCGACCGCCCAGCCCACCCGCTCGGCAGTGCTCGCGAGCAGAGCGATCTCCACCGAGGTGCGCCAGAAGTGAGGGAGAGAGGTGTAGGGGTCGTACCCTTCGGTGGCGCTCTCCAGCAGCGGATCCAGCTCATCGGTCCAGTCGGGATCGCCCGGTACGATCCGCTCGGGATCCTTCGGCACCGGCAGACGCCCCTCCACCAGCCGCACATGCCGATCCCGCTCCGGATCGGCGAGGAAGCGGATCTGGGTGCCGAGCGCCGTGTCGCCGATGTCGTCCGCATCGGCGTTGTACCCCCCGGACTGCAGCGCCGCCGAACCCTCCATGATGATGGCGCGGGCGCTCGCCGGCCATGCGTCCCGGGCAGCGGCGAGGTCATCGTAGATCGCCCCCCAGGTCGTCGCCGCATGCGGTCCGAGACGCGGGTCGGGGGTCCCGGTGGCCGGGCCGTGCTCGGGGACCTGCTCCTGGATACCCCCGAGATCCCGGGCGGCGGGATGGACAGACCGCACCTGATGCCCCGCTTCGATGCGCGTCAAGGTGATGAAGGCGCTCGGTCCCGCAGCGATGCAGAAGGCAGCCAGAGCCGTGAGCGTCACCAGCACGATCGCCGCAGCCCGCGGAGCACCGAACCGGCGAGACATGAGCCCCAGGACGCTGCGCGCCATGATCAGTCGCCGTGCCTCTGGATGGCCCGGCCGAACCCGGTTCCTCCCGCCATGCCTAGACCCTACCAGCAGGGTCGCTTCTGCTCGCAGCGATCAACGCAGCAGTCCGCGCTCCATCGCCAGGGTGACCGCCCTCGTCCGATCGGCGACGCCGAGCTTCTCGAAGACCTTCAGCAGGTGTGTCTTGACCGTCGAAGCGCCGATGCCCAGCTCGCTCGCGATCTGCTTGTTGCTGCGGCCGGCCGCCACCAGGCGCAGCACCTCGGTCTCCCGCGCGGTGAGGGTAGTCTCCGGGCCCGGATGCCGCATCCGTTCGACCAGGCGCGCGGCGACCTGCGGCGAGAGCGCCGTGTGCCCTGCCGCGACCGAGCGGATGCCGGCGACGATCTCCTCCGCAGGTGCCGCTTTGAGCACGTACCCGGATGCGCCTGCCTCGATCGCCCCGAGGATGTGGTCGTCGGATTCGTAGGTGGTGAGGATCAGCACCCGCGGGGCCGGCACTGCCGCACCGACGATGCGAACGGTCGCCTCGACGCCGCCGGTGCCCGGCATGCGCAGATCCATCAGCACCACGTCCGGCCGCAGCGCCGCGGTCATCCGCACCGCCTCTGCCCCATCGGTGGCCACGGCGACGACCTCGAAGTCCGCTTCGTCGGAAAGCATCGCGACCAGCCCTGCGCGCACGATCGGGTGGTCGTCCGCCACGATCAACCGGATCATGCGTCCCCCCGCGTCGCCCCGGGCAGCAGCACGCGCACCTCGGTGCCCGCGCCCCGCGACGACACCAGCTCCAGTTGACCCCCGGCCAGCGCGACTCGCTCGGCCATGCCGTCGAGCCCGAAGCCCGATCGGAGCGCGTCGGCGTCGAAGCCCCGCCCGTCGTCGGTCACGGTCAGGGCGATGCCGTCATCCCCCGCCCGCACGCGCACCCCCACCCGCGTGGCGCCGGCGTGCCTGCCCACGTTGGCGAGGGCCTCCTGCAAGCAGCGCAGCAGCACCACCTGCGTCTCGCGATCCGACAGCGCCGGGGCGGGGTCCGGTGGCAGGTCGAGGTCGATCGAGAGCCCTGCCTCGGCACGGAACCGCTCGACCAGCCGTTCCGCGGCGCCGCCGAAGGCCGGTTCCGACGGCACGGCGGCGGTGCGGGCGACGAGGGCGCGCGCCTCGGCGAGCGCCTCGCGCGCGACCCCCTCCAGCGTGGCGACCGACGCCGCTGCCTCATCCGGCTGCCCGAGCCGCGACTGCCGGCCGGCGCGCTCGGCGAGGATGACGAGCCCGGCGAGACTCTGGGCGAGGGTGTCATGGATGTCACGCGCGAGCCGCTCCCGCTCGGCTGCGGCGCCGCGATCCCGGCTGAGCGACTCGATCTGCGCCTGGGCGGAGGTGAGCTCGTCCACGAGCCGGGCGCGCTCCTCGCCGTACTCGATGATCCGGCTGATCCACAACCCGATCGCGATGGCGAAGATGAAGGAGAAGATCGCGGTGACGAGCCCCCATGTCCATCCCGATACCGGACCGTGCATGCCGGCGACGAAGCCGATGAGCACGCTGAACGCGATGGCGGCGCTCGCGCCTATGGCCTGCCACCGCGTGGCGGTGAGCACCCAGGCCAGCGGATAGGCCACCGTCTGCAGGTTCGCCATCATCGGGATCGCGGCGACGCCGATGCCGATCGAGACGGTGACCAGCCCGACGAAGGCCACGGTGCGCCACCCCGGCGGGTCGACGCCGAGTGCCGGGCGCGCGAACGCCAGATACGAGGTCAGGAACAGCGCGAGGCCGACCGCAGGCAGGATCGCGGTCTGGGCGCGGCTGAGTTCCCCGCTGAACCACGCGAACACCGTCATGGCGACCACGACGGCCGCGATCGCGGCATCCCACCAGCGTCTGCTCGTCATCACCTCAGGGTACGTCCTCTCGCGTGACCCGGACTAGGCATCGCGACGGGTCCAGCGGAACGTCAGCCGGGCCAGGATGAACCCGGCAACGAGCCAGACAGAAAGAGCGATCGCGACCCCGGCGAGGTTCCAGGTCTGGCCCTGCTCCAGAATCTGGAACTCCTCGGGCAGGAACACGTACCGAAGGCCCTGCGCCATCCACTTCAGCGGGAAGACTGAGGCGATGTTCTGCAGCCACTCCGGCAGCATGTAGAAGGCGATGTACACACCGGAGATGAACTGCAGGGTCAACACGATCGGGATCACCACAGCCGTGGCGCTGCGCCCGGAGCGCGGCACCGCCGACAGCGCAACCCCGAGGAGGGCAGAGGTGGCAAGACCCAGCACGAAGACCCAGGCGAAGGTGAGCCAGCGCTCCGGATCCTCCGGCAGCGAGACGTCAAAGGCGAGTACGCCCACTACCACCAACAGCGCGGCCTGGAGCGTTCCGGTGACTGCGACCTGCGCGAACTTGCCTATGAAATAGCCGGCAGCCGGCAACGGTGTTCCACCGAGGCGCTTGAGCGTGCCGTCGCCGCGCTCGGTGGCGATGTCGACGGCGAGGTTCTGCACTCCGGAGAGCAGCAGGCCGGCTGCGATCATGCTGGGCAGGTAGTACTGCCCCGCCGTGACCACCGGGACTCCGGGACCGCTCGCGCTCTCGAAGGACCCCGCGAAGATGGTGGCGAACAGGGCCAGGAACAGCACCGGGAACAGGAAGGTGAAGAACACCTGATCCGGTGAGCGGAAGTAGCTGCGGATCTCGTAGCCGGCTCGGTGCCAGCCCAACCCGATCGCCTTCATCGGAGTGCCCCCTTCTGTTCCGTTGCGGTCGGAGCGTTCTCGCCGATGAGATCGAGATAGATGTCTTCCAGAGACGGGCGGACGATCTCCAGGCCCGGCGGCTCCTCGCCCAAGCGCTCGGCGATCGCGCGCGCGACAGCGAACGGGGTCGTGCTGCGCTCCTCGCACCGCGACCCGCCCTCGGTCCACCGCACGATAGGCACGCGCGCCTCGGCCGAGCCGATCTCGTCCACGGTGCCGATCGCGCAGAGCCTGCCATCGGCGATGACCGCGACCCGGTCGGCCAGCTGCGCCGCCTCGTCGAGATAGTGGGTGGTGAGCAGGATCGTCGTGCCCTCGCGTTGGAGTCTGCGGATCAGCTCCCAGAACTCCCGCCGCGCCTTCGGGTCGAAGCCCGTCGTCGGCTCATCGAGGAACAGCAGCTCGGGATTGCCGATCACGCCGAGTGCGACATCGACGCGCCGCTGCTGGCCGCCGGAGAGTTTGGCGATGCGCGTACGCGCCTTATCCGCAAGACCCACGGCCTCGATCACCTCGTCCACGTCTCGAGGGTTCGGGTAGAAGCCCGCGAACTGCGTGATCTGCTCACGCACGGTCACCGCACCCGCCTGTCCCGCGGTCTGCAGCACGATACCGAGCCGCGCCTTCCAGTCCAGACTCGCGGCATCGGGATCGGAGCCCAGCACGCGCACCTCGCCCGCGCTGCGATGACGATAGCCCTCAAGTATCTCGACGGTGGTGGACTTACCGGCACCGTTCGGGCCCAGTAGCGCGAAGGTCTCCCCGCGCACGATGTCGAAGGACACATCGTCGACGACCGCCCGATGTCCGTAGATCTTTCGCAGGTTCCGCACCCGCACAGCGTTCTCATCCATGATTCCAGCGTCGCTTCCGTGGGGCGCGAGCGGCACCACCGGCGGGTCGATGCGGGCATCCCCCATTCGGTGGATGCCCGGAGCGACTACCATCAAGAGCGTGACCGAACGCGCCCCCCTCTCCCGAAAACTGTCCGCGATCGCCGAGTCGGCGACCCTGAAGGTCGATGCCAAGGCCAAAGCCCTGGCCGCCGAAGGCAAGCCGGTGATCTCTTACGCCGCCGGCGAGCCCGACTTCGCAACCCCGCAGTTCATCGTGGATGCCGCGGCCGAGGCCCTCGCCGACCCTGCCAGCTACCGCTACACTCCCGCACCGGGCCTCCCGGCCCTCCGCGAAGCGGTCGCCGCGAAGACGCTGCGCGACTCCGGGCTCGAGGTCTCGCCGAGCCAGGTGATCGTCACCAACGGCGGCAAGCAGGCTGTGTACCAGGCCTTCCAGGCGGTGGTGAACCCGGGAGACGAGGTGCTGCTGCCGGCCCCCTACTGGACCACCTATCCTGAGGCGATTCGCCTCGCCGACGGCATCCCGGTCGAGGTCTTCGCCGGGGCCGACCAGGACTACAAGGTCACCGTCGAGCAGCTCGAGGCCGCCCGCACCCCGCGCACGACGGTGCTCGTCTTCGTCTCGCCCTCTAACCCCACCGGCTCGGTCTACACGGCCGACGAGACCCGCGCGATCGGCGAGTGGGCGGTCGAGCACGGGATCTGGGTGATCTCGGACGAGATCTACCAGAACCTCACGTACCCTTCGACAGGCTCAGGGCAGGCGCCGTCGAGTTCAGGGAGCGCGACCACGGCGACCTCGATCGTCCGGGCCGTTCCGGAGGCCGCGGGCCAGACGATCCTCGTCAACGGCGTTGCGAAGACCTACGCGATGACCGGATGGCGTCTGGGCTGGATGGTGGGACCCTCCGACGCCATCAAGGTCGCCGCGAACCTGCAGTCGCATCTGTCGAGCAACGTGAACAACATCGCTCAGAAAGCCGCGATCGCCGCCCTGAACGGTCCGCAAACGGAAGCCGAGCGATTCCGCGAGGCCTTCGACCGGCGCCGGCGACTCATGGTCGCCGAGCTGTCGAAGATCGACGGCGTGCACGTGCCGATGCCCGGCGGCGCCTTCTACGTCTACCCCGATGTGCAGGGGCTGCTCGGTCGCACCTGGGGAGGCATGACGCCGACGACCTCGTTGGAGCTCGCGGATCTCATCCTCGAGCAGGCCGAGGTCGCCGTCGTGCCGGGCGAGGCCTTCGGCCCTTCGGGCTACGTGCGGCTCTCCTACGCCCTGGGCGACGAGAAGCTCCTGGAGGGCGTGCAGCGCCTGCAGCGCCTCTTCGCGTAGGCACGCTCCCGCATCCGCCGAACCACCACTCGGCCGCCGATCCCCCA
>CAZHML010000052.1:0-16152 GCA_964533745.1 uncultured Microbacterium sp.
AGTTTGTCATCGCTGGGCACATCGGCTTGGAAGTAGCGGTCCTTGGAGTAGGAGGTCTGCTTGCCGCGCGTCTGCATGGCACCCAGCGACCCCATCCCCCGGTACTGCTTGAACTGCTTGCCGGACTGGAACACGATCTCGCCCGGCGACTCATCGGTTCCGGCCAGGAGCGAACCCAGCATGACCGAGTCGGCACCGGCGACGAGCGCCTTGGCGATGTCGCCGGAGTACTGCAGGCCGCCGTCGGCGATGAGCGGGATGCCCGCGGGCTTGGTAGCGAGGGAGGCCTCGTAGATCGCGGTGACCTGGGGAACGCCGACGCCGGCGACCACCCGCGTGGTGCAGATGGAGCCCGGCCCCACCCCCACCTTGACGGCATCGACGCCGGCATCCACGAGCGCCTGCGCCCCTTCGCGCGTGGCGACGTTTCCGCCGATGACGTCGATGTGATCGAACGCCGAGTCCGCCTTCAGCCGCTTCACGATCTCGATCACGCCCTGCGACTGGCCATTGGCGGTGTCGACGACGAGGACGTCGACGCCGGCATCCCGCAGCGCACAGGCGCGCTCCCAGGCATCCCCGAAGAAGCCGATCGCGGCACCGACCCGCAGCCGTCCCTGGTCGTCCTTGGTCGCGAGCGGATACTTCTCGCTCTTGTCGAAGTCCTTGATCGTGATGAGCCCGGCAAGCGTGCCGTCGTCGTTCAGCAGCGGCAGCTTCTCGACCCGGTGCCGGGCGAACAGGGCGATCACCTCTCCGGCCGAGACCCCCACCTTCGCGGTGACGAGGTTCTCGCGCGTCATGACGTCTTTCACGAGAGTGGTCTTGCGCTCGAAACCAGAGACGAAGCGCATGTCGCGGTTGGTGACGATGCCCAGGAGCCTGCCCGCCTCGTCGATGACCGGCAGACCCGAGATGCGGTACCGCCCGCAGAGGGCGTCGACTTCTTCGATCGTCGCGTCGGCCGTCGTGGTGATGGGATCGCTGATCATGCCGGATTCGCTGCGCTTGACGCGGTCGACATGGGCAGCCTGATCCTCGATGGAGAGGTTGCGGTGCAGGATCCCCAGGCCCCCCTCGCGCGCCATCGCAATCGCCATACGGGCCTCGGTGACGGTGTCCATGGCGCTCGAGAGCAGGGGGGTCGCGACAGTGATCCGGCGTGTCACGCGGGAGGACGTGTCAGCCTCGCTCGGGATGACGTCGGTGTGGCCCGGCAGCAGCAGCACGTCGTCATAGGTCAGGCCGACGAAGCCGAAGGGGTCGGACTGATCCATCGATACTCCTTCTCGTGCGGTCGGCACGGTGTGCCGCGATCGCTCCCGGGCTCTCGCGCGCATGTTCTGAGTATCGATTCTAAACGTCGCCGATTGCATTTTTGTTTCCAATTCAGCCCAGGGCTAGGCGAATCGCGCTCGAACCGTCTACGCTCTTGTACGTCGTGCAACGCCGCCGCCGTGAACACCCGGGTGTCGGTGCGCGAGAATCCCAGACTGGAGGTTCTGTGAGATCCACAGCTGCAACGGCCTGGCACCCGGTGAAACGGGCTGTCGTGCTCGTCGGCCTGATACTGGCCGCGGCCTTCGCCCTGGCCGTCGTTCCGATGAGCGCCCAGGGCTCGGAATCCGCATCCGTCGGGTCTGAGACGCCTGACGAAGGACCCGCGGTCGCGCCCGATACGCCCGGCGGCGACCAGGAGAGCACGCCCTTCTACTTCTCCGGGATCATTCGTTTCGCCGACAACCCCGTGGCCGGAGTGACCCTGACCATCTCGGGCAACGGCTTCGAGGCCTCGACCATCACCAACGCCGAGGGTCGCTGGCGGCTCTACGTGCCCGCGAAAGACACCTACGTCCTGACGGTGAACGAGGAGACCCTGCCCGAGGGCGTCATCGTCGACGCCGATCAGTTGCCCCCGGCGATGGCACCGATAGAGGGCACAACCGCGTCGTTCGAGGCGAGATTCGGTCTCACGAACACCGCCGTGCTGAACCTCTTCCTCAGCCCCGGCGAGCGCATCACGACCTCCTTCATCGACCAGTTCGTCGAGCGCCTCATCAACGGCCTGAACTTCGGTCTGCTGCTTGCCCTCGCCGCCGTCGGCGTCTCGCTCATCTTCGGCACCACGGGCCTGACGAACTTCGCCCACGCCGAGATGCTCACCTTCGGCGCCATCCTCGCGCTCGTCCTCTCGGTGGACCTCGCGTGGCCGCTGTGGATCGCCCTGCCGATCGTTGTGGTGCTCGGCGGACTGCTCGGCTGGACGATGGACGCAGGACTCTGGCAGCCGCTGCGCAGAAAAGGCCTCGGCCTCGTGCAGCTCATGATCGTCAGCATCGGCCTCTCGCTGGCGGCGCGCTACGTCTTCCAGTTCTTCATCGGCGGCGGTACCAGTCAGCTACCGGGCGCAGGGTCCAGCAAGATACAGATCCTCGGGCCGGTAAAACTCTCTTACGTCGACATGGTCTCTATGGCGATCAGCGCCGTGCTGCTGGTCGCTCTCGCCTTCTGGCTGCTGAAGACCCGCATCGGCAAGGCCACCCGGGCGATCTCCGACAACCCGGGGCTCGCCGCGGCCTCCGGCATCAACGTCGACCGCGTGATCCGGATCGTCTGGATTCTCGCGGGTTCGTTCGCTGCGATCGGCGGTGTGCTGTGGGCCTACTTCCGCCCCGGCGTGAAGTGGGACATGGGAATGCACATCCTGCTGCTGATCTTCGCGGCGGTCGTGCTCGGCGGTCTCGGCACGGCGTTCGGTGCCCTCATCGGCGCGATCATCGTAGGAATCCTCGTGGAGATGTCCACCCTGTTCGGCGTTCCGCCGGACCTGAAGTACATCGGGGCGCTCGCCGTGCTCATCATCATCCTGCTGATCAGACCCCAAGGCATCCTGGGTCGTAAAGAAAGACTCGGGTAGGTGCGATCGTGGACATCCTGCAGATTCTCAGCCTCAGCCTGAGCTACCTCTTCGAGCCGGTTACCATCGCCTATGCCCTCGCCGCCGTGGGCCTGGCCGTGCACTTCGGCTACGCCGGCCTGCTGAACTTCGGCATGGCGGGATTCATGGCGATCGGTGCCTACGGCTACGCGATCTCGATCCTCTCGCTCGGCCTGCCCTGGTGGGCCGGGATCCTGGTCGGCATGGTCGGCGCGGTCGTCTTCGCGCTCATCCTCGGCATCCCCACCCTGCGGCTGCGCGCCGACTACCTCGCCATCGTGACGATCGCCGCGGCCGAGATCGTGCGCCTGCTGTTCACCACGCAGGTCTTCGACGAGTGGACGAACTCGGCCGACGGACTCGGCGGCTATCACGCCGGCTTCCGCGACGCGAATCCCTTCATCCTCTGGTTCCGGATGGACCCGAACGGCCAGTACGGCTTCGGACCCTGGGTCTACACGCCCCACCAGCTATGGGTGCGCGTGTTCGGGGCGCTCCTGCTGGCCCTGGCCGTCTACCTGGTGTGGGCGCTCATGCGTAGCCCCTGGGGACGCGTGCTCAAGGGCATCCGCGAGGACGAGGACGCCGTGCGGGCGCTCGGCAAGAACGTCTTCGCCTACAAGATGCAGGCGCTCATCATCGGTGGCCTGTTCGGCGCCTTCGGCGGTGTGGTGATGGCGCTGCCCTCGGCGGTCGTGCCCTCGCTGTACCAGACCTCACTGACCTTCTTCATCTGGACGATCCTGCTGCTCGGCGGTGCCGCGACGGTCTTCGGGCCGGTTCTGGGGTCGGTGATCTTCTGGGTCCTGATGGCCTTCCTCGACGCGGTGCTGCCGGCGATGGCGAGCGCGGGCGTCCTGCCGATCTCGTCGATCCAGGCCGCCACACTGCGCTTCATCATCGTGGGAGTCGCGCTCATGCTGATCGTGATCTTCCGGCCGCAGGGGATCCTCGGAAACAAGAGGGAGCTGACCTTTGTCAAGTAACAGCGCTTCTGAGAACGCCGTCGCGACCGGATCGGTGCCGCGCCCCAAGACTCAGGGGCTCGCGCTGGGGGACGCGGTACCGGGTGTGCCGAAGGCCGACCCGATCCTGGTCATCGACAACGTGACCCGTCGCTTCGGCGGCCTCGTCGCCGTCGATGTCGATCACCTGGAGATACCCCGGCACGCCATCACCGCCCTCATCGGTCCCAACGGTGCCGGTAAGACGACGCTGTTCAACCTGCTGTGCGGCTTTGACAAGCCGAACACGGGGACGTGGGAGCTTTCCCTCGACGAGAGCCACCCCAACACTTCGGAGACCCGGCCGGCACGGCTCGGTGTTCGATTCGGGGCGCTCGTCATCGATGCGGTAGCCCAGGCGCTCCCCCTCATCCTCGGGGGCCTTATCGCGCTCGGACTCCTCGATGCGGAATCGTCTGCGCCCGCGCTCTGGATGCTCACCCTCGGGGGCCTGGGATCCCTCGCCGTCGTCGCCTACCAGGTCTCCCTCACCGCTCGTGAGGGCGTGACCATCGGCAAGCGGGCTCTGGGGCTGCGAGTGCTCTCGGTGACCACAGACACGGGAACGCCCATCGGCTGGGCGCGAACGATCCTGCGAACGCTGATCCTCCTCGCCCCGGTGATGGTGCTCGGAATCGGGCTGCTGGTCACCAACTTCTTGCCCTCGGGGATGACGCTGCTCGGGCGGATCTTCTCGGCAGTTCTCGGTGTCGCTGTCGTCCTTGTCGTCTACCTGTCGCCGCTATGGGACAAGACCGGAAGAAACCACGGCTGGCACGACAAGATCGTCGGCTCCGAAGTCTTCGAAGACAAAGAGCTCAATGCGGCGGCGCTCATCGCGACCGGCACGCAGAGCACGCCGATCTCTGGCGTCCCCTCATTCAAGGTCGCCCGGATGGGCCAGGTCCGCACCTTCCAGCTCACCAAGGCACTGTCGCTGCTCACCGTGCTCGAGAACATGAAGCTCGGCGCTCGCGGACAGACGGGCGAGACGCTCTGGGCGACGGTGTTCCCGTTCATCTGGCGCAAGCAGGACGACGAGATCGAGAACAAGGCGATGGAGCTGCTCGCGCGCTTCAAGCTCGACACCAAGGCCGACGACTACGCCGCCTCGCTCTCGGGTGGTCAGCGCAAGCTCCTCGAGATGGCGCGCGCCCTGATGAGCGACCCCACGCTGGTCATGCTCGACGAGCCGATGGCCGGCGTGAACCCCGCGCTGACGCAGTCGCTTCTGGATCACGTTCTGGACCTGAAGGATCTCGGGATGACGGTGCTGTTCGTCGAGCACGACATGCACATGGTCCGTCACATCGCCGACTGGGTCGTCGTGATGGCCGAAGGGCGGGTCGTGGCCGAAGGCCCGCCCGAGACGGTGATGCAGGACCAGGCTGTCATCGATGCCTACCTCGGCAGCCACCAGGACGTCGACCTGGGCATCGTCACCGGACGCATCGCCGGGGAGCTTGACACCGCAGCGATGGATCTGCTCGAGGAGATCCGCGAAGAAGAAGCCGCCGCGATCGCTGAGGCCGAGGAGGAGAACCGATGAACGCGAACTCTGTCAGCGGGCGCATCCACGGAAGCGTGCTGCTCCTGGTCGGCGGTCTTCTGTGGCTTGCTCAAGTGGTCTCGTTGGTCTCGGGAAGCCTCGGCAACGTGACTTTCGCCCAGATCATGGCCTGGATCGGGACGATCGGGATGATTCTCGTCGCTATCGGATTCATTCAGTTGGCGCGCGGAACGACCGGCGAGGACGGCATGGTCGGAAGCAATGTCCTGGGCAAGAGCGCACTCTGGGCGGTTGCAGCCGGGCTGGGTCTCTGGGTGATCGCCGGAATCGTCATGATCAGTGGTCGCCTGTCCTCTCTGGACGCGCTGCTGTGGTTGTACTGGGTGATCGCCATCCTGATCGTCGGGGGCAGCCTCGTCGCCGCCATCGTCATCGCACAAGAGGGTCGCGTTCGCGGCCTGACCGCCGCGGCGATGTTCGTCTTCGCGGCTGCCGCGGCCTTCCACTTCCTCTTCCCGATGATCGTGACCGTCTCGTCGCTGGCATGGGGCCTCGTCCTTCCCCTCGCACTCGTCTTCCTGGGTCTGGCCTACCTGCTTAACCCCAGCCAGCCGGCCGGATCCGCTGTCCCCGCGGGCATCGTGAGCGACGGTGCCGCACCCAAGACCAAGAGCGACATCGTCGTGGAGATCACCGACCTCTACGCCGGATACCTCCCCGGCATCAACATCATCACCGGTGCGAACCTCGTTGCGCGCAAGGGCGAGCTGGTCGGCATCATCGGCCCCAACGGCGCCGGGAAGTCGACCCTGCTGAAGGCGATCTTCGGGATGGTCAAGGTGCGCGAGGGCGAGATCACGGTCGACGGCGAGAGCGTCCTCGGGCTCAAGAGCGACCAGCTCGTCCGCCGCGGCGTCGGTTTCGTGCCGCAGACCAACAACGTCTTCCCCTCGCTCACCATCGAAGAGAACCTGCAGATGGGCTTGTATCAGAAGCCGAAGGTGTACGCCGAGCGGTTGGAGTTCGTCACGGGCATTTTCGCCGAGCTCGGTGCGCGGCTCAAGCAGCGTGCGGGATCCCTGTCGGGCGGTGAGCGCCAGATGGTGGCGATGAGCCGTGCGCTCATGATGGATCCCTCGGTGCTGCTCCTCGACGAGCCTTCGGCTGGCCTCTCGCCGGTGCGTCAGGATGACGCCTTCATCCGCGTCTCGGACATCAACAAGGCCGGGGTGACCACGATCATGGTCGAGCAGAACGCCCGCCGCTGCCTGCAGATCTGCGACCGCGGCTACGTGCTCGACCAGGGCAAGGATGCCTACACCGGCACCGGTCGCGAGCTGCTGAACGACCCCAAGGTCATCGGCCTGTACCTCGGCACCCTCGGGGCGGACTGAGGGCGCATCTCCCTTCACAGGCGAGATCCCGAGATCCGTCCTCTCACCCTGCACTCTGGTGCGCCCTTACGCGCCTGAAACCCCTGCGAGCAACTGCACAATGGGTGCCCTACGCGCCCAACTGCCCCCCCCCCCCTAGACCCTGGGTCCCTCGGGTTTCCTCCCTGCGCGGCTGGGGGCCTTACGCGCTAACCCTGCGAAAACCAACCCTGCACACTCTGCGCCCTACGCCCGCCTGCCCCCGCCCTGCGCCCCCACTGCCCCCTGGCCCCCTGGCCCCCTGCTGCGGTCCCAGAGTTTCACGTTCCGAGGCCCTCAACCGTGAAACTCTGGGACCGCTCGCGCAGAATCGGGGCACGCAAGAAGGCCCCGGATCGCTCCGGGGCCTTCTCGTTGCGTCAGACCGGTTTAGAGGTCGATGCGCTTGAACATGTTGTCGGGACCGAACTCGAAGATACCGATGACGGCCTCGGTCGGGTCGCCGACCTCGTCAAAGGTGATCGGGCCCGAGAAACCGTCGTAGTCAGCCACGCCACCGGCGAGGATGATGTCGGCGCAGGCCTGGTACGAGGTGCACTTCGTGCCGTTGCCCTCACCACCAGAGACCTCACGGAGCTTGGTGATGATGTCCGCGGCCGACCCCGACTTCGCCGCCAACGCTGCGAGGGCGAGGAGGACGACTGCGTCGTAGGACTCGTTCAGGTAGGCGTACTCGGTCAGCGGGTCGTTGCCCTGACCAACCCACCAGTTGTTGGCCGCGGCCTGGAAGGCCTCGTCAGCAGCAGGACCCGCGGGGGTCGTGCCCTTCGCGCCATCGACGCTGAGGTTGCTCGGCCACTTGGCGTCGCCACCGAGCTGCTTCAGGTTTCCGTCGACGAAGTAGAACTTGCTGCCGGGGAAGCCCGCGTTGATCAGCGCCGGACCGATGGTGTAGATCTCATCGAAGGTGATCAGGATGATCGCGTCGGGGTTGCTCGCAAGCGTTGCCGAGACCTGAGCGTCGAAAGTGGTGTCACCCGCGTTGTAGGACTGCTCGGAGATGACCTTTCCACCCGTACCCTCGAAGACGCGCTTGAACACGGTGTTCAGGCCTGCGCCATAGGAGTCGTTCAGGTAGATCGTGGCGACGTTCGAGTGACCGTCGTCGGCCACGAGGTTCGCGAGCACCTCACCCTGGAGGAGGTCGTTCGGAGCCGTCCGCCAGTAGAGGTTCTTGTCGTCCCAGGTGATGAAGTCGACCGAGGTGTTGGCAGGCGAGAAGGTGATGATGCCCGCGCCGACCATGTCGTCGAGGAACAGCTTGGTCACACCAGACGACGCGGCACCGATGGCAGCCGTGACGTTCTCGGAGATCAGACGCGGAGCAGTGGTCTGCCATGCGTTGTTGGTCGGGTCGCCCGAGTCGCCCCAGATGACAGCCGGGATCGTGAGCTTCGTCGTGGCGCTGTAGGCGTTGACGTGCTCGACGGCAAGACCGACACCGGCCTCCTCGGGCGGGCCGAGGAACGCGAGCGAACCGGTCTGCGGCAGGATCGTGCCGATCTTGAGGCTGATCGGGGCGCGCTCCTCGGGTGCCTGCGACTCAGTCGGGTCGGTCGACGGTGTGTCGCCGGCACAGCCTGAGAGAATGAGTGCGCTGGCGGTGACGGCTGCGATGCCGCCAATAACCTTCCGTGCGCGGGGGCTGGTAAAGACGCTCATAGTGCTCCTTGATGTGAATGAACGTTGATCCGGTTTTCGTGAACCGGTTCTTTAGCTACCAAACCTACTGCCTTTTTGCTCAGGTTTTGGTTGCCTTTCGCTAACAATGTGTAACATCACGTCTCACTTGGGTAACGACGTTGCACCCGTCCAGGCTCGATCGATCTCCGACTCGGATTCGCCCACGACTCCCGTTCGACGCCCCCGACGCATCGCCACGAGCATGTCGGTGGTCAGGATGACCAGTGCCACCCAGACCAGAGCGAACCCGATCCAGCGCTCGGTCGGCATCGGTTCAGCCATGATCCACACCCCGATCGCGAACTGGATCAACGGGGTCAAGAACTGCAGCAGGCCGATTGCGCTGAGCGGTGTGCGGCGCGTACCCGCAGCGAAGAGCAGCAGCGGCACGGTGGTCACGACTCCGGCCAGAGCGAGCAGCACCGTGTGCCGCGCACTGACGGTCCCCAGGGTGACTCCGGTCGTCACGGCGACCACCCAGAGCTGGACGATGGCCACCGGTGCGAGCCAGGCCGTTTCGAGGGTCAGGCCGCTGACAGCGTCCACGTTCGGCCCGATCCTCTTCTTCAGCAAGCCGTACACAGCGAAAGAGAGCGCGAGCGTCAGCGCGATCCACGGGAACGAGCCGTAGCCCAGGATGATCACGCCGACGGCGACGACGGCGAGCCCGATCGCGGCCCACTGCAGCCACCGTAACCGCTCGCGCAGAACTATCACGCCGAGCAGCACCGTGAGGATCGGGTTGATGAAGTAGCCCAGACTTGCTTCGACGATGCGGCCGGTGAGGACACCGAGGATGTAGATCTGCCAGTTGGCATAGATCAACAGCCCCGCAAGCCCCGTCCACAGCAGCAGTCGTGGTTGCCGCGCGATCGCCCAGACCTGTCGCCAGCGCCGGGTGACCAGCAGGATCAGCGCGCAGACGGCGAGTGAGAGCAGGACGCGCCAGGCCACCAGCTCCCAGGGGCCGGAAGGCATCAGCAGCAAGAAGTAGAGCGGGAAGAAGCCCCACAGCATGTACGAGAGGAAGGCGTAGACGCCGCCCAGGGTCTGCTGCGTCATCGGCGTGCGTTGTGCCACCAGAGAAGCCTAGTGAACCCGAACGACCTCGGGGCTCGGATGCTGCGCATCCGAGCCCCGAAAAAGGGTGTTCAGGTCGTCAGCGCACGACCACCGCGAGCACGTCGCGGGCGGAGAGCACCAGGTACTCCTCGGCACCGAACTTGACCTCGGTACCGCCGTACTTGCTGTACAGCACGCGGTCGCCCACGGCGACATCGATGGGCACGCGGTTGCCGTTGTCGTCGATGCGGCCGGGGCCGACGGCCACGACCTGGCCCTCCTGGGGCTTCTCCTTGGCGGTGTCAGGGATGACCAGACCACTCGCGGTGGTCTGCTCGGCCTCGACCTGCTGGATGACGATGCGGTCCTCGAGCGGCTTGATGGAAACCGACACGGTCTACCTCTTCTTTCTTGACACGACAGATGAAGACTGATTCGCACTCTCAGCCCGAGAGTGCTAATCCCAGTGTAGGCGCATCGCTGGCACTCACGCAACGCGAGTGCCAGTCGCGCAGCGCCGCTCTAGGCTGTGGGGATGGAGATGGCCGAGCTGCGCGCGCTGCTGACCCGCGAGGGGCTGACGCTGCTGGACGGACTCGGCCCCATCACGACGAGCGCGGATGTCGCCCGTGAGGTCTCGCGCCTGCGGGCGGCCGGGCACTCCCCGGACCTGGTCTCGGCCGTGGTCGGGCAGGCACGGCTGCGCACGAAGGCCGCGGCGAAGTTCGGTCCCTTCGCGGCACGGATGCTGTTCACCCCGGCGGGACTGGAGCAGGCCACGCGCCGTTCCGTCGCCGCGCACCACGCGGGTCGTATGCGTGCGGCGGGCATCGAGCACGTCGCCGACCTCGGCTGCGGCATCGGCGGCGACGCCCTGGCCTTCGCCGCGGTCGGGATGCGGGTCAGCGCCGTGGAGGCCGACGAGGTGACCGCGGCGATCGCCGCCTACAACCTCGCGGTGTTCGGGGAGCAGGTCGAGGTGCACCACGGTGCGGCGCAGGATCATGTCGCCGGGACGCTGCGTTCCGACTCACCTGCGGCTCGCGGGGAGACCGGGGCCGCTCACCGCTCGTTGAGCGAGCGCAGCGAGTCGAAACGCAGCAACTCCCCAGATGCCATCTGGCTCGATCCCGCTCGCCGCACAACCGGGCACGGCGAGACGCGCCGGGTCGGCGTTGCAGACTACTCCCCGCCCCTGGACTGGGCATTGGACCTCGCCGAGCGCATCCCGACCGGAATCAAGCTCAGCCCCGCCCACGACCGGGATGCGCTCCCGCCCGGCAGCGAGGCGCAGTGGGTCAGCGCCGAGGGCGAGACCGTGGAACTCGTGCTGTGGTCAGGAGCGCTTGCCCGCCCGGGCGTCCGCCGCTCGGCCCTGCTGCTGCGCGGCGACGAGGCGCACGAGCTGACCGCGCCGGGGGACACCGAGGACGCGCCGGCGCGCGCACTCGGCGCGTACCTGCACGAACCCGACGGGGCCGTCATCCGGGCCCGGCTCATCGGCGAGGTCGCACGGAGCCTCGATGCCGGACCCCTCGATCCGCGGATCGCCTACCTCACCTCGGATGCCGGCCGCACGAGCCCCTTCGTGCAGACCTTCCGCGTGCGCGAGGCGATGCCCGCGAAGGTACCGGTCATCAACGCCGCGCTGCGCGACCACGGCATCGGGGTCCTCGAGATCAAGAAGCGCGGGATGGATGTCGATCCGGCGCAGTTCCGGCAAAAGCTCGTGCTGCGCGGCGACGACAGCGCCACGCTGCTGCTCACCCGGATCGGCGATAAGCGCCTGGCGATCCTGGCCGATCGCCCCTAGCCGCGCAGGCTCACCTCGAGCTCGCGGATACTGAGGTACGGCTGACCCCAGTTCGTGTAGTTGAGGACGAACTCGTGTGACACGAAGTATCCCGTGCGCACCTCGAGGGTGAGGCCGCTCATACGCACCTGAGGCCCCGGCTCGCAGTGCATGTCGCCGAGAGAACCCGTGAGGATCAGGCACTGCTCTTCGGGGAATCCGCGCGTGCCCGCCCAGATCGAGTCGCCCCGGAACTCGCCGACGAGCTGCAGCGAGTAGGCCTCGAAGCCCTCCTCGACGAACTGCTCGGCGATCGGGCGCATGCTGTCGGGGAACTGCGAGAGCCAGTCGGGCTCCGCCACGAAACCGCCTTCGACCCGATTGATCCGCGCGATCAGTCCACCGTCGATCGCTTGGCTGAGGTACGCCTCGAAGCCGACCGTCTCCGGATCGCCGGATGTGTGGGCCACAGCGATCACCTCGCCCGCCTGGAACGCCTGCGTGCCCATGCATGCGGTGCTGTGATCGCTGCGGGTGTCGGCCACGACGCAGGTCACCGCGCCCTCCATCAGCGTCGCCGCCCAGACCCGCACGTCCTCCTGCTCCCCGACGAGGGTCATCGAACCCTCGTCGAAGTGCTCCTGCTCGGCGATCTGCGCGGCGCGCTCACGCTGCTCATCCGTGAGCGCCGGTCCGCTCTCGAGCGCACCACGGGGGATCAACAGTCCGACGACCAGTCCCGCGAGCACCAGGGCCGCGCCGATGATCGCGCCGCGCAAGCGACGGGGAGCCGGGGCGGGCGGATCGGCAGCCTGCCCGCCCGCCGGAGCCGTCGACCCCGCCCTCTCTTCGCCCACCGGAGTGGCTGCAGGCGCAGGTGTGAGCACGTCGGGAGCGATGCGCTCGGCCGCCTCCGAATCGGGGGTGTTCCCGGGTGGGGCCGTCGGAAGTGCGGATGCCGCAGCACTCCTCGTCCTGACGGCCGGAGCCGACGCGCGTCGCCGCCGGTTCTGCAGCTCGTGCAACCGCTCGATCTCCGCCGGGGTCGCCTCTGCGTCGCGGGAATAGACGCGTGCCTGCAGCGCGCGCAACTCTGCGGCCTCGTCGCTCGTCACCGCGGGATCGCTCATGCGGTGCCTATCCCAGTCGGTCCAGCTGCATCGAGAGCCAGATCAGCCAGCCAATGCTGAAGACGCTCGCGAGAAGACCGAGCAGCAACGCCCACATCGCGACCGGACGACTCTCTGCCGGCCGGCGCAGCGCGAGCACCGCCACCACGACCGCAGCGAGCGCGACCGGGATCCCCCAGCCGAAGAAGAACGACGACACCAAGGCGACGACGGCCAGGCCGAGCGCGATCGCTGCCAGGCGTGGGGTCTTGGCGATCGCGGCCCGCTGCTTGCGGGTCAGCGGTACCGGCGCGAGTTCGGTGCGGGCGTCCGAGACGGGTGCGGACACGGTCGGCTGCGCGTAGGAGACCGTATACGCGCCGAAGTCCTCGATCCGCACCGTGGGATCCGCGCTGCGATGCCGGCGCAGCTCCGGCTCGGGGGTCTGGTCAGTCATCCGCCCCTCCTTGCCGAGCGACCTGGATCTCGGTGACCGGCAGCGTGGAGTCCGCCCCGAAGCCGAGCGTCGAGGCCGGATGCCCCGCGGCGATCAGCTCGGCGGCCAGAACAGCGATCATGGCACCATTATCCGTGCACAGCGGCAGCGGCGGAATGCGGACCGCGACGCTGGCGGCATCCGCTCGCCGCAGTGCCGTCTCACGCAGCCGCCGATTCGCGATCACGCCCCCGCCGAGCAGGAGCCTGGGCACGCCGCGCTGTGCGCAGGCGTCGAGGGCCTTGGTCACGAGCACGTCGACGACGGCCTCGCGGAAACCGGCCGCGACATCCGCGACCGGGATGGGTGCACCCGCGGCCTCGCAGCGCTCCACCCAGCGGGCCACCGCCGTCTTCAGCCCCGAGAACGAGAAGTCCCAGCGGTGCTCGACCATGTCGGAGGCCCGCGACAGCCCCCGGGGGAACCGGATCGCCTCGGGATCGCCGGCGTCCGCCGCCCGATCGATCTCAGGCCCGCCGGGATACGGCAGACCCAGCAGGCGCGCGACCTTGTCGAAGGCCTCGCCGGCAGCATCGTCCATCGTCTCGCCGAGCATCTCGACGTCGCTCGTGAGGTCGCGCACATGCAGCAGCGATGTGTGCCCGCCGCTGACGAGCAGGGCGATGGTGGGCTGCGGGACCGGTTCGCCGCTGAGCAGGTCCGCGGCGATGTGGCCGACGAGGTGGTTCACGGCGTAGAGGGGCTTGTCGAGCGCGACGGCGAGGCCCTTGGCGGCACCGATCCCGACCATGAGGGCACCCGCCAGGCCGGGGCCGCTCGTCACCGCGATCGCGTCGAGATCCTCCGGTCGCACGCGCGCCTCGGCGAGCGCGGCCTCGATGCTGGGCTGCAGCGCCTCCAGGTGGGCGCGGGCTGCGACCTCGGGCACGACGCCGCCGTAGCGGGCGTGCTCGGTCATACTGCTGGCGATCGTGTTGCTCAGCAGCGTCCGTCCCCGGACGATCCCGATGCCGGTCTCATCGCAGCTCGTCTCGATCCCGAGCACGAGGGGCTGGTCCCGATTCATGTGCACGCCCCCGCATCGGCGGCGGATGCCGCGACCCACCCGGGCACGTCGAGCCGCATCACTATCGCATCGATGCCATCGGGCTGGTAGTAGCGCGGACGCCGCCCGATCTCGAGAAAGCCTTCGGCGGCATAGAGACCCGCCGCTGCCGGGTTGTCGGCGCGCAGCTCCAGGAAGACCTCGCGAGCACCGCGCTGCTCGGCCTCGGCGAGCAGCGCGCGCAAGAGCTCGCGTCCACGCCCGGCGCCGCGCGAAGAGGCCTCGAGGGCGATGGTCTGGATGTCGGCATCCCCCGCTCCGCGGGCGGCTCGCAGCCCTGCGTAACCGACGATGAGCCCCGCGACCTCGTACACGAGATAGTGGCTGTGCGGCGAGGCGAGCTCCTCGCGCATCATCGCCTCGGACCAGGCGTCGCTCGGGAACGCGGCCCTCTCGATTCGCATGATCGCCGCGAAGTCGGCTGCAGCGGCCGGACGGATCGTCATGCGGCCGGCCTTTTCGCGGTCAGGGTCACATCCGGTGCCCTCAGGTACAGGGGCTCGGGACCGGTGAGCGTGCGGCCCGCCGCGAGCGCGCGAGCGGCGATGCGGCCGAGGGCGGTCGCGTCGATCTCGGTGACCTCGACGTGACGGATGTCGGCGAGATGCGCCTCGGCGTCGGCGCGTGGCACGAGCACGGTCGCGGCGATCTGCCAGGGGATGCCGTCGGCATCGAGTCCCTCGAATCGCGTGACCGCGACCTCACGGCGGCGGGCGTCGGTCACGATCGCGAACGGCTCGGCCTCAGCGCACGCGAACGCTGCAGCGAAGTGACTCGGCACCGGGATGACGGGGATGCCGCGGGCCAGCGCGAAAGCGCGCGCGGCGGCGATGCCGATGCGCAACCCCGTGAAAGGCCCCGGCCCCATCCCGGTGGCGACATAGCCGACCTCTCTATCCGCGACCACTTCTCTGAGCAGCTCGCCGATGACCTCGGCATGCCCGAGCGCGTGTGCCGTGGATGCCTGCGCGCGCGCCGCACCATCAGCGCCCACGAGCGCCACGGCCGTGCCCAGCGAGGTATCGACGGCGAGGATCACCCTTCCAGGGTAGCCGCCGACGTTTATCCGGAGCCCTTGGTCCCGGTCCCTGAGCCTGTCGAAGGGCCAGAACGTCCCCGCGCAAGCGCCGGAAGGTCCTCACCGCGATAGTCAATCAGGGCCTTCTTCTTCGCCCGCGACCAGCCCTGTACCTGTTTCTCGCGCAGGAACGCATCCTCGATGCGCGGGAACTCTTCGACGTACACAAGACGGACAGGGCGACGCCTACGCGTATAGTCGGCACCGCGTTCGTCGTCGTGGTTATGCTGCCACGTACGCGCCGGGGGGTCGATGACCGTGCTGCCCGTGTAGTAGCTGTCGTCCGTGCACTGCAGGATGTACATCCATGCCATCTGATCAGTCTTGTCGATCGCTGACTCTGGTATCCGCCACCTGTGGATGACGCAACTGGCCCCTGAGCCCGTCGAAGGGCACCCCCCGCTGCCGGACGCTTCGACAGGCTCAGCGACCGGCACCGTTCTATAGGCCGGTCCCTGAGCCTGTCGAAGGGGCCGATTCACCCGACATCTCAAGCCGCAACGCGGCTCACGGTCACGACCCGGGGGGCATCCGCATCCAGTTCCTCATCGTCGTCCCCGCCGCCGACGGGCCGCTCGATCTCGACATCCCACCATTCGTCGGCGAGGGTCGGAGCGAGCGCTCTTCCCCACTCGACCACCACGACCGAGTGGTCAAGGTCGAGATCCAGGTCGTCGAGCTCCGCCGCAGAGCCCAGCCGGTAGGCGTCGACATGCACGAGAGGGGGGCCGTCCGTGAGCGAGGGATGCGTGCGTGCGATCACGAAGGTGGGGCTCTGCACCGGCCCGCGCACGCCGAGCGCAGCGGCGAGCCCGCGCGTGAACGTCGTCTTGCCCGCTCCGAGCGGCCCGGTCAGCACGAGCAGGTCGCCGGCCGCGAGCCGCTCGCCGAGCTCCCGTCCCAGCTGCTCCATCGCCGCAGCGGTCGGCACCTCTCGTCGTCCGAGCGGACCCGATGCCTCGCTCACAGCCCCCGCCGCGG
>CAZHML010000053.1:0-15733 GCA_964533745.1 uncultured Microbacterium sp.
GCAACGCTACGACGATGCGCCTCATCCGTCATCACGAGAGCGAGGCGCCTCGCTCGATCCAGCTCTACGGGGTCGACCCGAAGACGATCGCCGAGGCGGTGCGGATCATCGTCGCAGAGGATCACGCCGATCACATCGATCTGAATTTCGGATGCCCGGTGCCCAAGGTCACGCGGAAGGGTGGCGGGGCGGCCCTGCCCTGGAAAAGCACGCTGTTCGCCGCGATCGTGACCGAGGCTGTGCGGGCCGCCGAGCATCTGCCGCTCACCGTGAAGATGCGCAAGGGCATCGATCCCGAGCACCTCACGTACCTTGAGGCGGGGCGCGCGGCGGAGGACGCCGGGGCCGCGGCGGTGGCGCTGCACGCGCGCACGGCGAGCGACTTCTACTCCGGTCACGCCGACTGGGATGCCATCGCGAGACTGAAAGCGGCCGTCACGAGCATCCCCGTCCTCGGCAACGGCGACATCTGGGCGGCGGACGATGCCGTGCGCATGATGGATGAGACCGGATGCGACGGCGTCGTCGTCGGGCGCGGCTGCCTAGGACGGCCCTGGATCTTCGGGGAGCTGGCGGCGGCGCTCGGCCCTTCGACAGGCTCACGGACCGGGATGGGCTCGGTCGCTGAGCCTGTCGAAGCGCCCGAGCCGCGCCCCGGCTCCGTCGACGCCACCCTCGGCTTCGTCGCGCAGGCGCTTCGCCGTCACGCCGAGCTGCTCGTGGAGTTCTTCGAGGACGAGGACCGGGGATGCCGCGACGTCCGCAAGCACGTCTCGTGGTACCTCAAGGGCTACCCGGTCGGCGGCGACATCCGCACGCGGCTGGCGACAGTGTCGAGCCTGGCCGAGATGGACGAGCTCCTCGGGCTGCTCGATCATGACGCCCCGTATCCCGGCGCCGATGCCGAGGGGCAGCGCGGCCGGGCGGGACGACCCAAGCGCACCGCGCTGCCGGAGGGGTGGCTGGACTCTCGGGATCTGGCCGAGGGTGCGAGCGAGATGCTGCGCGGTGCGGAGATCGACAACGATGGCGGGTAAGGAGATCAGCGTGCCTGGCTACGAGGCCAGCGACGCCGAGCGATTCATCGCCGAGACCCATGGCTCGGCACGCGATGACTTCGCTCGCGACCGCGCCCGCGTGCTGCACTCCGCGGCCCTGCGCCGCCTCGCCGCGAAGACCCAGGTGCTGAGTCCCGCCAACCCCGTCGATTTCGCCCGCAATCGCCTCACGCACTCGCTCGAGGTAGCCCAGGTCGGCCGCGAGATCGCCTCGCAGCTGGGCCTGTCTGAGGACATCGTCGACACGGCGTGCCTCAGCCACGATCTGGGTCACCCGCCCTTCGGGCACAATGGCGAGCGCGCACTCAACGACTGGGCGAGCGATATCGGCGGCTTCGAGGGCAACGCGCAGAGCCTGCGCATCCTCGTGCGCCTGGAACCGAAGGTGACCGGCGAGGACGGCACCTCGCAGGGTCTGAACCTCACCCGGGCGAGCCTGGACGCGACGAGCAAGTATCCCTGGACAGCCGAGAATCCGCAGCCGGATGCGAGCGGCCGGATGAAGTTCGGCGTCTACCCCGATGACGAGGCAGTGTTCCGCTGGATGCGACAGGACGCCCCCGGCAGAGTGCGCTGCATCGAGGCCGAGGTGATGGATCTCTCCGACGACATCGCCTATTCGGTGCACGACTTCGAGGACGCGGTGACCAACGGCTACCTCGACCCCGCGCGTCTCACGGATCCTGCCGAGCACGCGGCCTTGCTGGACGCGATCCAGACCTGGGTCGGCTTCGACTTCGGTCGCGAAGAACTCGAAGAGGCGCTCTTCCGCCTCGCGCAGCTGCCCACATGGGTGACGCGTTTCGATGGCACCCGGCAGAACCTTGCGCAACTGAAGAACCTCACCTCCGAGCTCATCGGGCGCTTCGCGCGGGCCGCGACGAGCGCGACGCGCGAGGCGTATCCGGGCGAGCAGCTCACCCGATATCGCGCGCACGTCGTGGTGCCCCGGATCGTCGAGACCGAGATTGCCGTGCTCAAAGGCGTGATCGGCGTCGCGGTCGTCTCCATCGAGGGACGAAAGCAGCTCTACCGCGAGCAACGCCGGGTACTGGCGCGAGTCGCGGACGCGCTGTGGGAGCGAGGGGACGGGGGCCTCGATCCCGCCTTCGCCTCAGACTTCCGTTCCGTCACATCCGATGCGGCACGCAAGAGAGTGATCGTGGATCAGGTCGCGAGCCTCACCGATCAGGTGGCCCTCGCGTGGCATCACCGCCTCGTCGGTGAGGTGGATGCGGCATCCATCGGAATCTGGTCACCGCGCTGAGCAGATGGTGGTGAGAGCCCTCAGATTGGGCGAACAGCGCACGTCTTGAGCCAATCTTGAGGAAGTTCTGCCTGGATTTCCGGGAGCAATGGTTGCAGATTGATAACGACGATCCGCGCCTTGTGGCAGAGAGCGACCCGCGGAGCCTAGCCTGAGGGCACCTGCACGGCCAACAATGGCCGCGCCCAGAAGGAAAGGTAACCGGATAATGGCATCCGCATACAGCTTCGGCCGTCGCACACTTGCGACAGTGGCCGGGCTTTCGGCAGCCGCTCTGGCCCTCGCCGCCTGTGTCAGCACAAATGACCCGGGCGACGACGGTTCCAACGGCAACGGTGACAAAACCACCGTCGACACGATCACCATCGGCACCACCGAGCGCATCACCAGCATGGACCCCGCAGGTTCCTACGACAACGGTTCGTTCACGGCGATGCTCCAGGTGTACCCGTTCCTCGTGAACGCTCCCTACGGCACGGCTGACGTACAGCCGGACATCGCGGTGTCGGCCGAGTTCACGAGCCCCACCGAGTACACGGTGAAGCTCAAGCCCGGACTTACCTTCGCGAACGGCAACGCACTGACCTCATCCGACGTGAAGTTCTCCTTCGAGCGCCAGGTCGCCATCGCCTCTGACCAGGGACCGTCGTGGCTGCTCTACAACCTCGACAGCATCGCCACACCTGACGATGTGACCGTGATCTTCACGCTGAAGTCGGCGAACGACCAGATCTGGCCGCAGATCCTGTCGAGCCCGGCCGCGCCCATCGTCGATGAGGAGGTGTTCTCGGCGACCGCGGTCACGAGCGACGCCGACATCATGAAGGGCCGCCCCTTCGCCGGTCAGTACACGATCGAGAGCTACGACATCAACAACCTCGTGTCCTACAAGGCCAACCCCGGCTACCAGGGTCTGCTGGGTCCGGCCAAGACCGAGAACGTCCACGTCAAGTACTACGCGGACTCGTCGAACCTGAAGCTCGACATCCAGCAGGGCAACATCGATGTCGCCAACCGCACGCTTTCGGCCACCGACATCGCCGACCTGCGCACGCGCAGTGGCGTGCAGGTCGTGGACGGGCCCGGTGGCGAGATCCGCTATCTCGTGTTCAACTTCGCCCTGCAGCCCTTCGGCACCGAGAGCGCGAACCCGGACGCGGCCAAGGCTCTCGCCGTCCGCCAGGCGATCGCTCACCTGATCGACCGGAACCAGATCTCCGAGCAGGTCTACCGCGGCACCTTCCAGCCGCTGTACTCCTACGTCCCGACCGGACAGTTCGGTGCGACCGAGTCGCTCAAGCAGCAGTACGGCGACGGCAACGGCAACCCCGACCCGGCAAAGGCAGCCGCGGTGCTGCAGGCCGCCGGTGTCGAGACGCCGCTGGCGCTGCACATCCAGTACGTCGCCGAGCGCTACGGACCCTCCTCGGGTGACGAGTACGCGGCGATCAAGGATGCGCTGGAGACGAGCGGGCTGTTCACCGTGACGCTGCAGAGCACCGAGTGGGTGACCTACAGCCAGGACCGGACCAGCAAGTATCCGATCTTCCAGCTCGGCTGGTTCCCGGACTACTCCGACCCGGACACCTATCTGTCGCCGTTCTTCGCGATCGACAACTTCCTCGTCAACGGCTACGTCAACGAGCAGGTCGACAGCCTGATCCGCCAGCAGCCGGTGACCACGGACAAGGGTCAGCGCGAGGCGATGATCCGCCAGATCCAGGATCTCGTCGCGCAGGATCTGTCCACGATCCCGTACATGCAGGGTGCTCAGGTGGCAGTGGTTCTGGATGGCGTCTCCGGTGTGTCGGACACGCTGGACGGATCGTTCAAGTTCCGCTACGGCGCGATCACCAAGACCAAGTGATCATCGGGACTCGACAGAGTCCCTGAGCGCGAACGAGAGGGGGGCGGCGTAGCCGCCTCCCTCTCAGCGAGGACCACGTAGCCACATGACTGACACGACTTCACCGGGCACGGAACGCGGCGTGCCCGGCAGAAAGCCCGCACGTGCGGACGGCGGACTCGGACGCTACATCCTGATCCGTTTCCTGCTCATCTTCCCTACGATCTTCATTCTCGTCACGCTGGTGTTCATCCTCATGCGCATCACGGGCGACCCGATCACGGCGGCCCAGGGCGGCCGGCTCAGTCCGAGCCAGCTCCAGGAGCTCATTCACCAGGCGGGCTTCGATCGGCCGCTGATCGTGCAGTATCTCGAGTACCTCGGGCAGGTGTTCACCGGCGACTTCGGCACCACCATCTCGACGAACCAGCCGGTCATGGAAGTGCTGGTCACCTACGGTCCGGCGACGGCAGAGCTCGTCTTCTACTCGCTCATCGTGGCGTTCACCGTCGGCATTCCGCTCGGGATGGTCGCGGCCTACTTCCGCGACCGCTACCCGGACGCCTTCCTCCGGGTCTTCGCGATCCTGTGCTACGCGACCCCCGTCTTCTTCGCGGGCCTGCTCCTGAAACTCATCTTCGCGGTGCAGCTGGGCTGGCTGCCGGTCGCCGGTCGCGCATCGCTGCGCACCGAGCTCGCGCTCTTGAATGTGCCCGTGCGAACCCGCATCTATACGATCGACGCGCTGCAGACGGGCGATCCCGCGATGGTGCTGGATGTGCTCTCGCACGCGGTGCTTCCGGCGATCGCCCTCGGCCTGCTCACCGCCGGCGTGTTCCTCCGGCTCGTGCGCACCAATGTCATCGGTACGCTGTCGGCTGACTACGTGGATGCGGCGCGGTCCCGGGGTGTGCGCGAGTCGCGCCTGGTTCGTAAGCATGCCTACCGGCCCGCGCTGATCCCGATCATCACCGTCATCGGCATGCAGATCGCGCTGCTGCTGGGCGGCGCGGTGCTCACCGAGACGACCTTCGAATGGAAGGGCCTCGGCTTCAAGCTGGCCGAGTTCCTCACTCTGCGCGATTTCGTGGCGGTGCAGGGGATCGTGGCGCTCCTCGCGGTGATCGTTGCCCTCAGCAACTTCATCGTCGACATTCTCTCTGCCCTCATCGACCCGAGAGTGAGGTACTGAGATGATCGCGGAACACGCTCCCGAGCCTCGCCGCTCGCTGCTGGGCCGCCTGCCGGTGATCCGGCAGCTACGGCAGAGTATGGGCCTGCAGCGCGGGATGCTGGTGGCAGGCCTCGTCATCACCGGCTTCTTCGTGCTGATCGCCTTTCTGGCCCCCGTGCTCGCCCCCTACGGCTTCTCACAGCTGCGCGGTGAGGACGGACTCTTCGGCTCGCTCGTACCGCCCTCCGCGGAGCATCTGCTCGGCACCACCGTCGGCGGCTACGATGTGCTCTCGCGCGTGCTGTGGGGGGCGCAGACCGCCCTCATGGTGATCGTCGTGGCGGTCATGCTCTCGATCTTCGCCGGAGTCCTGCTCGGGCTGGTCTCCGGGTACATCGGCGGCTGGATCGATCGGGTCCTGGTCGTCGTCTGCGACGCGATCTACGCCTTTCCCTCGCTGCTGCTGGCGATCGTGATGTCGATCGTGATCAGCGGGGGACAGTCGAGTCTGTGGGGCGGGATCCTGGCGGCCGCGATCTCGATCACGGTCGTCTTCATCCCGCAGTACTTCCGTGTGATCCGTGCCGAGACGGTGCGCATCAAATCCGAGGCCTTCGTGGAGTCGGCGAAGATGCTGGGCGCCTCGAACCGGCGGATCATGTTCCGGCACATCCTGCGCAACGCCACCCGCACGCTGCCGCTCATCATCACCCTGAACTCCTCAGAGGCGATCCTGACCCTCGCGGGGCTGGGCTTCCTCGGCTTCGGCATCGAGCCGACGGCGGCGGCGGAATGGGGCTATGACCTGAACCGCTCGATCTCGGACGTGTCCAGCGGCATCTGGTGGACGGCGATGTTCCCCGGTCTTGCAATCGTTCTCGTCGTGCTCGGGATCACGCTCGTCGGCGAGAGCCTGAACGACCTCGCCGACCCGCGTCTGCGGGGCAGGCGTGCGGTCGCCCAGGCATCCGGAACGGTTGCGGAGACCTCGGTGGGAGCCGCAGCGGAGACTCCGATCGAGTCGGCAGCGGAGACACCCGCAGGATCAGGCAAGGAAGTGACGCCATGAGCTCGGTTCTGAGCATCGAGAACCTCGGGGTGTCGTTCGCGACGGATGCCGGGGCTGTCAAGGCCGTCGACGATGTCAGCATCACCGTCGAGCGCGGTGAGGTCGTCGCCATCGTGGGCGAGAGCGGCAGCGGCAAGACGGTGACCGCGAAGAGCATTCTGGGGCTCTTGCCCGAGACGGCGACGGCGCGCGGCGTCGTGCTGCTGACCAGTCGCGATGGGTCCCGCACGCACGATGTCGTCTCTCTCAGCACCGCGCAGCTGCGCGAGGTGCGCGGCGCAGATGTGGCGATGGTCTTCCAGGAACCCTCCACGGCGCTGAACCCCGTCTACACGATCGGATGGCAGATCGCCGAAGGACTGCGCGCGCACGGCGGGTACAGCAAGAAAGGGGCGCGGGAGCGCGCGATCGACATCCTTGCTCGGGTCGGGATCCCCGATCCGCAGACGCGGATCGACTACTACCCGCACCAGCTCTCCGGCGGCCAGAAGCAGCGTGTGGTGATCGCGATGGCGCTCGTCCTGGATCCCGGACTGATCGTCGCCGACGAGCCCACGACCGCGCTGGATGTGACCGTGCAGGCCGAGATCCTCGATCTCTTGCGGCAGCTGCGCGACGAGTTCGGCACTGCGATCGTGCTGATCACGCACAACATGGGTGTGGTCGCAGACCTCGCAGACCGCGTCGTCGTCATGTATCAGGGCAACGTCGTCGAAGAAGCCGATGTGCGGACGCTCTTCTCCGCGCCCAGCGCCGATTACACCAAGGCACTGCTGGCGGCCGTGCCCAGAGTCGGGCAGGGCACGGTGCACGCCGAAGAACGACGAAAGCAGCGTCCGGAGGGATGGGAACAGCGCCCCGCCGTCGTCGAAGCGCAGGACCTCACGATCTCCTTCCCGGGACGGCTGGGCAAGCCGGGCTTCACGGCCGTCCGCGGCGTGAGTCTTCTCATCCGTCCGGGTGAAGTGCTCGGGCTCGTCGGCGAGTCCGGATCCGGCAAGACGACGATCGGACGCGCCATCGGCGGACTGACCCGCGTGACCGGCGGGTCGCTGCGCGTGCTCGGCAAAGAGATGAACGGGATCTCGGAGCGCGAGTTCCGGCCGCTGCGCAGCAAGATCGGCTTCGTCTTCCAGGACCCGGCCTCGACCTTCAACCCGCTCCTCACTGTCGCCGAGTGCGTCGCCGAGCCTCTCGTCATCCATGGGCAGGCGGCGAACCCGCGTGCGGCGCGATCCCGGGTGAACGAGCTGCTCGAGGCGGTTCAGCTGCCGCGTTCCTACGGCGACCGGTATCCGCACGAACTGTCCGGGGGTCAGCGCCAGCGCGCGAGTCTCGCGCGTTCGCTGGCTCTCGAACCCGAACTGCTCATCGCCGACGAACCCACATCGGCACTCGACGTCTCGGTGCAAGCGCGGGTCCTCGAACTGTTCTCGGAGCTGCAGCGCGAGTTCGGGTTCGCCTCGCTGTTCATCAGCCACGACCTGGCCGTGGTCGATATGCTCTCAGACCGGATCGCGGTGCTCCTGCACGGGGAGCTGGTCGAAGAAGGTCCGTCCTCGCAGATCCTCGGCAATCCGCACGAGGTGTACACCCGGCGGCTGCTGGCCTCGCTGCCGATCCCGGATCCGGTCCTGCAGGCCGCGCGGCGCACGGAACTGTCTCGGCTGCGCGATGAGGAAGTCTGAAGGGCTCGGAGCGCTGCCCGCACCCTAGAATCGACACATGGCGGGACGGATCAGGCAGGCGGATGTCGAGGAGGTCAAGGCCCGCACGAACATCGCCGACATTGTGGGGGAGCGCGTCGCGCTGAGATCCGCGGGCGTGGGATCCCTCAAGGGTCTCTGCCCCTTTCACGACGAGAAGAGCCCGAGCTTTCACGTCCGCCCGCAGGTCGGCTATTACCACTGCTTCGGCTGCGGTGAATCGGGCGACGTCTACTCCTTTCTGCGCGCACTCGACCACGTCAGTTTCACCGAGGCGGTCGAGCGCCTCGCCGGACGCCTCGGCTACCCCCTGCACTACGAGGACGGGGGAGCGGCTCCCGAGACGAGCGGACGCAGCCGCCTGTACGCGGCGAACACGGCGGCGGCGGAGTTCTTCCGTGCGCAGCTGCTGACGCCCGAGGCGGATTCCGGACGCCGATTCCTCGGCGAACGAGGCTTCGATGCGGGGGCTGCCGCGCACTTCGGCGTGGGATTCGCGCCGAAGGGCTGGGACGGGATGATGAAGGCCCTGCGTGCTCAGGGCTTCACTGAGGAAGAGCTCAGCGTCGCAGGCCTCGTCTCGACCGGTCAGCGCGGTGTCTACGACCGCTTCCGCGGGCGGCTGGTGTGGCCGATCAGGGATGTCACCGGCCAGACAATCGGCTTCGGCGCCCGCAAGCTCTTCGACGACGATCCGGGGCCGAAGTACCTGAACACGCCCGAGACGCCGATCTACAAGAAGAACCAGGTGCTCTACGGACTTGACCTGGCAAAGCGCGATATCGCCCGGGGCGACCCGCGGCGCGTCGTGGTCGTCGAGGGGTACACCGACGTCATGGCCTGTCACCTTGCCGGCGTCACCACCGCGATCGCGACCTGCGGCACCGCCTTCGGCACCGAGCACATCAAGGTGCTGCGCCGGATCATGGGCGACGACTCGGGTGCGGGAGAGGTGGTCTTCACCTTCGACGGCGACGAGGCCGGGCAGAAGGCAGCGCTGCGCGCGTTCAGCGAAGACAGTCGCTTCACCGCGCAGACGTTCGTCGCGGTCGCCCCGGATGGGCTCGACCCCTGCGACCTGCGCCTCCAGCGCGGGGACGCCGCAGTGCGCGCACTGCTGGAGGCGAAGGTGCCGCTGTTCGAGTTCGCGATCGACCGGCGGCTGGACGGCTTCGATCTCGCGACCGTCGAGGGGCAGGTCGGGGCGCTCCGCGCTGCGGCACCCATCGTTGCCGAGATTCGAGACCGCCTCGTGCGACCCGGATACGAGCGGGTGCTGGCACGGCGGCTGGGCATGGATCCCACGGTCGTGCACGCCGAGGTCGAACGCGCCGCGCGCGGGGCGCGGGTGCCTGCCGGACAGCAGACAGCAACAGAGGCGGAGGGCACGCCATCTGTCGTGACTCTGGCGACACTCGGTCGCTCACCCGACACCGCGCTCGAGCGCGACACCTTGATCGGAGCACTGCAGTACGGTCATCGGGTGGATCAGGCGCTGCTCGGGGCTGCTCTGGAAGCCTCGTTCCGGCATCCGGCGCTCGAGGCGGTTCGTGAGGCTGTCGCCGGCACGGCGGATCGCACCCGCAGCGGGTGGTCGCTGAGCGCGATCGAGGGCGTCAGAGAGCCGTTCCGCACCCTCGCCGGCGAGCTGCTGATGGCACCGTTCCCGGCGAAGGACGAGGAGGGCGCAGTGGCCTCGGTGACCGGCCTTGCCCAGCGTCTGCTGATTCGCGAGATCGACCGGGAGAAGCACGAACTGCTCGGAGCCGTTCAGCGGGTGTCCGCCGAGTCCGAGCAGGGCCGCGCGCTGCGCGTGCGTCTGCGCGACCTCGACCGCGACAGACTGCGCTTCGGCGAGTCATGAGATCTCAGGAAGGATAGCTGCATGGCCGAATCCTCGTCCCCGCTCGCGATCGACTGCCTCGACATCGTCGTGGATCGGATCGGTCAGGGCGATCCCGTCCGCGCCGTGGACGGGGTGACGTTTCAGCTCGGTCACGGTGGTCTGATCTGCATCACGGGGCCGACGGGATCCGGCAAGACCTCGCTCGTCTCCGCCCTGGCGGCATCCGGCGATCCCACGGTGCGCATCGTCGGGGGCCAGGCCACCGTCGCGGGTGTCTCGGTGCGTCGTCCCGGCCGGCACCGCAAGATGCTGCACGCCGCGGCGGGCTATCTGCCGCAGGGCGCGGGAGCGAACCTGAACCCGCAGTTCACCGCGGAAGAGATCATCGCCCAGCCGGTTCTCGACCGCAGCCGTCGCGTCAACAGCCGCGCCTTGCGTATCCGCGTGGCAAGCCTGCTCGATGAACTGCATCTGCCGCTGCGGGTGGCCACGAAGTTCCCCTATGAACTGAGCGCCGGCATGCGCCAGCGGGTCGCCATCGCGCGCGCCCTCGTGCTCGAGCCAATGGTGCTGATCGCCGACGAACCACTCGCGAACCTCGACGTCGAAGTGCGTGCGGTCGTCTTCGATGCCATTGCTCGGCGGTGTGAGGAGAACGACCTGGGTGCGCTCCTGGTGACCAACAACGCCGCCTTCATCCGGGAGCTCGGCGCCGAGACGCTGATGCTGCGCGGAGGGCACGTCGTCGCCCGCGGAATGGGCGACGAAATGGCCTGGTCGCCGAACGCGGAGCACCGCTGAGTTTGCTAGACTGATCGACGTTGTCCGCTCCGCGCGACACGATCCCCTGTAGCTCAACTGGCAGAGCGATCGGCTGTTAACCGATAGGTTCTTGGTTCGAGTCCAAGTGGGGGAGCACGACAGAAGCCCGGGTCACGATTGTTCTCGTGACCCGGGCTTCTTCCGTCGAGCGGGGCTCAGCGGCCGGTGCCGCGGAGCGATCCGGTGGTGTCGCCGGCAGGGTCGTAGACCAGGCACTGAACGACTCGGTCGTTGCGGTCATCCCACGATCCCTGGGTGGGTGTCATCGGGTAGGCCCCGAGCGTGGTGTCCTGCACGCTGACGCCGACGAACTGCTCGAAAGCGGGGATGCAGCGGTCGAAGAAGGCGTCGTCGAAGCCGTCGTCGCCCGGGTACGCGCCGTCGGGCATGCTGAACTCGAAGAAGACCTCATCGCTGTGCGGTTCGGAACACGGGACGACCTTGATCTCGGTGGTCTCGCCACTGCCGCCGCTCTTGACGCAGTCGCCGACCTTGAGCGCGAAGATATCGATCGTCGCCTCCTCGAGGACGTTGCCGTCGGCATCCCGGTCCGCGTCTGCGGGACCGAAGAGCGAGCAGCCCGAGAGGGACAGCGTCAGCGCGACGGCGGTGAGGCCGAGCAGAGCCGCGCGAAGCGTACGTGTCGTGGTTTTCATCATGTTCCTTCGTGGGTGTGTGAAAAGGGATCGACGATGTCATCCCTCGAGATTGTCGACGCCGGGCATCCAGCTCGAACCGGGTGGACCCCAATCGCGCTTTCGGGCGATCTTCTGTGCGGTTTTCGCATCGGCGTCGGAAAGGCGGTCCACATACAGGATACCGTCGAGATGGTCGTACTCGTGCTGCATGATGCGCGCGCGCCAGCCACTGACCTCGATCGCGACCTCGCGACCGTTCAGATCGAGGCCTTCTACGCGCACGTGATCCGATCGCCGCAGCGGAAACCGCTCACCGGGAAAAGACAGGCACCCCTCGGACTCGTGCTCGGGATCGGGCGCGCCAGGCTCGGTCGGGATCATCCACAGCACCGGATTGATGACCTCGCCACGCCAGGGCTCACCGTCATCGTCGACGTAGGAGTAGGTGTAGATGCGCAGGCTCACGCCCACCTGCGGAGCGGCGAGACCGACGCCCGGTGCGGCATCCATCGTCTCGTACATGTCGGCAACGAGGGTGCGAATGTCGTCGGTGATGGCCCCGACGGGGGAAGCGGGTGCGTGCAGCACAGGATCGCCCGTGATGCGTATCGGCAGAACAGTCACGCCCCAACCCTATCGACAGCCCGTTGGCGGGTAGTGTCGTAGTGTGCATGCCCTCCTGTCCCCTCTCTCCACGAGCCTCTCCGGGGAGCAGTTGGTCGACGCCTTCCGCAGCCCGGGCCTGCTCTTCGGCATCCCGTTGGCGCTGGCAGGGGCGGTGTTCATGTCGCTCGGCGCGCAATACCAGCACCGGGGCGTGACCAAGGTCGAGCGGCTCTCGGGGACGGTCGCGACCACGGGCCTGAGCCTGCGCCAGCTGGGAAGCCTCCTTGCCCGCCCTTCCTGGGTGGCAGGCACCCTCATGCTCGGCTTTGCGATCGTCTGTCAACTGGGTGCCCTGTGGGTGGCCCCGCTGATCGTGGTGCAACCTCTCGGCGCCTTGGCCCTGGTCGTGACGACACTGCTGAACGCGCGGGTTTCGGGTCACACTCCGACGAGGCGCTCGCTCATTGCCATCGCAGCCTGCGTCGGCGGCATCTTCCTGTTCGTGCTCTTCGCTGCTATCTATGCCACCGAACGCGAGGTGACGAACGAGCAGTTGTACACGATCCTCATCATCCTGTTCCTGGTCACCGTGTTCCTGCTCGGATGCTGGCTGATCCTGCGCAACCGCATGCGGGCGCTGTTCTACGTCACGGCCGCCGGCATTCTGTACGGTTTCGTCGCCACGCTCGCCAAGGTCGTCATGCGCCGCATCCAGGACGACAGGTTCGAGTTCCTCACGATCCTGTGCATCCTGTTCCTGATCATTGCCGCGATCGCGGGGGCCTACTTCGTGCAGACCGCCTACAGCTCAGGACCGCCGGACCTCGTCATCGCGGGCCTCACGGTCATCGACCCGCTCGTCGCGGTGCTCATCGGCATGTTCGTCCTGGGCGAGGCCGTGCAGGCGCCGATGGCGGTATACATCGTCTTCCTCGCCGCGGGGGTGATCGCGGTCTGGGGCGTCATCGGCCTTGCCCGGTACCATCCGCAGATCCTCAGCGAGAGCCAGGAGCTCGGAATCGTCCGGGGCAGCAGCGGGGGAGTCCTGCCCGATCCTCGTGCGGGCATTACGCCGGGGCCGTGGCCGGGATCAGGCGTTCCGGTGACTCCCGACTCAGAGGGGGATGACGCGAGCCCCGTCGCGGCATCGGATCACTGAGATCAGTCGTCGCCTTCTGTGCGCAGCTCAGCGGCCGCGGGATGGTCGGCGAAAACCAGCGTCTGCGACAGACCACGCACTCGGGCGGCGGGAACGCCGCTGACCTCGCCGGCGACCGCATCGCGCAGTGCTGCTGCCTTGTCGGCACCCGCGACCACGAGCCACACCCGTTCGGCGGCATTGATCACCGGCAGGGTGAGGGTCAGGCGCGTGGGCGGGGGTTTGGGGGAGTCGCGCACGGCCACGACCGCAGCGTCCGTCACCTCGATCTCGGCTCGCCCCGGGAAGAGCGACGCGACGTGGCCATCAGGCCCCATGCCGAGAAAGCACAGCGAGAAGGACGGCCAGGGCTGATCATCGGTGCCGAAGCGTGCGAGCTCGGCGGCGTAGGCCTCCGCGGCGTCGTCCAGGCCCAGGCCTTCGTCCGCCGCCGGCATCTCATGGACGTTCTCCGGCGGCACCGGGATGCTGCCCAGCAGTGCATCGCGCGCCTGGCGTGCGTTCCGGTCGGCGTGGTCGCGGGGGACGAAGCGGTCATCGCCCCACCAGAAGTGCACGAGCGACCAATCGATCTCGGGGGCATCCAGGCAGGCGGCGGCCTCCCGGAGCACCGCGATCCCCATCGACCCGCCCGTCACCGCGATATGAGCCTCGCCCCGCTCGGCGAGGTCCGAGCGCAGGCAGGGGAGAAAGCGGCCGGCGACCCGCCGGGCCACATCGTCGGCGGTCTGGTCGGTGACGACCCGGACCGCGCTCACGATGTCCGCCCGATCTCGGGGGCGCCGAGCGCGGGCCACCCCTCGGTGATGACGCGCCGGTAGAGCACGTCGGGGTCCAGTCGCCGCAACTCCTCGGCGAGACACTCCCGCAGCGTGCGGCGCGGAAAGTGCAACTCGTGATCGGGCTGGCCCGGCTGGGTGAGCACTGCGACCGCGGAGTGCGGACGCTCCAGCACGATATCGCCGCTCGCGCGGCTCAGCCGCACCGAGCGGATCCCCTCCTGCCAGTCGTCCGGATCCTCGGGGAACCAGCGCACCGGCACATCCAGCGCCATCTGCAGCCATCCGGCCAGGAGCGCGGTCGAGGGCGAGGCGGCAGCCCCGCGCACCTCAGCCGCGGTGATGACCTCGAAAGGCGGCTGATCGAGCACGGCGGCGAGTTGCTCACGCCAGTGCGTCAGCCGGGTCCAGGCGAGGTCGGTGTCGCCCGGAGCGTGCGTGCTGCTCAGGTGCGTGAGGCGCGCGGCCACATCGATGAAGGTCGCCGCGTCCGTGATGCGCCGCTGCGCGATCCTGCCAAGCGGGGAGTTGGCCAGGTCGTCAGGGGCCTCTTCGGGCCACCAGGCGACGACCGGGGCATCGGGCAGCAGAAGCCCTGTCACCAGGCTCTCGGGGTTGCTCGCCGCCTCGCCGCAGGCGCGCAGCACCACGACGTCGCTGGCCCCGGCATCCCCGCCGACACGGATCTGCGCGTCCAGGCGCGCCGCACCCTCGCTCACGGTCAGCACGATCACCCGCATGGGATGCTCGCGCGAGGCGGCATTGGCGGCGTCGATCGCAGCCTCGGCGACCCCGTTGCGGGCGGCGATGACAAGGGTGAGCACGCGCCCGAGGGCGACCGCGCCGCCCTCTTCCCGTACGCTGTCGAGCTTCTTCGCCACGGCACTGATCGTGGTCTCGGGCAGGTCGATGATCACGGTCGCCTCCAGACGCGGCCGTCGCGGACGAGCAGGGCATCGGCCGAGGACGGCCCCCACGAACCCGGTGCGTACTGCTCCAGCGGCTGGTCGTGCGCCGCCCAGAACTCCTCGATCGGATCGAGGATCTTCCAGCTCAGCTCGACCTCCTCGTGCCGGGGGAACAGCGGCGGATCGCCCAGCAGCACGTCGAGGATCAGGCGCTCGTAGGCCTCGGGGCTCGCCTCGGTGAAGGCGTGGCCGTAGCCGAAGTCCATCGTCACATCGCGCACGAGGGTGCCGGTGCCCGGGACCTTCGAACCGAAGCGGATCGTGACGCCCTCGTTGGGCTGCACCCGGATCACGAGCGCATTCTGCCCGAGCGCGGCGGTGCTGTCGGCGCCGAAGAGGTGCTGCGGTGCGCGCTTGAAGACGACTGCGATCTCGGTCACGCGCCGGCCCAGCCGCTTGCCCGTGCGCAGGTAGAAGGGAACGCCCGCCCAGCGCCGGGTGCGGATGTCCAGGCGCAGCGCGGCGTAGGTCTCGGTGCGGGAGGCGGGATCCATCCCCTCCTCTTCGAGAAACCCGCGCACTTTCTGCCCGCCCTGCCAGCCGCCCGCGTACTGTCCGCGCGCGGTCGCGAGCGAGAGGTCAGCCGGGAGCGTCACGGCGGCCAGCACCGTCTCCTTCTCGGAGCGCAGGTGCTCGGCGGAGTGGCTGATCGGCTCCTCCATCGCGGTCAGTGCGAGCAGCTGCAGAAGGTGGTTCTGCATGACGTCCCGGGCGGCGCCGATGCCGTCGTAGTAGCCCGCGCGGCCACCGACGCCGATGTCCTCGGCCATCGTGATCTGCACGTGGTCGACGTAG
>CAZHML010000054.1:0-15052 GCA_964533745.1 uncultured Microbacterium sp.
CACCCCCGACGGCTACCAGAACGACTATGTTGTGTGGGCGATCTCGGCCGCCGGCGGCAACGGCCAGCTCAGCGCCGCCGGATCCATCGCCGTTCAGGTGCTGCTGCTGCGCAACGAGGCCACGATCGGCGAAGGAGTCACGATCGCCGCCTCCGGTGGCGTACGCCTGCTCGCGAGCAACCCCATGGGTCTGCAGTCCATCTCCGCGGCCGGCGCGATCTCGCTGTCCGGCAACGGCATCGGCGCGGCCATCGTCGTCAACGTCATCGACTCCGACACGATCGCCCGCATATCCTCGAGCTTCGCGAACCCCACGGTGATCGCGGCCGGGGGGGCGAGCGCCCTGCACGCGGACTCGTCGATCAGCGCCCTGCCCCTGTCGATCAGCGAAGAGGTCGACGAGCTCATCACCCTGCCCGATGTGACCTCCATCGCCATCGCGGGCGGTGCCGGTGGCGGAACCGTCGGCATCGGCGGCTCGCTCATCGTCGACGTCGTGAACATCACCACCCACGCCGTCATCGAGGACGCCGTGCAGTTCAATGCCGTCAGCGCCCCCACCGCCGGCCAGTCCCTGTCGATGCGCGCCACCGACTCCAGCGAGTTCTATGAGCTTGCCGGAGCCCTGGGTCTGACCACCGGCACCGCCGGCATCGGCTTCTCGCTCATCCTCGGCATCCACAACAAGGATGTGCGCGCTTCGATCGGCGACGGCGTGACGGTCCGCGTCGGTGGCGATGTCTCACTCGTCGCCGACGCGGACGAGACATTCGTCCAGATCTCCATCGGCGGCGGGGCCGGCGGCACTGCCGGGGTCACCGGCTCCTTCGTCGTCCTCCTGATCAACCAGGGGCCCTCCGCCCCTGGCACGCGCGCCCTCATCGGCGGCAACCAGGCCACCCCGACCACGGTCTATGCCGGCGGGAACCTCGTGCTCTCGGCATCCGACGAGGTCACCGACTCGCTCTTGATCACCGGAGCCGTCGCGGTCGGCGGCACCGCAGGCGTCGGCGTCGCCGCGGTCGTGCTCGTGCGCACCGGCATCGTCGATGCCGGAATCGCCTCCTACGCGGTCATCGACGCCAAGGGCGCCGCGGGCCTGGCCATCACCGCCGACCAGGTCTCCGAGTTCGACGTCACCGCGGTGGCCGGATCGGCCGGCGGCACCGCCGGGGTCGCCGGATCGGCCACTGTCGCCGTGCACAGCCACACCACGCAGGCGCACATCGACCGCGGGGTGGTCGTGAACGGCGAGAACCTCGCCTCGCACGCCACGCAGAGTATTGCCGTGGCCGCGAGCGACCGGATGATCACCGCTGGTCGCGCGGGTCAGGTCGCCATCGGCGGCACCGCCGGTGTCGGTGCCGGTGTCGACGTGCAGGTCATCACCAAGGACGTCCGCGCCTGGATCGCCCCGGGTGCCGCGGTCGCCGCGAACGGCAACGTCACGGTCGACGCCACGTCGATCGACAAGGTCGTCTCCATCTCGGCCGGCGGCAGCGGCGGCGGCACCGTCGGCGTCAGCGTGAACGCCTCCGTCTCGGTCTTCTCGCTGACCACCCTCGCCTCGGTCGGCGAGGTGTGCGCGGCCGGCACCGCGACCTCGGGTGCCTGCGCCTCCTCGCGCTCGACGGTGATGGCGGGCGGCAGCGTCCGGATCGCCGCCCTCGGTGAACTGGAGGCCGACGTGATCGTCGGCACGATCGCGATCGGCGGCGTCGCCGGCGTCGGGATCGGCGCCGCGGTTCCGATCGTCACGCAGACCACCCGATCCTTCATCGGCGACAACTCGGTCGTCGTGGCCCTCGGTCAGCTCGGTACCGGCATCCGCGTGCACACCGGCGGCTTCGAAACCACCCCGATCGACACCCGGTTCCGCCCGGCTTCCGCCATCAGCGGCAATGTCATCGACCTCGGTTACGTCCACGGCTTCCGCGACGGGCAGATGGTGCGCTACGACGCTGGCGGCGGAACCGCGATCGGCGGGCTCGTCAGCGGCCAGACCTATATCGTCCACGTCCTCTCCGACACCGAGGTGCGCCTGTCGGCCGTCGATGGAGACGGCACGACCATCGCGCTGAACGCCGCTGCGGCCACCGGAGAGTCCCACCGGCTCATCGACACCGACAGCGCGACGCTCCCCGAGAGCGAATCGCCCTATTTCACGCCGGGCCTTGCACTCTCCGGCAGCACCTTCTCGCTGCCCTACACGCTGTCGCTGTCCAACGGTGACGCGATCATCTACAGCTCCGGCGGCGGCGCGCCCATCGGCGGCCTCGCCGACGGCAGCACCTACTACGTCATGAACGTCAGCGGCGGCACCTTCCAGCTCACCGCGACCCCGTGCGATGAGGACGGGAACTGCACCGGCCCCGTGATCATTCTGGACGCGGGTGCCGCGACCGGCCGTTCGCACAGCATCGTGCGCCAGGGCAACCAGCCCTCGCCTCCGGCCTCCGCCGTCTCCGGGGTGCGCGAGACCTCGCTGAACACCGCGGAGGGCTTCGTCGGCGTGAGCGTCACCGCCAACAGCCGCGCCGACATCGCCGCGATCGGCGTGAGCGTCGCCGCCGGTGGCACGGTCGGGGTGGGTGTGGGCGGCACGGTGAACGTCATCACCGTCGATACCGACGCCTTCGTCGGTCGCATCGCCGAGGTGACTGCGGGATCGGACAGCTCCGAAGGGTCCCTGCTCGTCTCTGCCGGTCACGCGGTGGACGTGCTCATGGTCTCGGCCGTCGTCGGTGCCGGTGGTGTTGCCGGAGTCGGGGCCAGCGCCGCGGTCGGGATCGTCACGATCGATACCGATGCCGAGATCCGCACCGGCGCGGTGGTCACCACTGCTACCGACCTCATCGTCGCCGCGCACGGTGCCGAGAGCCTCACCGCGGCTGCCGCAACGGCGGCCGGCGGCTTCGTCGGCGTCGCGGGAGCCGCGAGCGTCCTCGTGCTGAACGTGCGCACTCACGCCAGCGTGGCAGTGGTCACGATCCACGCCGGCGGCAGCGTCGTGATCGATGCGGCCTCCGACACCGCCATCGTCGTGGTCGCAGGAGGTGCCGCCGGTGGCTTCGTCGGCGTCGGTCTCGGCGTCGCCGTCACCACTGTCACCAAGGACACGCAGGCCTGGGTCACCGCCGGTGCCACGATCGACGCCGAGGGTCGTGCCCCGGCCGTCGCGGGAATCCTCACCGGTGAGTTCGACGGCACCGGCCGCTTCGGCGTCCGGCCGGGCTTCGCGGGACTGGCCGTACAGGCCCGTTCGGGTCAGGACGTCTTCGGCCTCGCGGTCTCGCTCGCCGGCGGCTTCGTCGGGGTCGGGGTGAGCATCACCGCGACCATCCTGAACATCACCACGCGCGCCTTCATCGACAGCACCTCCGACGACGTGACCCGGATCAATCAGAACTTCGCCGGCGGTGCCGCCCAGTCGGTTAGCGTGACCGCCGCGAATGCCAGCAAGTCCCTCACCGTGGCCGGTGGGGTCGGCGTCGGTGCGGTGGGCGTGGCCGGTGGCATCGACGTGGGCATCCTCGCCGTCACGACGCAGGCCTTCATCGGCGCCCACGCCCAGATCACCGTCGCCCGGGACTTCTCGCTCGCTGCCCTCGCCACCACGAACGTTCGCACCTTTGGCCTGAGCGCGGCTGGCGGGATCGTGGGCGTCGCCGGTGCCGTGTCGGTGTGGTCGGTCGGCGCTCCCGGATCGGACGGCTATGGCGATGGGGACACCTCCGCCAACGGCACCGACTACGACGGCGGCAACGCACTCGAGGACGCCGACCGGAACGCAAGCGGCGACGACGGGGAGGGCGGCTACCGGAGCCTGCTGGACGGTGCCTCCTCCGAGACCGACTCGAAGGCGGACAGCCACATCAACGCCGCCCTGTCCGGAGCCCGCGGCGACCTCGACGCGGCAGCACCGGATGACGCAGGAATCGCCGCGTCCTTCGCCGCGGCAGACCTCCCGAGAGGAACCTCGGCCGTGATCGGCGAGGGCGTCGTGATCAACGCGGGCCGCGATGTGCTCATCGCAGCCGCCGAGCGCAACGACTATCTCGGCGTGGCGGGTGCGGCAGCGGTCGGACTCGGCGCCGTCGGCGGCTCGGTGGTCGTTGCCACGCTGCGCAGCAACGTCACGGCCACCGTCTCGGCCGATGTCTCCATCACCGCGGGCGGCGACGTGACCGTCTCGGCCGGGACGCGCGAGCGCAGCCGCGGCGCCGCCTTCGCGGGTGCCGCGGGCGGACTCACCCTCAGCGGGCAGATCGTCGTCATCGACAGCAACGCCGCTCAGACGGCGCAGATCCTTTCCGACGCGGTCATCCCGTATGCCGGCGGCACCGTGGGCGTCGATGCCCGTGCCGACCGCGAGGTCGCCGCTCTCGCGGTCGGGCTCAGCGTCGCCGGGATCGCCGCAGGTGCCGCCATCGCGACCTCGAAGATCACCGGTGACACCCGGGCTCTCGTCGGCACCGTCACGATCGGCGGCTCTGCCGCATCCGGCGGGCTGCGCGTCCTCGCGGATGCGACGCTCTCGGCCCCGGTCACCGTGTTCTCCCTGACCGGCGGCATCCTCGGCGGCGTCATGGGAGCCGCGGGCACGGCCACGATCGAAGGAAAGACCGAAGCCGAGTTCGCCGGCACTGCCACTCTCACCGATGATGCCTCGGTGACCGCGCGCGGTCGCTATACGGCCGAGGCCGAGACGACGGGCATCGGCACCGGCATCTACAACGCCGGTGCGAACATCGTCAAAGCCACGATCTCGCGCACGACGACGGCACTGCTCCCCGCGGAGGCCACGATCTCGGCCGGAGGCGACATCGAGTTCGTCGCCGACTCCCGCGCCGCGGCGGACACCAAGGCACTGAACACCTCGGTCGGCTTCGCCTCGTTCTCGGCGGTGGAGTCGATCGCGCTCGTCACGGGAGCGACGACCGCGATCGTGCTCGGCCGCATCCCTGCGTCCGGATCCCTTACCGTGTCGGCCACAGGACAGAACCGGGCGGACGCCGCGGCCACGGTCGTCAGCGTCGGGATCGGGGTCACCGCCGGCGGCGTCGAGGTCCGCGGGACGGTCACCGAGAGCGCCACCACTCTTGCCCGCCTCCAGTCCGCGGCGACCGTCGCGAGCACAGGCGATGTCACCGTCTCCGCCAGGACCGAGGTCACCGGCGGCGTGGGTAACCGCGCCTCGGCCAAGACACTGGGTCTGTCCGGCGGCGCGATCAGCGGAACGAGTCTCGTCGCCGAGGCGCAGCTGCACTCGTCGGTCACGGCCGAGCTGACCGGCACGGTGATCGCGGAGGGTGCCGTCGGCGCCGAGGCGGACTCGCGCCACACGGTCACCTCGAACCTCACCGCCGGCAGCGTCGGCCTCGTGACCATCTCGGTGACCAGCGCCTTCGCGCTCATCGGCGAGAAGGCACTCACCACCGCTACCGTCTCGGGCGGCACCGTGACCGCTGGCGGGCAGGTCTTCGCCACCACCGCCTCGCGTCAGAGCGCCCGGGTGGACTCGGATGCCGTGACCGTCGCCCTCGGCGGGGGAACCGGGGTAACCCCCTATGCGCGCATCGACGCGGCGACCCGGGCCACGCTCAGCTCGCCGATCACGAGCAAGGGCGCGAAGGTGACCGCCGGCTCGGTCAACTCCGCCATCGCCGATGTGGACATCTTCGGCATCGGCGGCCTGCTCATCGGCACCTCCAGCGCGACGGCCGAGATCACCGCGAAGGCGGCGACCGAGGCGCTTGTGTCGCTCGCAGGCTCGGCCTTCAACGCGGGAGAAGGCGACGTACTGGTCTCGGCGAGCGCGGTCAATCACGCCGAGGCGAAGCTGAACAAGACCGGTGGCGCGGCGATCGAGGTCTCGACCCTCGACGCGACGGCCGAGATCGCTGCTGTCACTCAGGCAGTGGTGGAGGCGGCATCGGCGACCTCGCGCGACTTCAGCGTCACGGCCACCGGCGTGAACACCGTCACCGCGACGGCCGAGCTCGGCCAGATCAGCCTCGTCGGCGGCAGCGGGGTCGCCGCGACAGCGGTCCTGCCCGCAGGGGCCGGGATCCTGGCGACCGTCACGCTCACGGCGATGAGCGGCCTCACCGCCAGCGGCGAGATCGAGGTCAGCTCGACGTCGAAGAACACCCTCACGGCAAACGTCGAGCGCAAGGCGATCGGTGCCGTGAGCATTGACGGCGGCCTGACCTCGGGTGCACGTATCTTCGCACCCACCACCGCGAGCTTCACCGGACATGTCTCGGGTTCGACGGGAGCTGCGATCACGGCGGAGGCGGACAACTCGGTCGACGCCCGGATGCGCAGCACCGGGATCAGCCTCGTCGAGGCCGGGGGCTCGAACACCGTCGCGCTCATCGCCGCAGGTGCCGAGACCTCGGCCAGCTTCGGCGCGTATCGCCTCACCACCAGCGGCCCGGTCAAGGTCACCGCCGAGGCCGTGAACACCGCATACGTCGACACCGACACGCTTGCGGGAGGCCTCGGTGCCTTCGACTTCAGCCAGCCGACCTCGCAGGTCTCCACCCCCACGTTCGCGAGCTTTGCGGGGATGCAGGCCGGTGGCACCGCGCTGCGGGTCGAGGCGAAGTCGAAGAACACCGCGACGAACGTCGCGGGGCTGCGCAGCTTCGGTGCCGCCGCGGGAGGCGCGGCGTCCCCGCTCGCCCTCATCCATGCCGATGCCCGTACCACCGCCACGATCGAGGTGGGCGCGACGGTCACGGCCCCGAACGCCGCGGTCGTCGTGAGCGCGATCTCGGCGAACACCGCGATCTCTTCCTCCGGTGCGGTCGTCGGCGGCGCGGTGGCGGTGCAGACCAGCGAGCCCCAGGCGCGGATCAACGCCTCCACCGGCTCCTACATGCTCGGGCGCATCGGCACCGCGAGCGTGCCGGGTGCCGAGTCGCTGACGATGTACACCCACGCCCTCGACACCGCGACCGCTGCCTTGAGCACCTCGGGCGGCGGGGTGGCCAACATCAACACCGCCCGCGCTCGCGCCGTCATCTCCAACACCGTGGAGACCGTCGTGGGCGCGCCCTCGGGCGGCTCGATCGTGAACGTCAGCGGCGACATCTCGCTGAGCGCGGAGTCGAACCCGGCGGCGATGTCCAGCTTCCGCACCTCCGGCGGCGGCGCGGTGAACGTTTCGACGAACGAGGCATCCGTCACCGTCACACCCACCCTCACCCTCGAGATCCGTGCCGACTCGATCGTGACCGCCGGCGGCTCGATCGCCATGGGCGTGGCGTTCAACTCCAGCGCCCCGGCCATCGAGGATCCTGAGCACGTCATCCAGAGCGTCTCGCCCGGTGCCAACCAGATCACCTTCACCACGCCGCACGGGGTCGCCACCGGGACGACCCTGCGCTATACGAGCGACGGCGGGGTCATCGGAGGGCTCGTGAACAGCACCGAGTACGGTGTGCTCGTCGTGAACGACACCACCATCATGCTCGGCAGTCAGTTCGACGCCGCTCTCATCGACCCGGTCGCCAGAACGATCCGCTTCGGCCAGGAGGTCGACTGGGGCGACGGCACGTCGGAGTTCCTGCCACTGCGCCATGGCCTCGAAGACGGCATGCTCATCGTCTACTACGACAACGGCGCCACGGTCCCCGGTCTCGTGCACGGCAAGACCTATCGGGTGAAGGTGATCGACGACGCGACGATCCAGCTCTGGGATCCGCTCATCAACGACACTCCGGTGCCCGTCACCGGGGCCACTGAGATCGCGGACGACCGGATCGCGATCACGCATAACTTCGTCGAGGGTCAGCTGGTCATCTACATCGCGCCCGACCCCGCCGCGGAGTTCCAGAGCCCCGTCGTGAACGTCGTCGTCGGTCCCGACGGAGACCCGTTGATCAACGACCAGCCGGATCCGGAGGAGCCCGGCCCCGGTGGCGGCTTCGTCTACGACAGCAGCAACACCATCTACGTCAAGGACCACGGCTTCGCCACGGGCGACGAGGTCGTCTACGACACGGACGGCGGCGCGGCCATCGGCGGCCTTGTGCGCGGCGAAACCTACTGGGTGATCAGGGTCGACCAGCATCGCATCCGCCTGGCCGCGAGCTATTGCGAGGCGGTGGGCTACGACGCCCAGCCGATCTGCACGGAGCTGATGTACAGCCACGACGAGCAGGAAGTCGACGAGAACGACGAGCCCGTGTTCGACGAGAACGATGAACCCGTCATGGTCGAGGTCTGGGTGCTCGTGCCGATCGAGGTCACGCCGATCCTGCTGGTGCCGGACGTGAGCGAGGACGCCGCCGGGGTGCTCCACCGCCTCTACTACCCGAACGCGCAGCCGATCGGCGGCCTCGTCGACGGCGGCATGTACTACGTCGTGAACCTCGACGACGAGGACGGCTCCTTCCAGCTCGCCGACACCGCGGACGGGGATCCGATCGCCCTCGATGGCAGTATCAGTCTCGCCACCAGCTGGTTCACCGCTGGGCTCGCCGACATCGGCAGCGGAGACGGCTTCGGATGGCTCACGCTGGATCTGACCAGTGCCGGATCCGGGCACCAGGCCTTCCGGCCGCTCGGCTTCGTCGAGTCGGTTCCGGCCGGTGCCCGCTACAGCTCGGCGACGGTGAACAGCGGCGGCGGTGGCGCGATCTCGGTCTCCACGGCTGACACCTCCGTGACCATCCTCGCCACCGTGACCGCCACGATCGGGGCCCGCGCGAAGGTCCAGAGCGGCAAGGACTTCTCCCTCGACTTCTTCGCTCGCGGACTCGCGGCGTCCGACTCCACCAACGGCGGCGGCGGCGCCATCGCCGTCGGTCGCTCTCGCGCCAACGCCAGCGTCACCGTCAACAGCACGGTGCGCGTCGGCGTCGGCGCCTCGGTCACCTCCGGGTGGAACCTCCGCATCGATGCCGAGACCACAGGCGATGTCCGTGCGAAGTCGGACGCCCGCGCGAGCGGTCTGGGCTCGGGCGTCAACGCGATCGCAACCGGGCGTCTCACCCTGCGCACGGACATCGACATCGATGGATCGCTCATCGCCGAGCACCTGCTCGAGATCCGCGGCATCACCCGACCGAACGGCGAGGTCACCGCCTATGCGCGTGCTCGCGGTCTCGGCGCCGACGCCTCTGGCAACGACAGCAACAGCTACGGCCTGCACGTCAACGCCAACACCGTCATCGACATCGCCGGTAACGGCACCCTCATTCGGGGCGACGAGATCGACATCCGCACGATCATGGGCCACGGGACGCTGCGCACGCACAGCGAGGCCGACGCCAAGGCCCTCGGTGCCGACTCCGACGCCCGGGCGAACATCGAGGTGCGCGGCGGTGCGACCCTCACTATCCACGGCGGCGTCACGCTCGACGCCTGGGAGGCGATCCGTCTGCGCGCCGAAGGCGATGGCCTCACGATGTCCGCCCGCTCTCACGCCAGCTGCGGCTGCCTGGGCGGCGACACCGACTCCACCGCGCGCATCGTCTACGACACGACGACCTCCGTCACCGCGCACGAGAACGTGCTCGTGCGCACGTATCGCCTCGACGTGGACACCGTGCAGCTCCGCTACGACAGCGTGAACGCGACCCACAGCAAGGGTGCCTTCGACGGCGGGTCGCGCAGCAACTCGACGAGCTACACGGGCAACCGGCAGATCGTCTGGAACGCCGATGTCATCCTGCACGGCGGCAACCCGCAGTTCTACGTCGGTGCCGACGGGCGCGTGCTGAAGACATACGGCGTGCAGGGCTATATCGGGTCCACGCTGCTGCAGGTCGGCGATCTCGTCTCGCCGACCGACGTGATCGACGTCCGCTACATCGAGAACACCGGCGGTGCCATCGCCAACTTCACGATCAACGCGAGCAACGTCGGCGGCAACCGTACCCTCACCGGAAACCTCGGCAGCTTCCAGATCCAGTCGACCTTCGACTTCGTGCGCATCTACAACTGGTCCTCCAGCGACATCCGGATCGAGGGAATCAGCGTCGTGAACCTCGACCAGCTCGCGGCGACCGTGAGCCAGCGCGCCTACAACACCGCCCAGGATCACCGGTACAGGATCCGGCCGCCGATCTTCATCGAGTCTCGGGTCGAGATCGTGAACTACCGCTACGTCGGCGCGAGCAACGACATCACCTTCCTCGGGGGCGTCTACAACCCGATCGGCACGGTCGTGGTCGACAACCGCAACGGCGACATCCTGAGCGCCTTCGCGACCTTTGACATCGTCGCCAACGCCGTCGAGCTGTACGCGCTGAACGGCTCGATCGGGCATTACATGAGCGATTCACCGCTGTCGATCCAGCTCGTCGAGAGCGCTTACGGCACCGACACGGTCACGACGCGCCCGATCTTCATCCACGCCGAGGCTCTCGTCGATGTCGTGCTCGAGCTGCAGGTCGTGCGACGCAGCACCGTCACCGGAGTCCCGACCTGGACCATCGGGACCCTTCACGCCGGCGGAGTCCTCTCGGTCGACGTGCTGAGCACTCTCACCAGCAGCACGATCGCCGGCTTCGACGGTCACGAGATCCAGGACAACGTCTACGCCGCGCCCGGCGGGAGCAGCTCCTATCCGTCGACGACGATCTCGCCGACCGGTCGCTACTCCATCTTCTTCTACTTCGACGGCGGCACGTTCGGCTACGACGATCACGTGCTGCGCGCCTTCAGCACCGACGGCGAAGAGATCGACAGCCACTACGTCTTCGCCGATGTCGCCGCCGGCACTGTCATCCAGCTTCAGCACCTGCTGACCGACACCGTCATCTCCTTCGAGGTGTTCACCGACATCGACGCGGACCTGGTCAGCTCGCAGGTGCCGTCGCGGGTGTTCTCGGCCTCCGACGGGCTGGGCTTCATCAACCTGCACACCAACGGCGAGATCGTCAGCACCGAGGTCGAAGGCGACCTGCTCGTCGGCGTGATCACCTCGACCGAGTCGGATGTGACGCTGTCGACGACCACGGCGGGCGCGTCGATCTTCCACGGCGCGGGCCTGGGCGACTCGGTGCGCCGCGTCACCGGCAACACGATCACGCTCAATGCCCATGGAACGATCGGCCGGGCGGCACCCGGCTTCGATCACCTGATGATCGATTCGTCCTTCTCCGGCGATGGCAGGCTTCTGGCGACGGCTCCGGGCGGAGTGTTCATCCGCGAGTTCGACGGCGACCTCGTGCTCGGCGCCGTCATCACAGACGGCGACGTGCATCTCCGCGGCCCCGCCTCTCTGGTCAACGATCCGCACGACGCGGCCGGCCGGACGGTCATCGAGGGTCGAAACGTCGACCTGTACTTCACGGACGCCATCGGCAGCGTCGTCGACGAGATCGTCATCGACACGACCGGGCACCTCTCGGCGGTTGCCGGAGGCGACATCATCATCCGCGAGGCCAGCGGCCCCCTCACCGTGCTGCGGATCGTGAGCGTCGCCGGAGACATCAGGCTGACGATCCCCTATGTGCCCGGTCGCGTCGATGCAGACCTCGAGGTCCTCGCCGGCGGCACGGCGGTCGACGGGACGCCGGCGACCATCGGCGGCATCGTCGCACTGGACGGAGATATCGAGCTCCTCGTCGGCAACGACCTCTGGGCGCCGCTGGGCACCGTCATCTCCGGCGTGAATATCGACATCCGGCTCGCGCACGGTCAGAGCGCAGGATCCTTCACCGACACGTCCGCCTACTTCGGAGGAACGGTCGTCGCGACCGGCCCCGGCGGCACCATCGACGTGCGCAGCGGCCTGGGCGACGACGTCATCCGGTTCGACGGCGCTGTCGTGACGGGTCTGGTGCGGATCGAGACGGGTCTGGGCGATGACGAGGTGATCGTCGAGACCAGCAGTATCGACGGCGGTCTGGAGCTGCACACGGGCGCGGGCGCGGACAGTGTGTGGATCTTCGACAGCGAGGTGCTCGGCGGCGCGATGATCGACGTCGGTGACGGCGATGACCTCGTGGTGATCGTTCTGTCCCTTCTCGTCGGCGATGTCGAGATCTTCGGCGGTCTGGGCGATGACACGATCGAGTTGTTCGAGACCACCCACGACGGTCAGACGACGCTCTACGGCGGTCCGGCGGCGACTCTCGCCGGCGCAGACGGCGACGACCTCTTCGTCATCACGCGGATCACGATCCTGCCGGGCACGCACCTGGGCGGTCCGGGCGACGACTTCGAGGGACTGCCGATCCAGAACAGCCTGCGCATCGACGGCCAGAACGGCTCGAACCACGTCGAGGTGACCGTCTGGGGCATCGACGATCCGAACGAGCACGAGACGCACATCGTTGTCGTCGGCACAGGACAGGACCCCTTCGGGATCAACACGCTTACGATCAACGCCGCCGACGGTCACGACGTCGTGCTGCTGCGCTCGGTCGTCTCCGTTCCGGGCGTCCCCGAGGCGCGCCGCCCGGCGATCGTCGCGGTCGCGACGGGCGAGGACACCTACGAGCGGATCAGCTACGACCGCAGCATCAACGGCGTCCTGCTCATCAACGGCTTCGATGGCGATGACACCTTCGTGCTCGACGACAACAGCGCGCCCACCGTGATCAACGGCGGCCAGGGCGACGACACCTTCATCGTGGGCCAGTTCTTCGACACCCCGCGGACAAGCCCCTCGGTCCCGGCGATCGACGCCTTCCCGACGGTCGAGACCGACCGCGGCTGGCTGAGCCCGGGCAATAGCCGCCCAGTGACCCTCTACGGCGGCGCGGGCGACGACACGTTCCTGATCAACGGCAGCCGCGCCGAGCTCCGCCTGGAGGCCGGTGAGGGCGATGACACCCTGATCTTCGTCACGAGCATGACCCTCACGGGCACCCCCGCCGCGACCGAGCACGGCTTCGTCTCCATCGACGGCGGCGTCGGCACGAGCACGATCATCATCGAAACGTCCGACCCCGGCCAGATCGTCTTCGACCCCTACTGGTGGACGGTCACCGGTGCCGGACTGTCGCTGGACATCTACCGATTCACCGAGGAGCCGCAGTTCGCCGCGCCAGGCCCGAACTCGACCCCCGTTGGCCTGCCGGGTGAGGACGGCATCGTCTTCATGCTCTTCAGCTTCGGTGCCCCGATCATCCCGCCGTACGTCTTCGCGGCCTACGGCACCGGCGGCCCGATCGAGATCATCGAGACCGATGGTGACACCTGGGTGCACCCGGTCGACCAGCTGGAGGACTCCTACACGATCCGGGTGACCGTGGTGACGCTGGAGGATGTCTACATCACCCTGAACGCGGTCGTCGCCGCCAGCGGCATCCCGTTCGCGCAGATCTCCATCGACGGCGGACAGACGTGGCACTTCTCGATCGTGCTGCGGATCCCTGCGGGCGACACGAACCCCTACACGGTGCTCGTGCGGTGGAACCCCGACGTGGCGCTGGAGGATGTGCCGCTGAGCGAGCGGACCGAGACGGTCATGCACGGCGCGTTCAGCCTCGACGAGGCCTTCGACGACGTAGACATCCGCAACGTCTACATCCAGTTCAAGGAGGCCCAGCGCGACGAGGACGACGGCGACCCGGACAACGGCGGCGGCCTCCCCGGCACCGGCTCCTACCTGAGTGCTGCCCCGGTGGGCCTCGCCCTCGCGCTCCTGCTCGGCGGCCTGCTGCTGCTGACCCGCCGCCGCCGTCAGCCGGCCGCCGCCTGAGTGAGTTCAGTGCATTGACGGGGACGGCGTGATCAGCCGAACGCGATAGCCACCAGTTCCGCGAACAGCTCCTCGGCGTCGCACTCGACCCGGCGGCGGGCGAACCAGTCGCACACGTTCACGCAGTCGCGGTGCAGGAAGTCAAGACCTCGCGGATTGGCGGCGAGGTCGATGATCTGCGGCAGGTCGATCACGCGGATGCGATCTTCGTGAACGAGCAGGTTGTAGGCAGAGAGGTCGCCGTGCGCGAGGCCGGCAGCGGCGATGATGCGCATCGCCTCGACGGTCTGGGCGAACAGCTCTGCGAAGTCGGCGTCCCGCGCCTGCGCGAGGCGGGGGGCGGCGACAGCATCGGCACCGATGAACTCCATGAGCAGTTCGGTGTCGCTCAGCTGCACCGGATAGGGAACCGGAGCCCCCCGTTGCCAGAGACGGCAGAGCGCCGCGAACTCGGCTGCCGCCCACTCGGCGGCGATCACGGCTCGACCGAAGGAGGTGCCCTTCTCGGTTGCGCGATCCTCGCGGGTGGCACCCTTGCCGCGATCGGTGCGGCGGCCCTCGCGGTAGAGGCCGGATCGATGAAAGCTGCTGCGCTCATGTCGCAGGTACCGTTTGGCGGCGAGCAGGCATCGCGGAGCCTCGGTGGTGGCGTGGCGGATATCGGCGCGCTCGATGAGGTACACCTCGGCTTCCTTGCCGGTCTTCAGGATGCCGAGCTCGGTGTCGAAAGCCGCCGAGGTGGTCACGAGCCACTCGGGCCAGGGCTGCGGCCCGCGCTCGCTCGCGAGAGCGGCGGGCCAAGTCGTCCAGCGCTGGTCGTCGCCAGGTTCGCCGGGGTCGAAGTCGAAGACGAGGTTCTCGTCGAAGGACGAGGAGGAAATGGTCACTGTGGCACTCCAGGATCATGGAGGCCGCAGGATGATCAGCTGCTGGAGGCCTCCGAGGGGAAGGGTTCGGCGCAGGGCACGACAAAGACGGTCGACATGATGTGCCTCCTTCCGGCTCGGGGTGGGAACAGTCTACGCCGCGGAGCCTTGTGCGTACAGGTCATCGCGCGAGTCTCGGGCGACCGGGTCGACAACGCCGAGCACGGGCAGGACATGGGTCGCCCGCAAAAGCAGTGATCTAAAACTTGAGCGTACCCATATCAAGTTTGACTTGACAGCGATCCGGGCCTGAACTACGCTTGAGTCATGGCGGCTCAGGTTCTGCACAGGTGCCGCCAGGAGACTTAGCAGCGAAACCCCTCACAAAGGAGAAACCCCATGGCACGTGCTGTCGGAATCGACCTCGGCACCACCAACTCTGTCGTCAGCGTCCTCGAGGGCGGCGAGCCCAAGGTCATCGCCAACGCCGAAGGCTTCCGCACGACCCCCTCGG
>CAZHML010000055.1:0-14744 GCA_964533745.1 uncultured Microbacterium sp.
CCGACCTCATCCTCGTGATGGAGCACGGCGACATCGTCGAGAAGGGCACCCACGAGGAGCTCATCGCCGCCGAAGGTGCGTACTGGCGTCTGTATCAGTCGCAGTTCGAGGACGCCGCGACCGACCTCGACGCGGAAGAAGCGCTCACCGGGTCGATCGCGATCCCGCCCGCGTCGGAAGCCTGAGCTCTCTCAGGGCGTGTCAGACACGCCTACTCGTCGAGCCCGAGCAGTTGCAGGGGGTGCGTGAGGCGCCACCAGATGCTCGGTCCCTCGAGGGGTTCGGAGAGCGACACGGTGGTGCTGGCTACGTTCAGCGGTCCGATCGCGGCGAGGGTTCCGACCTGGCTCATGCCTTCGATCTCCCACGTGATCGTGAGGTCCGGCTGGATGCGCGCGACGGCACCGTTCCACAGCACCACGCGGACGTCGGCATCCGTGACGGCGGTGACCGTCTCGCCCCATTCGGTCGTGACGGTGCCGATCACCGTGCCCTTGGAGATGGTGGGCGCTTGCGCCAGCAGTGCCTGCTCGAGCTGATCCAGAAGGGCGACGGTCGCCTCGTCCCTCTTGTCCGCCGAGTTCTGCTGCAATGCCGCGGCGAACAGTTGCACGCGCGTGCCATCGATCTCGATGTCCTTCGAGGCGACCAGGCCGTATTTGTTCTTGAGAGTGCCGGTCTTCGTGCCGGTGATCCCGTCCTCACCGAGCAGGCGGTTGGTGTTGGTGACCTTGCCGGCACCGGGCAGCGTCACCTCGGGCGTGCCGACGATCTCGCGGATCACGGGGTTGGCCATGGCCATCTCGCCGAGTCGGATGACGTCGGCCGGGCTCATCTTGTTGCCCGCGCCGATGCCGCTGGGGTCGACGATGACGATGCCGTCGAGGCCGCGATCGCGCAGCCACTCGGCGGCCGCGGCGCGGAAGACATCGGTCGAGCGCCAGATCTCGCGGGCCATCCGGTCGGCGTAGTTGTTCGCCGAACCGATCAGGATGCCCTGCAGCATCTCGTACTGGGTCAGCGTCTTTCCGACCGGCACGTTCAGGGCCGACTCGCCGCGGTTGAGGTAGGCGCGGTAGGTGTTGCGATCCTGCTGCGTGAAGTGGAAGACCGGACCGGTCTCGCCGACCCCGAGCGGCATACGGTCGAGAATCATCAGGCTCGTGACGAGCTTGGTGATGCTCGCGACCGAGACCGTGTCCTCACCCGATGCCGCGGCGGCACCGACGTGCGCGACGCCCAGAGCTGCCGCGCCATCGTCTGGCCAGGTCACCAGGGCTGCGGACGCTACGACCTGGTCGAACTCTTTCGCTTCGATCTGGGGGGTGACCCGGTCCAGTGGCCACATGATCATGGTGACGGCGTACGCGGCCACGAGCGCCAGGACGGCAAGGATCGGCAGAAGCACCGAGACCTTCACCCGGGGCGGGCGGGGGGCACCTTCGAGCAGATCGCCGCTGGATGATCTGGTCGGGATCCGGTCCAACTGCGCCGGGGTGAACCATGCGAGCGCGGCGGCGGGGGTGCGGGCTGTGCGCTCGAGCGTGGTGGTCGTGGCCCGAGTCGTCAGGGCGCGTTCGGTCGGGGTGTCGTCGGGCTCGGCGAGACGTCGGGTCGGCGGATCGCTCGACCACATGTCGGTGACCTCATCGGTGGTGACAGCGGCGCGAGGAGCGAAGAGGTCGGTCACTGCCGAGGTCGTGGCGGCGGCGGGCTCGGGTTCGATGTCGATGTCGATGTCTGTGTCTGTGTCGAGCGGGGCGAAGGGGTCGAAGGGCCTGTAGTTCCCGCTACTGGGTGTGCTCGCGGCGGTCGTCGCCGCATTCCCGGCGGGTGCGGCATCCGCCTGAATGGGGGGCAGCCCTTGTTCGGCGCGCTCGCGCTCTTGCAGGGCGCGCAGCTCGCGGCGGGTCAGCGGCCCGGTCGGCGGCTGTGAATCAGAAGTGGTCACCGATCAAGATTACCCAACCAGCTATGCTGAAACCCAGAACCACGGGAGTCCGGCATCCGGGCTGAGAGGAAGCGAACCGCGCTTCGACCGTCGAACCTGATCTGGATCATGCCAGCGCAGGGAGGAGTATTCATGAACACATCCGTGTCCGCACCCGCTCTCACCAGGGCAGCAGCGGTCCTCGTCCTGGCCGGGATCACACTCACCGCGTGCTCCACGCAGGGCTCACCGCAGGAGGATCCGACGGGTTCTGCCTCGAAGGTGGTCACCCTGATCGTGCACAACTCCTTCCCGAACGAGGAGTTCGAGGCCGCGGCGAGCGCGGCTACGGGCTACGAGGTCAGAGTAGTCTCGGCCGGTGACGGCGGCGAACTGTCGAGCCAGCTCGTGCTGACCCGAGCCGCCCCGATCGCAGATGCGTTCTTCGGGGTCGACAATGTCTTCGCAGCGCGCCTGATCGACAACGACGTGGTCTCGCTCTTCACCCCCGCACGCGCCCTGCCGGAACGCGCGCAGGAGCTGGCCGCTCAGTTGCGCCCTGGCGACACCGGGAGCAGCACGGCGTTCCCGATGGTCCCGATCGATCTCGGTGCCACCTGCATCAACATCGACCCCGCGTGGTTCGCCGCGAACGGCATCCCCGAGCCGACGAGCTATGAGGATCTCGCGGCAGAGCAGTACCGTGGGCGCACCGTGCTGCTGGATCCGACCACCTCATCGACGGGGGCATCCTTTTTGATCGGCACCGTCGCGCGGTTCGGCGAGGGCGGCTTCGAGAGCTACTGGCAGCGTCTCGCGGGCAACAAGCCCCGCCTCGAGCAGGGATGGAGCGATGCCTACTACGGCCATTTCACCCAGGGGGATGACGGCACCTATCCGATCGTGCTCTCGTACAGTTCGTCGCCCGCGTGGACGGTCACCGACGACGGCTCGCAGAGCACGACCAAGGCGCTGCTGGACACCTGCTCGACGCAGATCGAGTACGCCGGTCTGCTGAAGGGTGCGCGCAACCCCGAGGGCGCCCAAGCGGTCGTCGACTACCTGCTCTCGCGTGAGTTCCAGGACACGATCGCCGACACCATGTATATGTATCCGGTCGACGAGGCGGCCTTCGTGCCCGAGGACTGGCGGCGCTTTGCCCCGCTGCCGATGGCGGCGAACGACCTCACCCCGACCGAGATCGCGGAGGGTCTGGACAGGTGGCTCCGGGCGTGGAGCGCAGCCACAGGCTGGTGAGCGCCCGGCGACGGTGGCCCGGGCATCTCGCCTGGGCCGCCGCTGCCGCACTGCCGCTCGTCTTCCTCGGGTTCTTCTTCGTCTGGCCGGTCTTCGCCCTGCTCGCGGTCGGGTTCGGAGGCGGGATCGGACCGGATGCCCCGGGCGCGCCGAGCCTGGCCCCGTTCATCGAGGTCTTCTCCGAGGTGCGCAGTTGGCGAGTGATCGGGCAGACCCTCGCGCAGGCGGCCACCGGGACCCTGCTCTCGCTCGTGCTGGGACTGCCCGCCGCCTTCGTGCTCTACCGGCTGGAGTTCCGCGGGCGCGCGCTGCTGCGCGGTCTCGCGACGGTTCCCTTCGTCCTGCCCTCGGTCGTCGTCGGCGTCGCCTTCACCGCCCTGCTCGGCCCGGGCGGGCCGCTGGCCTGGCTCGGACTCGACCAGAGCTTCCTGATCATCGTGCTCGCCTTCGCCTTCTTCAACGTGACCGTGGTGGCGCGCACCGTCGGCGGCTTCTGGTCGCAGCTCGACCCGCGAGCCGAGCAGGCTGCCCGCATGCTCGGAGCCTCGCCCGCGCGGGCCTTCCTGACCGTCACTCTGCCGAGGCTGACTCCGGCGGTCGCCTCGGCATCCGCCCTGGTGTTCCTTTTCTGCGCGACCAGTTTCGGGGTGGTGCTGGTGCTCGGGGGCCGCGCCTTCTCGAACATCGAGACCGAGATCTACCGGCTCACCGTTCAGTACCTCGATCTGCCGAGTGCCGCCGTGCTCGGCATCGTGCAGTTCGCGATCGTCGCCGCCGTGCTGGTGGTCTCAGCCCGCCTCCGCCGCAGGCGCGAACAGGCGGTCGAGATGACCTTCGCCCCCGGGCGTCCGATGCGGCCCACGCGCTCTCATCTTCCGGTCATCCTCGTCTTCGCGCTGACCGCGATTCTTCTGCACCTGCTGCCCATCGGGGCCCTGATCGCCCGCTCGCTCCGCGATGCGCAGGGCAGCTTCTCGCTCGTCAACTACGCCCACCTCGTCTCTCCGCCCGCGAGCGTCAGGATGAACGGAACGGTGTTCGATGCGATCCGGCTCTCCCTCGGATTCGCGCTCATCGCGACGGCGATCGCGATGCTGCTCGGGCTGCTCGTGGCCTTCGTCGCCTCGCGGCGGCCGCGCAGTCCCGTCCTCCGACGCGGGATCGAGGTCTTCGACGGGTTCGTGATGCTGCCCCTCGGCGTCTCGGCGGTGACCCTCGGCTTCGGCCTGCTCCTGACGATGCATCGCCCGCTCGGCCTCGGCTTCGACCTGCGCACCTCGGTCGTGCTGATCCCGATCGCTCAGGCGCTCATCGCGCTGCCGCTGGTCGTGCGCTCCTTGCTCCCTGTGCTTCGCGGGCTGGATCCGAAGCAGCGCGAAGCGGCGGCCCTGCTGGGCGCGTCGCCCTTCCGGGTGCTCCGCACGATCGACTTTCGGATGCTCGGCAGGCCCCTCGGCCTGGCACTCGGGTTCGCCTTCGCGGTGTCGCTGGGCGAGTTCGGCGCGAGTTCCTTTCTCGTGCGTCCCGAGGCGCAGACGCTGCCGGTCATGATCGGGAGGCTGATCGGGAGGCAGGGGGCCGAGAATTACGGTATGGCGCTGGCGGCCTCGGTCGTGCTGGCCGTGATGACCGCCGGGGTGATGCTGCTGGCGGAGCGCTGGCGCGGAGAGGTGGCGGGAGAGATATGAGCAGCAGGAGCATGCCGGAAGAGGGTCTCGCCGTGCGCGGTGTGACGGTGCGCTACGTGCCCGAGCAGCCGCCGGCGGTGCGCGGGGTGACCTTCGATGTCGCTCCTGGCGAGGTCGTGGCGCTCCAGGGTCCGAGCGGATGCGGGAAGTCGACCGTGCTGCGCGCGGTCGCGGGGCTCGAACCTCTGGAAGAGGGATCCGTGAGCTGGGCCGGTGTGGATCTGCGGGAGGTGCCGCCGCACCGGCGCGGCTTCGGCCTGTTGTTCCAGGACGGTCAGCTCTTCGCGCACATGTCCGTCGCGAAGAACATCGCCTACGGACTTGCGGCGCAGAGGATGCCGAAGGCGGAGCGCGAAGCGCGCGTGGCCCACCTGCTCGAGCTCGTGGGCCTGCCCCGTTACGGCTCCCGGCCGGTCGGGGAGCTCTCCGGCGGAGAGCGGCAGCGCGTCGCCCTGGCGCGATCCCTCGCCCCCGAACCTCGCCTGCTGATGCTCGACGAGCCGCTCTCGGCACTCGACCGGGAGCTGCGCGAGCGCCTCGCAGAGGACCTCGCCCGCCTGCTGCGCGAGACCCGGACCACGACCATTCTGGTCACCCACGACCAGGGCGAGGCCGAGACGATCGCCGATCGCATCCTGCGGATGCGCGCCGGCGCGCTGCTTGGCTGAGCAGGCCGCTCAGATTGCGTCTCACGACTCCCGGTCGCAACACCTCGACGCTAGGACGCTGAGGCCAGCAGCACCTCGCGGAGGATGACCGCCTCGTTGTGCTGCGTGTCGCGAGAGCCGAACAGCAGGGTGAGGACCGGATGCTGCTGAGCCACGGTGCGCAGATCATCCAGCGCCGCACGAGTGGGACCCGCGAGTTCGGCGCGATATGCCTTGTCGAACTGCTCCCAGGGCATCCCTTCGTGGTGCACGGCGATGCGCAGCGCCGCGGAGGGAGCGACGTCCTTCGCCCACAGGTCGAGGTGGGCGCGCTCCTTGGAGACGCCGCGCGGCCACAGCCGGTCGACGAGCACGCGGAATCCGTCGCTGTCGGCGGCGGCTTCGTAGATGCGCTTGGTGTGCAGTTCCATGCCTCCAGCCAACACCTCCTGCGCCCTCGAATCCAGCCCGATCCCGCGAACCGCCTACACTGGCACTGAGTCGCATCCCGTTCGAAGGAGAACCGCATGCAGATCCCCGGTTCCGGTGCTCTTATCACCGGCGGTGCTTCGGGCCTGGGCCTGGCGACCGCCCGGCTTCTCAGTGACGCTGGCGCTGTCGTGACGCTGATGGACCTTCCTCGTTCGGCGGGTGCCGAGCACGCCGCGCAGCTCGGCGGTGTCTTCGCTCCCGGCGATGTCACGAACGCGGGGGATGCGGCTGCAGCCGTCGCTGCGGCCCAGGCCGCAGCCCCGGTGCGCATCGTGGTGAACTGCGCGGGGATCGCGCCCCCGGCGAAGGTGCTCGATCGCGAGGGCAACCCCGGGTCGCTGGAAGACTTCGAGCGGATCATCCGGATCAACCTCGTGGGCACCTACAACGTCACCGCGCAGGCTGCGGCGATCATGGTGAAGAACGATCCTGACGAGACGGGCGATCGCGGCGTGATCGTCAGCACCGCCAGCGTCGCCGCCTTCGACGGGCAGATCGGCCAGCCCGCGTACTCGGCGAGCAAGGGCGGCGTGCACGCCATGACCCTGCCGATCGCGCGGGAGCTGGCGCGCTACGGCATCCGCGTCTGCACGATCGCGCCGGGCATCATGGAGACGCCGATGCTCATGGGTCTGCCGCAGGCCGCGCAGGACTCGCTCGGTCAGCAGGTGCCCTATCCTTCCCGGCTCGGGCGGCCGGACGAGTACGCCGTGCTCGTGCGGCACATTGCCGAGAACGGGTATCTCAACGGCGAGACGATCCGCCTGGACGGTGCGATCCGGATGGCGCCGAAGTGACCCGCCCATGACCTTCCCGTCGCGAAAGCGGTCGTAAAGAGCCGTCTATTCGAGCAGCGCGACGGAACGAACTGCGAAGGAGCAGCCATGACCGAGAAGAAGCTGGCCGGCAAGACCATCCTGATGTCGGGCGGCAGCCGCGGCATCGGGCTCGCCATCGCCCTGCGCGCAGCGGCGGACGGCGCGAACATCGCGCTCCTGGCGAAGACGGACACTCCGCATCCGAAGCTCGAGGGCACCGTGCACACGGCGGCCGAGGCGATCCGCGCCGCGGGCGGGCGGGCGCTGCCGATCGTCGGCGACGTCCGCGACGACGATGACATCACCGGTGCCGTGCTCAAGACGCAGGGCGAGTTCGGCGGGATCGACATCGTCGTGAACAACGCGAGCGTCATCGACCTGTCCGGATCCCTGGACCTCGCGGCGAAGAGGTACGACCTGATGCAGGACGTCAACGTGCGCGGCACCTTCATGCTCTCGCGTGCGGCGATCCCGATGCTGCGGGGGTCGGCGAACCCGCACATCCTCTCGCTCTCGCCGCCCCTGAACCTCAGCCCGCGCTGGCTCGGTGCCCACACGGGATACACGCTCGCCAAGTACGGGATGACGATGGCCACCCTCGGGCTGGCCGCCGAGTTCGCCGGCGAGGGGATCGCGGCGAACACGCTGTGGCCGCGCACGACCATCGCCACCGCCGCCGTGCTGTTCGCACTCGGCGGCGACCGGATGATGAGGGTCAGCCGCACCCCCGAGATCTACGCGGATGCCGCCTACGAGGTGATCACGCAGCCCGCCCGCGACCGCACCGGCCAGACCCTCATCGTCGAGGATGTGCTGGAGGAGGCCGGGATCACCGACTTCGCGCGCTACGCCGCCGTCCCCGGGACGCCGGATGAGGCGCTGTTCCCGGACATCTTCCTGGACTGATCCGGGGTCACACTTCGGGGATCAGCAGGGTCGCCTCTCGGGAATAGGCGATCTCGATGCCGAGACCCGCAAGCCCATGCATCGTGAGATCCACGATCACCGCGGACCTCGATTGGCCGCGGGATTTCGCCAACTCCCGTACCTGACTATGGGTAGCGGGGGGCAGATCCACTGTCGTGCGCATGGTGGCATTCGATCATCGAGTGTGATGCACAGGTGATGCAGCTGAAGCGCCTGAGCGACGAGTAGTTTAGGAGCATGGTCAACTATCGCTACCTCGGCAACAGCGGCTTCAAGGTCACCGAGATCACCTATGGCAACTGGGTGACGCACGCCTCCCAGGTCGACGACAGCGCGGCGATCGCCACGGTGCACAAGGCGCTCGACCTCGGGATCACGAGCTTCGACACCGCCGACACCTACGCGAACACTGCGGCCGAGGTCGTGCTCGGCAAGGCGCTCGCCGGGATCCCGCGCGAGCAGCTGGAGATCTTCACGAAGGTCTACTGGCCCATCGGCAGGAAGGGCCCGAACGACCAGGGCCTCTCCCGCAAGCACATCCTCGACGGCATCCACGGTTCTCTGCGCCGCCTCGGCGTCGACTACGTCGATCTCTACCAGGCGCACCGCTACGACTACGAGACGCCGCTGGAGGAGACGATGCAGGCCTTCGCCGACCTCGTCCGTCAGGGCAAGGCGCTCTACATCGGGGTGAGCGAGTGGACGGCGGAGCAGTTGCGCGAGGGGCACGCGCTCGCCCGGCAGCTCGGCTTTCAGCTGATCTCGAACCAGCCGCAGTACTCGGCGCTGTGGCGCGTCATCGAGGGCAAGGTGATCCCGACCTCGCAAGAGCTGGGCATCTCGCAGATCGTCTGGTCGCCGATGGCGCAGGGCGTGCTGTCGGGCAAGTACCTGCCGGGACAGCCGCTGCCGGAGGGATCCCGCGCGACCGATGAGAAGAGCGGTGCGCGTTTCATCAAGCGCTTCATGACCGACGAGGTGCTCACGGCGGTGCAGCGGCTGAAGCCCATTGCGGCCGAGGCGGGGCTCACGATGCCGCAGCTCGCCATCGCCTGGGTGCTGCAGAACCCGAATGTCGCGGCGGCGCTCGTCGGCGCATCCCGTCCCGAGCAGCTCGAGGACTCGGTGAAGGCCTCGGGCGTCGTACTGGATGCCGCGGTCATGCAGGCCATCGACGACGCTCTCGCGCCCGTCGCCATGACCGATCCTGATGACACCTACAGCGTGTCGCCCGCGGGCCGACCCGGCTAGCTGCTCGCGCCGATAGTTGCCGGTCGCTGAGCTTGTCGAAGCGTCCGGTGCCGTGAGTTCGGCCCTTCGACTCCCCGCCTATCGGAGAAGCCTTTGAGTCGCACCCGCCGCCCGCGCTGTGCATCCACACCTCAGGCAGCGGCGACGACCTTTCGCATCACGGTCTTGTTCTTGCCGATGCGCCGCTCGAAGGTGAAGCCTGCCTGCTCGAAGGTGCTGCGGGTGAGGTTGTGCAGGAACGACGACGAGACCTTCCGGCCGGGCTCGTACTCGTTGGGGAACGACACGACCTCCCCGCCGCCGGCTGCGGCGATCAGATCGAGCGCCCCGTTCAGGGCCTCGCGTGCGACGCCCTTGCGCCGATGGTCACGGTCCACGAAGAAGCAGGTGATCCGCCACGGCGGCGGATGCTGTTCCTCGGCGTCATACTGCTTGCGGTGGTAGATGTTCGGAAGCTCGATCGGGCTGCCGTACTCGCACCAGGCGATCGCTTGGTCGCCGTCGAACACGAGTGCCGCGTGCGCGACGCCCTCCTCGACCAGACGCCGTTTGAAGGTGAGGCGATCGTAGTCGTCTTTTACGGTGCGCTCCGTGTCGCCGTGGAAGTAGCTGCAATAGCATCCGCCCCACACCCCGTTGTGCTTCTCGGCGAGTGCCTGCCACGCCGGAAATGTCTCCGGGGTCAGGGGCTTGATCACATGGCCGGTCATGGCGCAACGCTACACCCGCCCCGCCGATCAGCCTGCGACAATGGAGCAGTGAGTGAGCAGACGAGCCGTCGCGCCGCGTGGATTCGCACCTGGTCCCGGATCCGATGAGACTGTGGAATCGAGTCCTGCTGCGAAGCGAGATGCCACTGAGGTGAGCGCGATGCGTGCTTGTGCCGGTGGTTGACCCGGCGTAGCATCGCTACTATCAATCCACGAAGCGGGGAGGCGTCGTGAATGGGCAGGCCGCACAGCCGAATAGATGGCTGAGATCATTGGTGACTATTGGTTTCACTGTGTTCTTAGTGAGCGCTGGCGCGACCGCTGCACACGCCGCAACCGTGAAAAGCTCCATCAAGAACATCGGCACCACCGGGGCTTACACATTTAACACCTACAGCATGGTGAACGACATCGGCGGTGGGGGGACGTGGGGCGTTACATATGCGAGCGCGCTGAAGACTGCCCCCACCGGGTGGATGGGTGCACAGGCGCGGCTCTATGAGGCTGATGGCGTCCTTTGCAAGAGTTCAAGTAGCGTCTACAATCCGTCCCCGATCAACACGTTCGCCGCCGAGACATTCGGAAACTGTGGCGTGGGTTACCACTACGGCTTTGGACGCGGCGCGCGGTGGAACGGTTCGGGCTACACGTGGAGCAACAACTACACGACGCCGCACATTTTGCTCCCGTGAGAAAAAGGAGATGACGCTATGAAGCTGTTCACTAAGGCGCTGACTGTTTCCGGCATAGTGGTGTTCGCAGCTTTCGCTGGCATCGGCGTATCCCACGCAACCATCAACTGGCTGAGCGAACCCAGCGGGGTCAGTCCTCTTCTCAGTGGCGTGAATGATCGTGGCGAGACCTACGGGCCCGAGGGTTTCGGTGACCAGTACGACCTCATCACAGCCAGGGGTGACAACGGCGAACTCGGCTACGTCCGAGCGGAGCATCTCAACGGCCCGGAGTTCTCATCGCCGGAGGAGGCGGTCGCGTGGCAGGAGGAGAACTTTCAGGAGATTCGCGTGATCCCCCTCTTTGCCAGCGACGGACTGACGGTCGTAGGCACATTCACCGTTGAAACACATATCCGGACTGACCTCGGCATCGGTCACGAACAGTTCGACTAGCCTGCCGCCAAGTCACGGCACGATCCTGCTCCTGCGAGCACAACTCTCGGAGTTGTGGACGACACGCCGGGAACGGGACGTCGCCCAGCGAATTCCAAAACTGTGCTCAGGGCGAGCCGATGAGCCTGCGACAATGGATCGGTGAGTGAGAAGACGAGCCGTCGCCAGGTGCGGCCGGCGACGGAGGGCTGGACGCAGAAGAAGGATGCCGAGGGGCGTCCCCTTCTGCAGTTTGCGAGCCCCAAGCGCGGCAAGCCTCCGGCGCACCTCGCCGATCTCACACCCGAGGAGCGCGTCGGGCGGGTGAAGGAACTGGGCCTCCCGGGGTTCCGCGCGAAGCAGCTCGCCACCCACTACTTCCGTCACTACACCTCCGATCCCGCAGAGATGACCGACCTGCCCGCCGAGGGCCGCGAAGAGCTCGTCGCGGGACTGCTCCCGACGTTGCTGACCGAGGTGCGACGCCTGCAGACCGACCGCGGCGACACGATCAAGTTCCTCTGGCGGCTGCATGACGGGGCGCTGGTCGAGTCCGTCCTCATGCGGTACCCGGGGCGGATCACGCTGTGTGTCTCGTCCCAGGCGGGATGCGGCATGAACTGCCCCTTCTGCGCGACGGGCCAGGCGGGGCTCACCCGCAACATGTCGGCCGCCGAGATCGTGGATCAGGTGGTGCGGGCGAACAGGCTCATCCGCGAGGGCGGCCTCGGCCCTTCGACAGGCTCAGGGGCCGAACCGCACCCCGACGAGCGGGTTACCAACATCGTGTTCATGGGCATGGGGGAGCCGCTTGCGAACTACAGCCGCGTCATGCAGGCCGTGCGCACGATGGTCGCTCCTACCCCCGAGGGCCTCGGGATGAGCGCTCGCGGCATCACCGTGTCGACGGTCGGGCTCGTCCCCGCGATCCGCAAACTAGCGGCCGAGGCGATCCCGGTCACCTTCGCGCTCTCGCTGCACGCCCCCGACGACGAACTGCGGGATGAGCTCATCCCGGTCAACTCCCGCTGGAAGGTCGACGAGGCGCTGGATGCCGCGCGCGAGTACTTCGACAAGACGGGGCGCCGGGTCTCGATCGAGTACGCGCTCATCAAAGACATGAACGACCACCCCTGGCGCGCCGATCTGCTCGCCGAGAAACTCGCCGCGCGCGGGCGCGGCTGGGTGCACGTGAACCCGATCCCGCTGAACCCGACGCCGGGATCGGTGTGGACGGCGTCGGACAAGCGCGTGCAGGACGAGTTCGTGCGGCGGCTGAACGACGCCGGGATCCCGACCACCCTCCGCGACACCCGCGGCAAGGAGATCGACGGCGCCTGCGGGCAGCTCGTCGCGACGGCCGAGGACGAGGCCGCCGCGGCATCTCTCGCCTGAGATCCCCGTGTCATCGGTGCGCTCGCCGTGGTTGTAGTGTCATCTCGTGACCGACGCGATCCCAACCGCCCCGCCTCGCACCGGACTCGGGATCGTGATCGCCGCGGCTGCGGCGCTCACGTTCGGATTGTCGGGCTCGCTCGCCCGCGGGCTGATCGACGTCGGGTGGAGTCCGGATGCCGCCGTGATGGCCCGCATCTGGATCGCCGCCCTCGTGCTGCTCGTTCCCACGCTGTACGCCCTGCGCGGTCGGTGGCGGGCAGTCGGCCGCAACCTCGGTCTGATCGGCGCATTCGGGCTCTTCGCGGTGCTGGGAACGCAGTTCTGCTATTTCCACGCGGTGGAGCGGATGGATGTGGGCATCGCCCTGCTCATCCAGTTCATCGCCCCGATCGTCATCGTGCTGTGGCTGTGGCTGCGCAGGGGCGAAAGGCCCACGGCGCGGAGCATCATCGGTGCGATCATCGCTTTTCTCGGCCTGGTGCTCATGCTCGACATCCTCACCGGCGCGCGTATCGACGGGATCGGCATCCTCTGGGCTCTGGGCGGGATGACGGGTACCGTGATCTACTTCCTGCTCTCAGCCCGTCGTGACACCGGCATCCCTCCGATCGCCTTCGCCGGGCTCGGGATGGCCGTGGGCGCGATCGTCCTCACGCTCGTTCGGTTGCTCGGCCTCCTGCCGACGACCTGGAGCACGGATGCGGTCGCCTTCCGCTTCGGCGAGGTGCCTTGGTTCGTGCCGGTGATCGTACTGGGGGTCGTCTCGGCGGCCCTGGCGTTCGTGCTCAGTGTCACCGCGACCCGGATTCTCGGTTCTCGCCTCGCCTCGTTCATCGCGATCTCAGAGGTGGTCGCAGCTCTCCTGTTCGCCTGGCTTCTGCTCGGGCAGCTTCCCGATCTGCTCCAGCTCTTCGGAGGGCTGCTCGTGCTCGTCGGCGTGGTCGTGGTCAAGCTCGGCGAGCCGGTTCCGGCGGCGAGGACGGTGCCGAGCGATACGGGTGAGATCCCGAAGCCCTCACAGGCTATGTATACCTAGTCAGAGCATTTTCGCTCGATACTCGCGTGATGACGGGCTTATGTATACACTGAGCCTATGACGATGCTGGGCGAAGGCACGCGCGCGAGCGACCGGGCCTACCTCACCCTGCTCGACGAGATCCAGTCCGGTGCCCTCCCCGCCGGCGCCGTGCTCGGCGAGGTCGAGCAGGCATCCCGGCTCGGAGTCAGCCGCACGCCGCTGCGCGAAGCGATCCGGCGTCTGGCCGCCGACGGGCTGGTCGCGCAGCAGTCGCCGCGGGTCACGGTCGTCACCGGCATCGATGCCGCCGACATCCGTGAGCTGTTCGAGCTGCGCCGGGCCCTTGAGGAATCCGCTGCCCGGCTCGTTGCAGAACGCGGGGATGCCGCAGAGTTCGCGGCGCTCGCCGAAGAGTTCGCCGCCGCCCGCTCGCGCGTCGCCTCGGACGTGGACGGATGCTACGCGCTCATCGCGCGCTTCGATCAGGCTGTCGATGCCGCCGTCGGCAACGGCTACCTCACCGCGGCCCTGCGCACCGTCCGCACCCACCTCGTCCGCGTGCGCCGGATGGCGCGCGACAAACCCGGGCGCCTCGCCGACGCGATGGCCGAGCACCGCCTGATCGCCTCGGCGCTCGCCGCCCGCGACGGGGATCTTGCCGCCCACGCCACGCACGTGCACTTGCACAACGCGCTCACCAGCATCCTCGACTCCCTGACGACGGATGCCGCGACGACCAACGTTCTCACAATCCCGCAAGGAGCAGCATGACCGTCCAGCACGAGGTCCGCGTCTACAGGAGCGAGGAGCCCCTGCCCCGGGAGCAGCAGCTCGCGTGGAAGATCGCCGAGGTCGCGGCCGACCCGGTGCCGGTCGAGGCGGATGTGACCGACATGATCATCAACCGCATCATCGACAACGCCGCGGTCGCTGCGGCATCCCTCACGCGTGGTCCCATCGTCGCGGCGCGGGCACAGGCGCTGTCGCACCCGGTGTCGACCGGCGGCGAGGGGGCGGCGATCTTCGGTCTGGATGCCGAGAAGTCGAGCCCCGAGTGGGCGGCCTGGGCCAACGGCGTCGCCGTGCGCGAGCTCGACTACCACGACACGTTCCTCGCGGCCGAGTACTCGCACCCGGCTGACAACATCCCCCCGATTCTGGCGGTCGCCCAGCACGTGGGCACCGATGGGCGGGCGCTCGTGCGCGGGATCGCCACGGGCTACGAGATCCAGATGGACCTCGTGCGCGCGATCTGCCTGCACCGGCACAAGATCGACCACGTCGCCCACATCGGCCCCTCGGCCGCAGCCGGGATCGGCACCCTGCTCGGGCTCGACGTCGAGACCATCTACCAGGCCGTCGGCCAGGGCCTGCACACCACCACCGCCACGCGCCAGAGCCGCAAGGGCGAGATCTCGACCTGGAAGGCGCACGCCCCCGCCTTCGCCGGCAAGATGGCCGTCGAGGCGGTCGATCGCGCGATGCGCGGCCAAACCTCCCCG
>CAZHML010000056.1:0-14318 GCA_964533745.1 uncultured Microbacterium sp.
GGGATCGGGGACACGATCCGCGTCTCGCTGTCGGCCCCCCCGGTCGAGGAGGTCAAGGTCGGCCATCAGATCCTGCAGTCGCTGAACCTGCGCGAGCGCACCCTCGAGATCGTCTCGTGCCCCTCGTGCGGGCGCGCGCAGGTGGATGTCTACTCGCTCGCCGACGCGGTGACCGAGGGGCTCAAGGACATGACCGTGCCGCTGCGGGTGGCCGTGATGGGATGCGTCGTGAACGGTCCCGGCGAGGCGCGCGAGGCCGACCTCGGCGTCGCCTCGGGCAACGGCAAGGGGCAGATCTTCGTCAAAGGGGAGGTCATCAAGACCGTGCCCGAGGATGAGATCGTGCAGACCCTCATCGAGGAGGCGAACCGCATCGCCGCCGAGATGGGACCGGATGCGCAGATCGGCACGGCGCAGGTGGTGACGGCGTGACGGCGGGTCTGCACCACGTCGAGCTCTGGGTCGCGGATCTGGAGACGGCGCGCGTGGAGTGGGGATGGCTGCTGGAGCGACTCGGCTGGACGCACGACGGGTCCTGGGACGAGGGCTCGACGTGGATCGCGGGCGGCACCTACATCACGGCGACGCTCTCCCCGAACCTGCACGGCGAGGCGCACGACCGCCGGATGCCGGGCCTGAACCACCTCGCCTTCCACGGCGGTGCACCGGCCGAGGTCGACGCGATCATGGCCGAAGCGGCCGGGTACGGGTGGACTCCGCTCTACCACGACCGCTACCCGCACGCGGGCGGCCCGGACTACTACGCCGGCTGGCTGGCCAACTCCAGCGGCTTCAAAGCGGAGGTCGTCGCGTCCGCGCCCGAGGTTCACACCGGATGACGACCGAGACTCTGGAGCATGTGCGATGACGACGACTGTGACCTTTCCTCAGGGTGCCGTGGCGGGTGCGGCGACCGTGCTGCGCGTGGAGAGGGACGTGGTCGTCGTGGATCAGACGCCCTTCCATCCCGTGGACCACACCTGGCCGGATCAGCCGGGCGACTCCGGATTCATCGCCTGCGGTGACGAGCGTGTCGCCGTCGCGGAGGCCGTGATGGCGGCGGTGAGCGACTCCGGCGAGTTCGCGGTGGGGGAGTCGATCCCGGTCAAGCGCGGCGCGGAGGGCTGGACGTGGCTCGTCGGGCATCGGCTCGGGGATGTCGCGGCTCCCGCGTGGCTCGTGCCGGATGCCGAGGTGTCGTTGTCGGTCGATGCAGGGCGGCGCGCGGCGCTCAGTCGCGGACACACGGCCTGCCATCTGGCCTCGCTCGCCCTGGATGGCGCGTTCGCAGACCTCTGGCATAAGCAGGTGCGCACCGACCCGCTGGGTGCGCCGGACTTCGAAGTTCAGGCCAACCAGACGAGTTTCATCCATCCCGACGGCGCGGTCGATGAGTACCGGGTGGGCAAGAGCCTGCGCAAGGCGGGCTTCGACGCCGAGGGACTGGCGACATCCCTGGTCGAGCGGCAAGAGCAGATCAACGCGCGGCTGGCCGCGTGGGTCGCTGCGGGCGGGTCGAGCGGAGTCGAGACCGACGGCCCGCTCATCACCGACCGGCGACGCTGGCGGTGCGTGCTGCCCGAGGGCGAGGCGAGCTTTCCCTGCGGCGGGACGCACGTGGATTCGCTCGCGGCCTTCACCGCGATCACGGTGACGTTGGCGATGCCGGATCCGCAGACGCTGGTGATGACAACGACGGTCACGCCCGCGTAGCCGGGGTCATCGTCCCGGCTCGGCTTCCTGCGCGGGTCAGTCCTCGAGGACGAAGGTCACTTCGAGGGTGACCGACCAGGAGGAGATGCCTCCGCCGTCGACCTCGACCTTCTGCTCCTTGACCCAGGCGCCCTTGACGCCCCGCAGGGTCTCCGCGGCGCGGGCGACTCCGGCGGCGATGGCGTCGTCGAAGCCGACGTCGCTCTTGGCGGTGATGGTGGTGACTCGTGCGACCGTGGCCATGGTTCCTCCTCGAACTGTATGCCGCGATGCTACCGCACGAGTCTTCGCGGCGTCAGGGGGTTCGGCGTCAGGCGGGCCGGATCCGCTCGGCGATCTTCTCGACGGCCGCGGCGACCCGACGCGCTCGTGTCTCGGGCTTCTTTGCCTCCTCGATCGCGCGGACGTGCTCCTTGCGATGGCTGGGGGCGAGCGCGTCGAAGGCCTCTCGGGCCCCGGCGACCTCGGCGAGGGCGGCGGCCAGGTCGTCCGGAACCGCGATCTCGCGTGGCGCGTCGTCGAGTTCGACGATCGCCTCCACCTCGTCGCCGTACTCCACGCCGAGTGCGTCGCGGCTCGCCTTCGACAGCCCGATGAGGTTGCGTCCACCCATCACGGCCAGGCGCAGCGGCGCGGTGTGGTCGCCGATCGTCACGCGCACGGCGGCGCTCTTGCCGCCGCCGAGCTCGGCCACCTGGGCGTCGCTCAGCTCGATCGCGGTGGCCGGTCCTTGCTGCTCCAGAACGGTGCGGATGCGGATCGCCATGTCGTCACTCTCCTTCTCGGTCGGTTTCGTCGCCTCGAGCGAAGGCGATGGACGCCTCGACGAGCGTCATCGCGACAGTGAGCTCGGCGGCATCCCGCGGCCCGTAGATCATCACCTCGGTGCCGTGATCCCCGTAGGGGTGCATCTCGCCCCACCCGGCCTCGAGCACGGCCGCCACCAGCTCCTTCGGCAGGCACATGTGCAGGCTCGTGTCATCGACGCCGTGCACGTGCACCGGCTCGAGCGGGTCGGCGTAGCTGAGGCTGGTCGAGGGATGCCGCGCCGTGCGCCGATCATCCAGCAGCACCGCGCGCGAGGATGCCGGGGAGACCTGGCTGTGCACCTCGCTCACTCCGGGCAGTGCGAACACCCGGGCGACGAGCTCTCCCCAGACCGCCGGGCTCGACTGGTCGCTGAGCTGAGCGTGGGCACCCTCGGTCGCGGTTCGCGGGCGGGGGCCTGTGCGAGGGGTCAGGAAAAGCGGCACGGGAGCATTCTAGGCGTGGCACCGGCGGTGTGCCGCTCCGGTGGCCGGTCGCTGAGCCTGTCGAAGCGTCCCGCGCGTCGCGAACTCGCACCCGTTGAGAGGCTCAGCGCGCGATCTCTGGCTCGTCGACTCCGTACGGACCGCGATCCTCCTCGGCGGGATGCGCCGCGTCGATCAGCGCCCGCCGCACGGCGGGCGGGCACAGGAGCAGGCGCGGCTGGAGCTCCTCCCAGCCGCGATGCTTCGTCTCCCGTGCGAAGGCCTCGTGGTCGCGGTCGAGGTCGTTGTTCAGCACGAGTCCGGGGGAGTCCTCGCCCAGCAGCTGAAGGTGGTACATCCACCACGAGCCGTCCGCCTCCTGGTTCAGGAACGTCGCCTCGAAGGCCATCCTCTCCTGCGGGAGCGTCGCCAGGCACTCGTCGTAGCGGTCGTGCAGCATCGTCATCCAGTCCTCGAAGCGGGATTCCTCGCCGTCCAGCAGCTTTGCGCGGCTCAGTTCCAGGCGCATGCCCGGCGGCACCGACGGGGGCATCGGCCAGCCGGCGAAGTCGTCGCCGACCGGGCGGAAGGGGAGTGCGGGAACGGTGCTCGACATGACCTCAGCCTAGGAGCTCCGCACGAGTCGCTGCAGATGCGCGTACTCCTCGTCCATACCCGGATTGCCGCGGCGCGCGTCGTCGGACTCGCCCGCGCGCACCATCTCGTCGAGGTAGCGGCGGTCGGCGTCGAGCCGGGCGAGGGCGTCCGATCCGACCGTGCCGTGCCCCGGGACCACGAGCTCAGCCCGCGCCGCGAACGGCACCAGCCGGTCGAGCGCCTCGGTGTAGGCGGCGAGGTCGTCGGGATGAAACGGCAGCGGGAGTTCGATGTCGCTGAGCATGTCTCCCGCGACGAGAACGCGCTGCCGCGGCAGCCACACCGCGGTATGCCCTGGTGCGTGTCCGTCGTGCACGATCAGTTCGATCTCGAACCCCGGCACGAGCATGTCCTCCGTCGCCCGCACCTGCCCCATCAGCGCGACCAGGGGTGCCGGGAACTGTGCTCCGAGCTGCGTCACGAGCGCCTCCCGCTCGCTCCGCGCGAGTTCGGCCGTTCGCGCCGATGCCCAGCGCGGAGCGTCCCCGAACCCCGGATGCCACAGCAGGTGATCGTGATGCGCGTGCGTGGCGAATCCCCCGACGACTGACAACGACCGGACGCGCAGGGATGCCGCGAGCGCATCCAGTTCGTCCGGCAGCCACGCGGGGTCGATCAGGAACGCGTCGCCGGATGCCGCGAGCACCGTCGAGGTCGTGTGCATCCGGCGGCTCGTCGCCACGAGCACGCCGGGGGCGACCTCGGTCAGTTCCCGCATCCGATCCCCGATCCTGTCTCGCTCCTCAGTGCAGCGCGCCGCCGGGCACCGAGATGTCCTCGGGACCGTCGAGCGCGGTGCGCACAGCGATCCCCAGCGCTCGCACGATGTCATCGAGCGGCAGCTCCGGCTCGCCGGCCGGTGCCTGCCCGCTCGCCCAGGGCACGTGCACGAATCCCGCCCGGCGGCCTGCTGCCACCGAAGCCCAGTGCGCCGCGCGGTAGAAGAGGTGGTTGCACACGAAGCTGCCTGCGCTGAGCGAGAGCTCGCACGGGATGCCCGCGGCCAGCACTGCCCGCACGATCGCCTTCGCCGGCAGTGAGGTGAACAGCGCCGTGGGGCCGGCGCTGAGCGAGGGGATGTCGATCGGCTGCTCGCCGGCGTTGTCGGGGATCCGGGCATCCTGGAGGTTCACGGCGACGCGCTCGACGCTCACCGCCGCGCGGCCGCCGGCGAGCCCGGTGGCGAGGATGAGGTCGGGATCGTGCTGCTCGACAAGTCGCTCCAGTTCTGAAACGGCCCCCTCGAACGTCACCGGCAGCACGGCCGTCACGAGTCGCTCCGGCCCCGCCCACTCCGCGCGCACGCGCTCGACGGCCTCGCCCGAGGGGTTGCGGGCGTCGCCTGCGAAGGGCTCGAAGCCGGTGAGCAGGACGGTGGTCACGGAGCCAGACTATCCGCCCTGCGTGCAACCTCCGCCTTCGCTCGCGAAACCCCCGCTAGCGTAGAGACATGAGCATCGTCGAGAAAGCCCAGACCCTTTCCCGCCTCTACGACGCGCCCGAGATCCTGCGCGTGGTGAATGTGTGGGACGTCGTCTCCGCGAAGGTCATCGCCGACCTCCCCGAGACCGCGGCGCTCGCCACGGCCGGCCACTCGATCGCTTCGACCTTCGGGTATCCGGACGGCCAGATTCCGCGCGAGCTGATGATCGACATGGTCGGGCGGATCGCCGCCGCCGTCGACCTGCCGGTGAGCGCCGACCTCGACGACGGCTATGGCGACGCCGGCGAGACCACCCGTTTCGCGATCGGCGTCGGGATCGTCGGCGCGAACGTCGAGGACCGCCTGAAGCCGCTGGCCGAATCGGTCGCGGTGGTCGAGGCGATCGTGCGTGCGGGCGAGGCCGAGGGCGTGCCCTTCGTGCTCAACGCCCGCACCGACGCGATCGTCCGTGCGAAGGAGCGCCCGCTGCCCGAGTCGCTCGCCGACGCCATCGAGCGCGGCCGGGCCTACCTCGACGCCGGCGCGCACTGCGTCTTCGTGCCGGGGATCCTCGATGTGGATGCCACCCGTACCCTCGTCGAGGGGATCGGCTACGGCAAGGTCAGCGTGATCGGCCTGCCGGGCGCGCTCGCCGCGAACGAGTACGAGTCCCTGGGCGTGGCCCGCATCTCGTACGGACCGACGACCCAGCGCGTCGCGCTCACGGCGCTGCAGGACGTCGCCCGCGATCTCTACGCCGACGGGGTGATCCCGGCGAGCACGCGCGTGCTGAACTGAGTGCGATAGCTCAGTCGCCGTACCACGGCGCGAGCACCGAGCTCACCCGCACCAGGCCCGGGCCGTACTCGGCATCGAGGCGCTGCTGCAGGGTCCCGTCGTCGAAGATCACGTCGAGGCCCACGACACCGTGCGTGACCTCGGTCCACGAACTGAGGAGTCCGGGAACGTCGGCGAGGCTGTTCTGGATCGCGAGCATCTCGCCTTCGGTGCGCGCGGCCGTGCTGACGCACAGCATCCCGCCCCAGCGCTCGCGCAGAGCGTTCTGAGTCTCGATCAGGTCGGCCTTGGTCGAGATGTTGAGCACCAGCAGCTCGGGATCGTTCATCCCGAGCTCGTACTGGATCCGAGCCTCGTCGTCATCGCCGGCAGGCGGCTCGGAGTCGTGCAGCGGATTCCTGCTCTGATCCAGCCAGGCACCGGCATAGCCATCCAGGGTGGCGGCGAAGGCGAGCGCGTTTTCCAGCGTCTCCCCGTTCGTCATCGCCGGGTTGACGACGTGCCAGCCGCCCGGTGGCTCGAGGCAGGGCGATCCGAAGTCGAGCGGATCGCCATCGGGGGCGGTCCAGACGTGCCCGAGCGGGGGCTCGGCCCTCTCGACGACGAAGGTGTTCGCGGCCCTGTCGTAGGCGCCGGCAACCCAGAAGTCGCCCCAGCGCACACCGGACGCCTCCTCGTAGAGACCCTCCCACTCGCTCCAGTCCCAGCCGATCAGCGTGGGACCGCCGCACTGGGGAGGGTAGGAGGTCAGCATGATCCCCAGGCACAGCTCGGGACCGCTGCCGTCGTCGAGCACGGTGCCGCCGTGCGGCGTCTGCACCCGCACGGGCTGCTCCGTCCCGCTCGTCGGCTCGTTCATCGATATCGGCGCATTCATCGGCGTCGCCGCGCAGGCTGCCACGGCGAGGGCGGTCAGGGCGACGAGCGCGGTCGCGGCGGCATGGCGGATGAGTCGAAGTCCCATACTCACAAGTGTCCCGCGTCGTGACATCGTCTCTGGGCGGCAGCCCTGCCCGCTCGCGATCCGGCCCCGTGATCCCGCCTGGCTAGGATTGATCCGTGGTCACACTCCTGTCGAACTTCTTCCTCCGCACCCTCCGCGAAGACCCTGCCGATGCCGAGGTCCCGAGCCACCGGCTGCTCGTGCGCGCCGGATACATCCGTCGCGCCGCGCCCGGCATCTTCACCTGGCTGCCGCTGGGGCTGCGGGTCAAGGCCCGGATCGAGGCGATCGTCCGCGAGGAGATGGCGGCGGCCGGTGCCTTCGAGGTGCACTTCCCTGCTCTCCTGCCGCGGGAGCCCTATGAGCTGTCCGGTCGCTGGACTTCTTATGGCGACGGCATCTTCCGCCTGCAGGACCGCAAGGGTGCCGACTATCTGCTCGCCCCCACGCACGAGGAGATGTTCACCCTGCTGGTGAAGGATCTGTACTCCTCGTATAAGGACCTGCCGCTGACGATCTATCAGATCCAGGACAAGTACCGCGACGAGGCGCGCCCGCGCGCGGGTCTCCTGCGCGGTCGCGAGTTCACGATGAAGGATGCCTACTCCTTCGATTACACCGATCAGGGCCAGGATGCCTCGTACCAGGCGCAGCGGGATGCCTACGAGCGCATCTTCCAGCGCTTGGGCCTGGAATACGTCATCGTCGACGCCGACAACGGACTGATGGGCGGTGCCCGCAGCGAGGAGTTCCTGCATCCGACACCCGTGGGAGAGGACACCTTCGTGCGCTCGGCAGGCGGGTACGCCGCCAACGTCGAGGCCTTCACGACCGTCGTTCCGGATCCCATCCCCTTCGATGGGCTCGGCACTCCGGTGATCTTCGACTCTCCGGACACGCCCACGATCGAGACGCTCGTGGCGCACGCGAACAAGGCGCTGGATGGCGAGTACACAGCCGCCGACACGCTGAAGAACGTCGTGCTCGCCCTCACGCACCTGGACGGGCGGCGCGAGATCGTGGTCGTCGGGATCCCGGGCGATCGCGAGATCGACGACAAGCGCGCCGAGGTCGCCTTCGCGCCCGCGGCCGTCGAGGCCGCGACCGAGGCGGACTTCGAGCGGCACCCGCTGCTGGTCAAGGGCTACATCGGGCCGTGGTCCGCGCAGGGGGCGATCCTCGGCGAGGAGTCGGCCACCGGCATCCGTTATCTGCTGGACCCGCGGGTCGTGGACGGCACGAGCTGGATCACCGGCGCGAACATCGACCAGAAGCACGTGCACACGCTGGTCGCCGGGCGCGACTTCACCGCCGACGGCACCGTCGAGGTGGCGAACGTGCGCGCGGGCGATCCGGCCCCCGACGGCTCGGGGCCGGTGGAGCTCGCCCGCGGCATGGAGATCGGGCACGTCTTCGCGCTCGGGCGCTTCTTCGCCGAGACGCTGGGGCTGAAGGTCCTGGATGAGAACGGCAAGCTCGTCACGGTCACGATGGGGTCGTACGGGATCGGGGTGACCCGCATCCTCGCCGTCATCGCCGAGCTCAACAATGACGAGAAGGGCCTGATCTGGCCCGAGACCGTTGCTCCGTTCGACGTGCACGTCGTCGCGACGGGCAAGGAGGATGCGGCCTTCGACCTCGCCGCGACCCTGTCGGCCGATCTTGAGGCGGCGGGACTCGACGTGCTCTACGACGATCGCGCGAAGGTCTCACCCGGCGTGAAGTTCGGCGACGCCGAACTCATCGGCGTGCCGCGCATCGTCATCGCCGGCCGCGGTGCGGCCGACGGTGAGGTCGAGCTGTGGGATCGCCGCACGGGCGAGCGCGAGGTCGTGCCGGTGGCGGATGCGGTGGCGCGGCTGACTCGCTGATTCTCAGCGTTTCTCGTCGAACGAACGACTTCTCGTCGAACGAACGATCTTTCCGCCGCAGGTAAGTCGTTCGCTCGCAAGGAAACCGTGCGTTCGATGCCGGGCGCTTAGACCACGGCGACGCCGCGTTCGCGTGCCGCGCGCATCAGCGCCTCGTCGAAGGTCGCGAGGACGTCTCCGGTGTGTTCGGCGAGAGCGAGTGGATAGCAGTCGGGGAGCGCGACCCGGCTCTGGGCGCGCAGCAGCGCCACTCGTCCCGGCTCCCGGTCATCCGGAGTCCACAGCCGGATGCCGAGTCCGTCCAGCAGCAGTGCGCGCACTTCGGCGGCGATCCCGGCAACCGCGGGTCCGACGAGCGTTTCGGCGAGGGTGACCGGATGCAGCACCAAACTGTCCGCTCCTGTGGCTATCGCGCCCGCGCGATCGGCGTGTGCGTCCTGCGGTGAGCGCAGGGCGATGGCCACGCTGGCGTCGAGGATCACCGATCCCACTCCTTGCGGAGGAGTTCGCGCTCGCGGGAGTCGTAGATCCCGGCACCGAGAGTCCGAAGACGCTGCACCGCCAGCTGCCGATCGAGCATCTGCTGCGCCGTCTCCTCGATCCCGGAGCGATCGCCGACGAGGGCCAGGCGTCGCACGAGCTCGCTGCGAGACGCCCCCGGCCAGCGCACCGCAGCCCGTTCGAGCGCCGCGAGCAGCTCGTCGTCCGGCGTCACCTGGATGCGAGGGTGTACCGTGGTCATGGCGAAAGTGTACCACCTAGCCTCGTCCGTCCGACGCATGAAAGGCTGGAGGCATGCCCGAGAACTCCGTGCCCCCCGAAGTCACCGATGCCATCCGCACGATGCTCGAGGAGGCGGGCATCACCGCCAACAAGGCGCTGATCGCGCGCATCCTCGCCACCGGCGTCGCTCTCGGCATCGACGGCACCTCGCGGCTGGACCTGAAGATCACCTCCGCGGCGGTTGCCGAGATGCGGGATGCCTTCGCGCTCTTTCGCCCCTACGCCGACCGGCCGAAGGTCACCGTGTTCGGCTCGGCGCGCACGCGCGTCGAGGCTCGCCTCTACCAACTCACCCGCGATCTGGCCGCGGCGCTCGCCGCGCGCGGCTGGATGATCGTCACCGGCGCGGGGCCGGGGATCATGCAGGCCGCCGCCGAGGGCGCGGGGCCAGACATGTCGCTGGGGGTCTCGATCCGCCTGCCCTTCGAAGAGAAGCCTGCCGATGTCGTCGCGGGCTCGCCGCGGGTGGAGATGAAGTACTTCTTCACCCGCAAGCTCATGCTCGTCAAGGAGTCCAGCGGCTTCGTCTGCCTTCCCGGCGGCTTCGGCACGATGGATGAGATGTTCGAGCTGCTCACGCTGCAGCAGACCGGCAAGGCCGAGCCCCAGCCGATCGTGCTGCTCGACGAGCCCGGCGGCACCTTCTGGACGGGATTGGCGGACTATGTCGAGCAGCACATGGTGCCTGCCGGCGTCATCTCGCCGGACGACTTCGAGCGCGTGCTGGTGACCGACTCGGTCGATGAGGCGATCGAGGAGATCGTCGGCTTCTGGCGCAACTACGACTCGCTCCGCTGGGCGCACGAACAGCTCGTGCTCCGGATGCGAAAGGGCCCGACGGATGCCGAACTCGACGCCCTCAACGAGCGCTTCGCCGGAGTCGTCGCCGGTGGTCTCATCGCCCGCACCGAACCCCTCGCCCAGGAGCGCGCCGACCACGATCAACTGGATCTGCCACGCCTGATCCTCACCCCCGAGCAGCGCCACATCGGGTCGCTGCATCACCTCATCCGCGCCATCAACCGCTTCGGCGACCTCGCTGACCCATCCTGAATCGCCTCTACGCGACGCCCGGTCCCGCAGTTTCACCTCTAGCGCGTCAGAGCGGTGAATCCGTGGGATCGCTCAACCTGAGGGGTCGATACCGGACACGCCTGGTCCCAAGGTTTCACGACCTGAGCGGTCTGCTGGTGAGTCTGTGGGACCGCACAGCAGTCCGGGCAGGACGAGGGAGTCCGCAATCCATGCGGCATCCGGTAGCGTTGTACGGATACCCGCGTGCGGGTGAGAGCTGAATAGAGGAGAGTGTCGTGGATATCGAATTGAGGCTTCTGCAGACGATCGAGAAGGAGAAGGGGATCCCCTTCGACGAACTCGTGAGCATCATCGAGCAGGCGGTCCTCACCGCCTACGCGAAGCACACCTCTCCCGCCGGCGAAATGCCCGAGGGCGCGCGCGCCGAACTGGACCGTAAAAGCGGCCACCTGTCGATCTTCGTGCCGGTGCGCGACGATGAGGGTGCCGTGATCGGCGAAGAGGACGCCACTCCCGAGGACTTCGGGCGTATCGGCGCCTTCGCCGCCAAGCAGGTCATCAGCCAGCGCCTGCGCGACGTCGCCGACGACGCGGTGCTGGGGGAGCTGCGCAGCAAAGAGGGCGATATCGTCGCCGGGGTCATTCAGCAGGGACCGAACCCCCGGATGATCCACGTCGACCTCGGCCCGGTCGAGGCGATCCTGCCCCCCGAGGAGCAGGTGCCGGGCGAGGAGTACACCCACGGCACCCGTCTGCGCGTCTACGTCACGAGCGTCGCCAAGGGTGCCAAAGGCCCCTCGATCACGGTCTCGCGCACCCACCCCGGCCTCGTGCGCAAGCTGTTCGCCCTCGAGGTTCCCGAGATCGCCACCGGCCTGGTCGAGATCGTCTCGCTCGCCCGCGAGGCGGGTCATCGCACCAAGATCGCCGTCGTGGCCCACGATCCCTCGATCAATGCCAAGGGTGCCTGCATCGGCGAGCTCGGCCGCCGCGTGCGGGCGGTGACCGAGGAGCTCGCGGGCGAGAAGATCGACATCGTCGACTACAACCCCGACCTCGCCACTTTCGTCGCCAACGCCCTGTCGCCGGCCAAGGTGACCTCGAGCTTCGTGCTCGACCAGTCGATCAAGGCCGTGCGGGCTCTCGTGCCCGACTACCAGCTCTCACTCGCCATCGGCAAAGAGGGCCAGAACGCGCGGCTGGCCGCCAAGCTCACCGGCGCGAAGATCGACATCCAGCCGGATTCGATCCTGGAAGACGAAGAACCCGATCATTGAGCGAGCCGCAGGCGAGACGAAACGCCGTGTTGGCCCGTCGCCGCGTCTTGTCTCATCTGCGGCCGCTCAACGACCGAGGTCTGAAGGGGGTAAGATGGAACCCGTACGAACGTGCGTCGGATGCCGCGCGCGTGCCCCCCGATCCGCCCTGCTGAGGGTGATCGCGGAAGGTTCCTCCCTCGTCATCGATGAGCGGGCGAGTCTGCCGGGACGGGGCGCGTGGGTGCATCCGGCCCGGGAATGCATGGATGCGGCGCTCCGGCGTCGCGCATTCGCACGAGCGCTCCGCGTGTCCAAGCCCCTGGACACGCAGACCATCGAGAAACGGCTGAACGGCTATGGAAACAAAGTGAACGGCTCGAAATGAGACCCGTCCTCGACTAATGGTCTGCCCTGCCTGGGTGGACCGACCCAGACAGGAGAATTGTGGCTGCCAAACCACGCGTACACGAGATCGCCGCGGAACTCGGCGTCGACAGCAAGGTCGCGCTCGCGAAGCTGAAAGAGCTCGGCGAGTTCGTCAAGAGCCCGTCGTCGACGATCGAGCCGCCTGTCGCGCGCAAGCTCCGCGCGGCGATCGAAGCGGACGATTCGCTCAAGCCCGCGCCCAAGCCGGCTGAGAAGAAGGCTGCCGCGCCCAAGAAGCCAGCTGCGCCCAAGCAGGAGGCACCGGCCGAGCCCGCTCCGCAGGCACCCGAGCAGACGCCGGAGCCGCCCGCCGAGCCTGCGGCCGCAGCGCCGACGGCGTCCCCGGCACCCGGTGCCCCGCGCCCGGGCAACAACCCCTTCTCGTCGGCGCAGGGCATGGGTACGCGGCCCGCAGGCCCGCGCCCGGGCAACAACCCCTTCGCCTCCTCGCAGGGCATGGGCCAGCGCCCCTCGCCCGGCAACATCCCCCGGCCGCAGGCACCGCGCCCCGGCGCGCCGGGTGCCGCGCGCGCCGGTGGTGGCGCTGGACGTGGTGCGGGCGGTCGCCCCGGTGCGCCCTTCCAGCAGCGCCCCGGCAGCGGGCCTCGCCCCGGCGGCGGTGCCGGCGGCTTCGCGCAGCGTCCGGGCGGTGCCCCTGGTGGTGGCCCCGGCGTCGGCGGTCGTCCCGGTGGGGGCGGCGGTCGCGGTCGCGGACCCGGCGGCGGCACGGCCGGTGCCTTCGGCAAGGGCGGCGGCAAGTCCAAGCAGCGCAAGTCCCGCAGGGCGAAGCGTCAAGAGTTCGAGATGCGGGATGCCCCGGTCGTCGGCGGCGTCAACGTCCAGAAGGGCAGCGGCGAGATCATTCGCCTGCGCCGCGGAGCTTCGATCGCCGACTTCGCCGACAAGCTCGAGGCGCTGCACGGCTACACCGTGCAGCCCGGCACGCTCGTGACGATCCTGTTCAACCTCGGTGAGATGGCCACGGCCACCGAGTCGCTCGACGAGGCCACCTTCGAGGTGCTCGGTGCCGAGCTCGGCTACAAGGTCCAGATGGTCTCTCCCGAGGACGAGGACAAGGAGCTCCTGGAGGGCTTCGGGCTCGACCTCGAGAAGGAGCTGGAGGACGAGGATGAGGCGGATCTCGAGATCCGACCGCCGGTCGTCACCGTGATGGGTCACGTCGACCACGGCAAGACGCGCCTGCTCGACGCGATCCGTCAGACCAACGTCATCGAGGGCGAGGCCGGCGGCATCACCCAGCACATCGGTGCCTACCAGGTCTGGACCGAGCACGAGGGCATCGAGCGTGCGATCACCTTCATCGACACCCCGGGTCACGAGGCCTTCACGGCCATGCGCGCCCGCGGTGCGCAGGTGACCGACCTCGCGATCCTCGTGGTCGCGGCCGACGACGGCATCATGCCGCAGACGGTCGAGGCGCTCAACCACGCACAGGCGGCGAACGTGCCGATCGTGGTCGCGGTCAACAAGATCGACAAGCCCGAGGCGAACCCTGGCAAGGTGCGCCAGCAGCTCACCGAGTACGGCCTGGTCGCCGAGGAGTACGGCGGCGACGTCATGTTCGTCGACGTCTCGGCGCGCGAGGGCATCGGCATCCGGGAGCTTCTGGATGCCGTGCTGCTCGTCGCCGACGCGGGCCTGGACCTGACCGCCAACCCGAACAAGTCCGCGCGCGGCGTCGCCATCGAGGCGAAGCTCGACAAGGGCCGGGGATCGGTTGCGACCGTGCTCATCCAGTCCGGAACCCTGCGCGTCGGCGACGCGATCGTGGCCGGCACCGCTTACGGGCGCGTGCGCGCCATGCTCGACGAGAACGGCGACCCGGTCGATGAGGCAGCGCCTTCGCGTCCGGTGCAGGTGCAGGGCCTGAACTCGGTCCCGCGCGCCGGCGATGTCTTCATCGTCACTGAAGAGGATCGCACCGCCCGCCAGATCGCCGAGAAGCGCGAGGCCGTGGAGCGCAACGCCCTGCTGGCCAAGGCTCGCAAGCGCATCTCGCTCGAGGACTTCACCCGGGCGCTCGAAGAGGGCAAGGTCGAGACGCTCAACCTCATCATCAAGGGCGATGTCTCCGGTGCCGTCGAGGCGCTGGAGGAGTCGCTGCTGAAGATCGAGGTCGACGACGCGGTGCAGCTGCGCATCATCCAACGCGGTGTG
>CAZHML010000057.1:0-13434 GCA_964533745.1 uncultured Microbacterium sp.
CCCCATTCCTGCGCGGTGTTCTTGACGATGTACTTGAACTTCAGGATGTCGTCGGCCGCGCGCACCATGGTGTCGAAGCGATAGTTGATCTCGGCCTGACCGGCCGTGCCCACCTCGTGGTGCGAGCGCTCGACCGCGAGGCCGGCCCCCAGGAGCTTCAGCACGATGTCATCGCGCAGGTCTGCCTGCTTGTCGACGGGCGAGACCGGGAAGTAGCCGCCCTTGAAGGGGGTCTTGTTCCCGAGGTTGCCGCCGTCCTCCTTGCGGCCGCTGTTCCACGCGGCCTCATCGGAGTCGACCTTGTAGAAGCTGTGGCCGGCGGCGACCTTGTAGCGCACCTCGTCGAAGACGTAGAACTCCGCCTCGGGGGCGAAGAACGCGGTGTCGGCGATGCCGGTGGAGGCGAGGTACTTCTCGGCCTTCTTGGCGACCTGGCGCGGGTCCTTCGAGTAGATCTCGCCGGTGCGGGGGTTGTAGATGTCGAAGACCATGATGAGCGTCTTCTCGGTGCGGAAGGGGTCGATGTAGGCGGTCGTGACATCCGGGATCAGCTGCATGTCCGACTCGTGGATGTTCGCGAAGCCCCGGATCGACGAGCCGTCGAAGAGCTGCCCGTCGGTGAAGAACGCCTCGTCGACGGCGGATGCCGGGAGGTTGAAGTGCTGCTGCACACCGGGGAGGTCCGTGAAGCGGACGTCCACGAAGGCGACGTCATTGTCCTTGATGTACTTGAGCGCTTCGGAAGAATCACTGAACATGCGGGGCTCCTGAATCGAGAGAGTGGGCGTGATGCCTTCCTGAAGGGTAGACGCGGGGCGTTTCCCCGGCATAACCAAGATGTTTCGAGCGTGTTACGTCGCCATCGCTAGGCTGGGATCATGCCTGCAACCGGGACCCCCTATCCGGGAGAGCGTCTGGGACTGCCAGAATCCGGTCCTGGCAGCATCGCCCACCTCGGACGGCGCGTGATCGCCCTCGTGCTGGACTATGCGGCGGCGACCGTGATCGCGATGACGTTCTTCCGCTACGACCCCTGGTCCCTGCCTGCCGAGGCGGGACTTCTCCACTTCGCGCCAATGCTCGTCTTCGCCGCCATGCAGATCGTCTTCATCCCGACGATCGGCGGCAGCCCCGGGCACCGTGTGCTCGGGATGCGACTGCAGCGGGTCGATGGCGGATGGACGGGCCTCTGGCGTCCGGTCGTGCGCACAGCACTGCTGCTGATCGTGATCCCCGCCGTCGTATGGGATCCCGACCACCGCGGGCTGCACGACAAGGCCGCGGGGACGGTGCTCGTCCGCGCGTGAGGCTCGCCGGGCCGCGCCCGCTCAGGCCTTGCCGCTGTTCCGGCGGCGCGTGCCCTTGGGCGGACGCCCGCCGAGGAAGGACTGCGCAGGGTCCACGACGAAGCCCTGCCGCAGCGTCTCGCGACCGATCAGCATCCGGAAGCCCATCTCGTCCCGGTTCGTGAGCGTGATCTCGGTGGTCATCTCGCGACCGGCGATCACGAGCGCGGTCACGATGACGAGACGGTCCTCGACGTGCCCCGAGGAACTGCGCACACGCCGCCGATCGTGCACCGGGGACTCGACCGCGGTGACGTCTTCGAGGCTTGCCTGCCAGGGGCGCACGAGGAATCTCACCCACGGCTCGCCGTCGCGGTCGAACTCCTCAATCTCGAAGGCGTGCAGCGAGGAGGTGCGCGCGCCGGTGTCGATTTTTGCCTTCACCCAGGGGATCCGCATTTGGGGGGCACTGACCCATTCACGCCAGCCCAGCAGCGTGCTTAGATTAGGGTCTCGTTCCACTCCTTCATCTTGGCAGGAAGTCTCGTGAAACTCGCCGTTCTCTCCCGTGCGCCGCAGGCCTATTCCACCCAGCGCCTCCGTGCAGCGGCTCAGCACCGCGGGCACGACGTCAAGGTGCTGAACACCCTGCGCTTCGCGATCGATCTCACCTCGGACGTGCCCGATCTGCAGTACCGGGGCAAGCGCATCAGCGACTACGACGCGATCCTGCCGCGCATCGGCAGCTCGATCACCTTCTTCGGCACCGCGGTCGTGCGTCAGTTCGAGCAGATGGACGTCTACACGCCCAACCCCGCGCACGGCATCAGCAACGCCCGCGACAAGCTGCGGGCCAACCAGATCCTCTCGCGCCACAGCATCGCGATGCCGCCGACGGCCTTCGTGCGCAATCGCGCCGATGTGCGCCCGGCGATCGAGGCCGTGGGCGGTGCACCCGTGGTCATCAAGCTCCTGGAGGGCACCCAGGGGATCGGGGTCATCCTCGCCCCGCAGGTCAAGGTGGCAGAAGCCATCATCGAGACGCTGCACTCCACGAACCAGAACGTGCTCATCCAGAGGTTCATCTCCGAGAGCCGGGGCCGGGACATCCGGGCGCTCGTCGTCGGAGACCGCGTCGTCGCCGCGATGCGTCGTGTCGCCGCCGGCGACGAGTTCCGTTCCAACGTGCATCGCGGCGGCAGCGTCGAAGCGATCGAACTCGATCCCGCCTATGCGCAGACGGCGGTCCGCTCGGCGCAGATCATGGGGCTGCGCGTCGCCGGCGTCGACATGCTCGAGGGCGAGGACGGGCCGCTGGTGATGGAGGTCAACTCCTCGCCGGGGCTGCAAGGGATCGAGCGGGCCACGAAACTGGATGTCGCGGGTGCCATCATCGACTACATCGCCAACCAGGTGGCCTTCCCTGACATCGACGTGCGTCAGCGCCTGGCCGTCTCGACCGGCTATGGCGTGGCAGAGCTCGTGATGCACGCCGGGGCAGAGCTCATCGGCAAGACGCTCGGCGAGGCGGGGCTCTGGGAACGCGACATCACGGTGCTGACGCTGCACCGCGGGGTGCACGTCATCCCGAACCCGCGCAAGCACGTGGTGCTGGAGGCCCAGGATCGCCTGCTGTGCTTCGGCAAACTCGAGGAGATGCGGTCGATGATCCCCGAGCGTCGCGGGCGGCGTGCGCGCGTGCGCAGACTGCCGAAGAAGCCGCTCGCCGACTGAGCCTCAGCGCGGGCGAGTCTGATCACACGGGATCCGCGGCATCCTCGTGCCGCGCCGTGCGCAGTGGTGAGAACAAGACGATCAGAGCTGCCGCAACGAAGACGCCTGCCGCGATGCCCAGCGTCGCAGGGAAGCCCAGGAGGGTCATCAGGACCCCGGCCAGAAGCGCTCCGAAGAAGAACACGATGCGATTCACGGTGCGGATCGTCGAGTTCATCCGGCCCTGGATGCCGTCGGGTGCCACGGCCTGCCGGTAGGAGATGTCATTGGCATCCTCGATCCCCATCGACAGTCCATAGAGGAACTGCGCCGCCGCGACGATCGTCAGGATGACGCCGATCCCGCTCGCGGCGGTGAGCGGCGCGAGGGCGAGAACGAGCCAGGGGATGACGACGAGCGCCCGGCCGAGCAGGATCGCCCGCCCCGCCCCGAGCCGTGCGCCGATCCCGGGGGCGATGAGCGCGCCGAGAAAGCCGCCCACGCCACCGATGGCCAGGGCGACGCCGAACGCCCAGGCGGGCAGGGCCAGCTCGCGCAGGACGAAGACGGCGAACACGGTCACCACGATGCTGTTGGCGAGGAACCAGGTGTGCACCGAGAGCGCGAGCGGACGCAGCGTTCGATGCCGGTAGGTGTACCGCATCCCCTCGGCGATCTCGTGCCCCACATGACGACCGGGCGCGCGCGGCTCCGGCTTCGGCTCGACGACCTTGATCCGCGACTGGAGCAGAGCCGCGATGGCGTTGATCACTGACTCGAAGACGAAGAGCAGGGGAGCGCCGAGGAGATTCAGCAGCGCCCCGCCGAGCGCCGGTCCCGCTGTCTCGGCGACGGTCTGGCTCTGACCGAGCCGTGCGTTCGCCTGCACGAGCGAGCTGCGAGGGGCGATGCGCGGCAGCAGCGGCTGCGCCGCGGAGTCGGCGAACAGCGTGAGCACGCCGATGATCAGGATCACGGCGGCGAGCGACCAGAAGGTGAGAGTTCCGGTGAGGATGAGCACCGGGATCGAGGCGAAGGCGATAGCCCGCCCGATGCTGGTGAGCACGAGGGTCCGCTGGCGACGCCAGCGATCCATCAGCGCACCGATGAGAAAGCCGAGAAAGAGATACGGCACGACGCTGAGCGCGCTCAGGATGCTGATCTGAATCGGTGTCGCGCCGAGGACCACGACGATGAGCACCTGAAAGGCGATCCCCGCGATCGCGGCCCCGAAGGCGCGGATCGTCGCGGCACTCCAGAAGAAGGCGAAGGCGGGCAGGCGCAGGATCTCGCGCGGCGGTGCGCCAGGATCGCCGCCGCCTGCGGCTGCCTCCTCGCGCACGGGCTCGCCCTTCTCGGTCCGCCCGATCAGCGCGGGCGGGGTGCGCGGACCTTGGCGGGGTCGATGCCCTTGGGAATCGGGAGCGAGGCCAGCGACTGCGAGACGGAGTCGAGCCTGCGGACCACCGCGCGCATCGTTGCCTTGTTGATCGACTTCGGCAGCTTCTTGATGGTCTTCGACAGCTTCGAGAGCGGAACCTCATCTTCGCCGTGACCGACATAGAAGATGTTCAGCGGTACGCCATGGGCGACGCGCTGCGCCTTCGAGCGCTCTTCCTTGATGAGACGGGTGAGGCGTCCGCGCGCACCCTCGCCGACGATCACGATGCCGCCGCGCCCGATCGCGCGGTAGACGGCCTCCTGGGTCTTCGGGTTGATCCCCACGGGCATATCGGATGCCTGCCAGCGTCGCCCGAGCGAGGTGGACAGGATGTGACCGGCTGCCCCCGGCATCCCGTCGAGCTTCTGGTACATGACCTTGCTCGAGAGCCGCGTCATCAGGATCATCGACGCGAGGATCCCCATGAACAGGCCCGTGATCCCCCACAGCACCAGGCTCCACCACCCGGGCAGACCCTCCGCCGTGAGGTACGCGATGACGACCCCGACCCCGATGCCGAGCAGCAGGAAGGCGATCTGCATCCACCCCAGCCAGGGATAGACCTCACGGGTGAAGCGATGCAGGGAACGGAGCTTGGAGAAGAAGCCGGGTGGCTTCTCGGGGTCGCGTACGCGCTTTGCCATACAGCAAGGATACCGAGTCGCGCGGCTGTCGCCTTCGACTTGCTCTGCACGGCTCGAGATCGGGTACGAGTTGTTCAACGGAGGGGGTCGGAGTGCCCGTGAAGGGGAGAACTGCGCTGGGATGGGCGGATGGCATCCTCTGAACCGTCCTGGACCCGCGTGCACCGCGCGGTCCGTGCTCTGCCCGATGGCGAGGGGCCGTTTCGCGGCACCCTTGTCGCCGACCGAGGTGAGAACGTCGTCGCCGTTCCCCTCGTCGACCTGGAGGGCTGGGAGGGGTGGGCGCATGCCGGCGCGGTGCACGTGGCCGCGCCCGGCGACGTCGCCTTGCTCGACTCGGGCTTCCACGCGCTCTTGCCATGGTGCACGCTCGAGGTAGAGGCGCTGCTCGCCCGCCGCCGAGCCTCGGAAGATGCCCTGAGCAGCGGTGAGGTCTGCACCCTCGTCATCAGCGTGCTGCGGGGTCTGGCTGAGCTCGGAGAGGCGCTCGGCCAGATCCGGGGCACCTGGTGGCTCACGCACGACGCGCGGCCGGTCTTCGTGCCCGGCGAGGGCAGGGAGGCGGGCGAGAGCGCGCGGATGCTCTTCGCTGACCTCGCCGGAGCGGTTCCGGATCGCCGTCTCGCGCGACTCCTCGCTCAGGTGACGGACGCCGCAGAGCGCCCGCGCGCGCTCGTCCGCGAGGCGGAGCGGTGGGAAGGCGAGTTCCTGGAGAGCGCGGCCCCGCAGCCGCTGCGCGTCGATGTGCTCGCTCCTGCTCTGGTGCGCTCGATCCCGCGGCTGCGCGATCCGCGGGGCGAGGGGCGGGGCGAGGCGCTCGGGCGCGATGACCGGCGAGAGCCGTTTCGCGGGGACTCGCGGGACGATGGACGCGATGACTGGCGCGGGTCGCTTCGCGGGGACGGGCGGGAGCCGCGACGCGAACGTGCGCGCAGCGTCACGCGGCAGGGCCGGAACGAAGACCGGTGGGAGGAACGAGCGGGGCGTCGGCGGTCCGAGTCGGAGGGGATGGCTCTCCCCGAACGGCTGCGCGATCGGCTTGATCGGATGCGTCTGCTGTTGCCCCGGCGGCATTCGAGGGGCAGAGAGCATGACGGGATGCCGGCACGCAGGCCGCGTCGCCTGCTCGTGGCCGCAGGGGCAGCGGGTGTGGTCCTTCTGGGCGGGATCCTCTGGCCTGCGAACGCAGGAGACTCCGCTCCCGGGTCGGCGCTGACGTCGTCATCGACGGGTTCTGATCCGGTGCCGTTCACCCCGGTACCCGCGCCGCCAGAAGGGGTGCCAGATCAGATCGCCGAACCGGAGGAGCCCGAGGTCGCCTTCACGAACCTGGTTGCGCTCGCTCGTGGATGCCTCATCGCGGGCGACGCCGGCTGCGCGGCCGTGTTCCTCGCCTCGGCCGATATCGATGCGGCCGTGCTGACCGGCCTCGTCGAGGCGAGTTCTGAGGTGTCGCTCGTGGATGACTTCGGCGATATCGCTGTGCTGCGCGTGGCGCGCGAGCAGGGTGGAGAGCAGATGATCGTGCTCGTCCGACACGACGAGCGGTGGCTCATCCGGGACGTCTACGACCTCGGTAGGTCGTGACATCCTTGCCGAAACTCAGATCCCGAGGTCGCCCGCGAAGGCTGCGGCCTCGAGACGCGACTTGACCGCGCTGAGGAAGCGTGCGGCATCCGCACCGTCGATCACGCGGTGGTCGTAGGACAGCGCGAGGTACACGTAGGAGCGCACGCCGAAGGCGTCCACCCCGTCGACCGGGACCACACCGGGACGCTTGACCACGACGCCGGTGCCGAGGATCGCCGACTGCGGGAGGAACACGACCGGCGTGTCGAACAGCGCTCCGCGCGACCCGGTGTTGGTCAGCGTGAAGGTGCCGCCGGAGAGCTCATCGGGCTTGAGCTTGTTCTCGCGCGTGCGTGCGGCGAGGTCGGCGATCTCACGGGCGAGCTGAGCGATGTTCTTGGTCGCCGCGTCGCGCACGACGGGGGTGAGCAGACCCCGCTCGGTGTCCACCGCGATGGAGAGGTTCTCGCTGGCCGGGTAGACGATCTGGTCGCCGTCGACGGTCGCGTTGATCACCGGGTAGGCGCGCAGGGCCTCGGCCGCAGCGAGGGCGAAGAAGGGCAGGAAGGAGAGCTTGTCGCCGGTTGCCTGCTGGAACTGCGCCTTGACCGAGTCGCGGTACTCCGAGAGCCGGGTGACATCCACCTCGACCACCGTGGTCAGCTGCGCGGTCTGCTGCATCGAAGCGACCGCGCGCTCGGCGAGGACCTTGCGCAGCCGCGACATCGGCTGGGTGGTTCCGCGCAGCGGCGAGACCTCAAGGGCGGGGGATGCCGGTGCGGGCGTGCTCGCGATCGCCGCCTTGGCGGCTGCGGCGGCCTGCAGCACATCCTCCTTGCGGATCCGGCCGCCCACACCCGAACCGGTCACGCGGGTGAGGTCGACGCCCTGCTGGGTGGCCAGGCGTCGTACGAGCGGGGTGACGTAGAGGTTGTCGCTCTCGGTCGGCAGCACGAGTTTCGGGGCGGCCGCTGGTGCCGGCGATGCTGCGGCCGGCGTTTCGACAGGCTCGGCAACCGGAGCGGGGGCTTCGACCGGCTGAGCGACCGGCGCGGCGGCAGGCTCCACGACGGGAGCGGAAGTCGCGGCGGGGGCCCCGCCGCCGCTCACCCGCGCGAGCACGGCACCCACGGCGACCGTCTCGTCCTCGCCGACCAGGATCTCCTGGAGGATGCCGGCGACGGGCGAGGGAATCTCGGTGTCCACCTTGTCGGTGGAGATCTCCAGCAGCGGCTCATCGACGGCGACCTCGTCGCCGACCGCCTTGAGCCAGCGGGTCACGGTCCCCTCGGTGACGCTCTCGCCGAGCTCGGGAAGGCGGATCTCGGCGGCATCGCCAGCGGACGACGGCGCAGCGGGTGCGTCGACGGCCTCAGCAACCGGCTCGGGCGCGGCAGGCGCTTCGACAGGCTCAGCGACCGCTTCGGGTGCGGGCGCTTCGACGGGCTCAGCGACCGCCGCATTCCCGCTGCTGCTGCCGTCGCCGATACGGGCGAGGATCGCGCCGACCTCGACGGTCTCGTCTTCTGCGACCAGGATCTCCTCGATGACGCCCGAGACGGGCGAGGGGATCTCGGTGTCCACCTTGTCGGTGGAGATCTCCAGAAGGCCCTCATCGGCCTGGATCGTCTCACCGACCTGCTTGAGCCAGCGGGTGACCGTACCCTCGGTGACGCTCTCGCCGAGGGCGGGCAGGACCACAGGTGTGCTCATGTCAGGATCTCCTTCTGGAAGCGTATGACCTCTTCAGCTTAGTGACCCCCGGGAGGGGGTGCACTCATAGCGCATGCAGGGGTTTGCCCGCCAGCGCGAGGAACGCCTCGCCGAGCGCTTCGCTCTGCGTCGGGTGGGCGTGGATGAGCGGTGCGATGTCTTCGGGATGGGCCTCCCAGGCCACCGCGAGCTGTCCCTCGGTGATGAGTTCGCCGACCCGGTCGCCGAGCAGGTGCACGCCCAGCACGGGTCCGTCCTTGCGCCGCACGACCTTGACCAGGCCCCCGGTTCCGATGATCTCGCTCTTCCCGTTGCCGGCCAGGTTGTACTCGTAGGCGACCACGTGCTCCGCGCCGTGCTCGGCGATCGCGGCCTCCTCGGTGACGCCGACCGAGGCGACCTCGGGGCTGCAATAGGTCACGCGCGGGATCTGGCTCTCCGGCACGACCACCGGATCAAGGCCCGCGATCCGCTCGGCCACGGCGATGCCCTGCAGGAACCCGCGATGCGCGAGCTGAAGCCCCGGTACGATGTCGCCCACGGCCCAGACGCCGGGGACCGGGGTGCGCAGGTCCGCATCCACGGTCACGAAGCCGCGTTCCATCGCGATCCCTGCCTCCTCGAAACCGAGGCCCGCCGTGGCAGGTCCCCGCCCGACCGCGACGAGCAGGTAGTCGGCGCTGTGCACCGCGCCGTCTTCGAGGGTGACGGTGACGCTCTTCTTGTCCTGCGTCGCCTCGCGCAGCGGAGTGCCCAGCGAATAGGCGATCCCGCGGCGGCGGAAGGCGCGTTCGAGTCCCTTGCGCAGCGCGAGATCCTCGTTCGGCACGAGGTTCGGCAGCGCCTCGATGATCGTGACCTCCGCGCCGAAGGAGCGCCAGACGCTCGCGAACTCGACGCCGATCACGCCGCCGCCGAGGATCAGCACGCGCTCGGGGATGACCTCGAGCGCCAGGGCCTCCTCGCTGGACAGGAACCGGCCGCCTATCTCGATCCCGGGGATCGTGCGGCTGTAGGAGCCAGTGGCCAGCACGACGTCCTTGCCGACGTAGGCATCCTTGCCCACGACGACCCGCCGGTCCTTCTCGAGGCGGCCTTCGCCCGCGACGACGGTGATCCCGCGCGCCTTGATGAGGCCCTCCAGGCCTTTGAACTTCTTCGCGACGATGCCCTCGCGGTAGCCGCGCACGCCCGCGGGGTCGATAGCGTCGAGGGTCGCGGCGATCCCGACCTCCTTCGCCGAGCGCACGTGCTCGGCGACCTCGGCGGCGTGCAGCAGGGCCTTGGTCGGGATGCAGCCGCGGTGCAGGCAGGTGCCGCCGACCTTGTCCTTCTCGATCAGGGCGACGGTCTTGCCCAGCTCCGCTGCGCGCAGGGCTGCGGCGTAGCCTCCGCTTCCGCCGCCGAGGATCACCAGGTCGAACTCGTGCGTAGTCATCATGTCTCCTTGCTGGATGCTTCGGCGAAGCGGATCAGTGAGCGTACCGTCGCGCCGGTGGGGCCTTTGTCGGTGAAGCCGTAGGGGGAGCCCTTGTGGTTGCCGACGCCTGCGATGTCCAGATGCACCCAGGGGATACGTCCTGCATCCTCGCCCTCACCGGTGCGCCCGACGAAGTGGCGCAGGAACAGGCCCGCGAGCAGCGATCCGCCGGCAGGATCGCCGATCTTGGCGTTGACGAGGTCGGCGATGGGGGATTCCAGCTCCTCGACCATGTGCTCGGGCAGCGGAAGCTGCCAGGCCGGTTCGTCGGCGGAGGCGGCCGCGGCGAGGAACTCGGCCACTGCCTCGTCCTCGCCCATCACGCCGACGTGGCGGGTGCCGAGTGCGACGCTGATCGCGCCGGTGAGAGTGGCGATGTCGATGATGACGTCGGGGTGCTCGCGGCTCGCCGCGACCAGGCCGTCGCCGAGCACGAGGCGGCCCTCGGCATCCGTGTTCAGCACCTCTACGGTCGTGCCGTCCAGGAGCCGCAGCACATCGCCCGGGCGCGTGGCGCGACCGGAGGGCATGTTGTCGGCCAGGCACAGCCAGGCGGTGACGCGCACCGGAAGCCGCAGGGTCGCGACGGCGCGCAGGACCGCGAGGCTCGTGGCCGCGCCGCACATGTCGTACTTCATCCCGACCATGCTGTTCGCGGGCTTGAGCGACAGGCCGCCGGTGTCGAAGGTGATGCCCTTGCCGACCAGGGCGATGTGCCGGGCAGATCTTGCGGGGGCGTAGTCCAGGCGCACCAGCCGAGGCGGGCGGTCCGAGCCCTGGCCGACGCCGAGGATGCCGCCGTAGCCCTCTTCGGCGAGGGCCTTCTCGTCGAGCACTGTCACCTTCACATCCAGCCCCGCAACGCACTCCTGCGCGCGAGCGGCGAGGTCGGCGGGGCTCAGCCACTCGGCGGGGGTGGCGACGAGATCCTTCACCAGCGCGACGGCATCGCCGACCACTCGGGCGTGCTCGAGCTGCTCCTCGGTCACGGCCCCGGCGGGAAGGATGACGGATGCCGCACGGGTCTTGCCAGGCTCGCGGCGGTAGCCCGCGAAGCGGTAGCCGCCGAGTGCCGCACCCTCGGCTGCGGCCGCACCGAAGTCCTCGAGCCCAGGGGCAAGGGCGACCGCGACGGTCTGGAAGCCGGTCAGAGATCGCAGCGCCGCGCCGACGGCGTTTCGCACCGTGGCGGCTGTGGGCGAGGCGCCCGCGAGAGCGAGGGGGATCGCTGCGACATCCGGTGCGTGCACGCGCGCGTAGCCGCCGGTACCGCCGCTGAAACCGATGGCTTTCGCCGCCTCGGCGAGCCCGGGGAAGTGCCCGATCGCGTCCGGGAAGTTCTCGATGTCGGGGACGACGAGCACGACGGCATCGGCACCGCTCTCGGTCAGGGGGTCGTCAGCTCTGCTCAGGGCGGGAAAGGGCATGGCTCCATCCTAGGTTTCGTCCCGCCGCTCGCGAAGACGAGCCACTGTTCGCTCAGAGCGAGGACGCAGAGGGACGCGCACCCCCGGTGACTCGTAGCATGGAGGCATGCCCAGTTCTGCCGAGGTCTACGAGCGGGTCGTGAATGCGCCCTCCGTGCCGCGGGGGCTGCCCCTGGTTGTGCTGCTCACCGGCTTCACGGATGCCGGATCCGCCGTCTCGGGTCTGATCGATCACCTGCGCGAGACGACGGATCCGCAGCCCGTGATCGTCTTCGACAACGACGTGCTGCTGGACTACCGGGCACGTCGCCCGATCATCCACTTCGATCAGGACCACCTCACCGCCTTCGAGCCACCGCGGCTCGAGCTCTCGCTCGCGCACGACGCGATCGGTCAGCCCTTCCTGCTGCTGGCCGGGTATGAGCCCGACTTCGCATGGAACGCCTTCGTGCGCGCGGTCCTCGAGCTCACCGCGCAGTGGGAGGTGTCCGGCGTGAGCTGGGTGCACTCGATCGCCATGCCCGTGCCTCACACAAGGCCGCTCGGCACCACGGTGAGCGGCAATCGCGCAGACCTCACTGCTGCGCACTCGGTCTGGAAGCCGCGTACCCAGGTGCCCTCGACGGGCGGACACCTGCTGGAGTTCCGCCTCGCCGAGCGCGGCGATCGAGTGGTGAGCTTCGTGCTGCTCGTGCCGCACTACCTCGCCGAGACGAGCTATCCGGACGCCGTGCTGACGGCATCGGATCGCCTGATGAACGCCACCGGACTCGTGCTGTCGATGGATGCCGTGCGCGCCGAGAGCGCGGAGTACCTCGAGCGCGTGAACGATCAGGTCGCGCGCAACGACGAGCTCGGTCAGATGCTGCACTCGCTCGAGGAGCGCTACGACGCGTATATGGCGGGCTACGCCGCGCCGGATGCCGAGCACGGCTTCGGCGACGCGCCGTTCACGGAACGCAACCTTCCCAGTGCGGACGAGCTCGCCGCTGAGCTCGAGCGCTACCTGGCGACGCGGCATCCGGGCGAGGATGAGCCGCGGCCCTCGCAGGGGTGAGGCGCGCCGAGGGATCCTGAGTGAACGCCGCCGGCCGCCGAGGGTGTGTCATAATAGTTCACCGACCCATTGTCAAGAGTCCGGCTCCACCTCGCTGATTTGACAAGGGTCTTACTAGTGTCCGAAATCTCCGAGAGCCCTCCGCTCTCGTGAAAGGCCCCCCGTGACCGCTGCCACGAGCAAAACCACCCGGACGAAGACCCCCGCCACGAAGGCTGCTTCCACGCCCGATAAGGCCGCCAAGGCTCCTGTTGCCGCGAAGGCGGGCACCCCCGCGAAGGCGGTGGCCGCCAAGGCGACCGCCGCGGCCAAGGCACCAGCCAAGGCAGCGCCCGCGGCCAAGGCACCAGCCAAGGCAGCGCCCGCGGCGAAGACGGCACCTGCGGCCAAGGCTCCGGCCAAGCCCGCAGCCAAGACCACGGCGGCGAAGGCTCCCGCGAAGGCGGCCGCGGCGAAGACCACCGCCGCCAAGGCCGCCTCGGCAGAGGCGCCCGCGACGAAAACCCCGGCCAAGCCCGCCGCCAAAGCTCCTGCGACCAAGACTTCCGCCCAGAAGGATGCCGCCCCGGCGATCACGAAGGCCCCCGCGAAGTCCGCCGCGGTCAAGGCCCCCGCTAGGGCCTCCGCCAAAGCCGCTGACGAGACCGCGGCGAAAGATCCAGCCCCGCAGCCTGAGGACGATGTCGAGGCCCTCGCCGTTATCGAACCCGAAGACGTCGAGCTCGAAGACCTCGACGACGAGGAGATCGCGGCGGCCTTCGCCGAGCCGCTGCCCACCGGGGCCATCGTGCTGCGCTCGGACGACGAGGACGACGTGCCGGTCTACTCGACCCAGATCACGGGTGCCACGGCCGACCCGGTCAAGGACTACCTCAAGCAGATCGGCAAGGTCGCACTCCTCAACGCCGCCGAGGAGGTCGAGCTGGCGATGCGGATCGAGGCGGGCCTGTTCGCCGAGGAGAAGCTCTCCATGATGACCGCGAAGCAGAGGACCACCGAGCTGGGACTCGACCTGCAGTGGGTCGCCCGTGACGGCCAGCGTGCCAAGTCGCACCTGCTCGTCGCCCACAGCTACTTCGATGTCGCGCCCGGCCACGGCACTGA
>CAZHML010000058.1:0-13426 GCA_964533745.1 uncultured Microbacterium sp.
GCGGCTACAACCCGATCACCGTCGACCTCTCCGAGCTGCTGCTCGGCGGCGGCGGGATCAAGTGCTGCACGCTGGAGCTGCGAGGCCGGCGATGAGCGCCGCCGAGCCTCACGTCGCCGAGAACTACCACCCGCTGCCGGTCACGATCGCGCGCGGCGAGGGCGTCTGGGTCGAGGACGTCGACGGCAAGCGCTATCTGGATCTGCTCGCGGCCTACTCGGCGGTGAACTTCGGGCACCGGCATCCGGCGCTTCTCGAGGCGGTCGGCGAGCAGCTTGGCCGCATCACGCTGACCAGCCGCGCCTTCCGCAACGACCGGCTGGAGCCCTTCGCTGCGGCCCTTGCGAGCCTGTGCGGCAAGGAGCTCGTGCTGCCGATGAACACGGGTGCCGAGGCGGTGGAGACCGGGATCAAGGTCGCCCGCGCCTGGGGTTACCGGGTCAAGGGCATTCCCGAGGGTGCCGCGCGCATCGTCGTGGCCGGCGGCAACTTCCACGGCCGCACGACCACGATCGTCGGCTTCAGCGACGACGAGATCGCGCGCGCGGGGTTCGGCCCCTTCACGCCGGGATTCGACGTCGTGCCCTTCGGGGATGCGGATGCCGTGGCGGCCGCGATCACCTCGCACACGGCGGCGGTGCTCATCGAGCCGATCCAGGGCGAGGGCGGCGGCATCATCCCGCCGGAGGGGTATCTGTGCCGGATCCGCGAGATCTGCGACGAGAACCGCGTGCTCTTCATCGCCGACGAGATCCAGTCGGGGCTCGGCCGCGTGGGCGAGACCTTCGCCTGCGACCGGGAGGGGGTCGTGCCCGACCTCTACCTGCTGGGCAAGGCGCTCGGCGGCGGGATCCTCCCCGTCTCGGCGGTCGTAGGCGACCGCGATGTGCTGGGCGTCATCCGGCCCGGCGAGCACGGTTCGACCTTCGGCGGCAATCCCCTGGCCGCCGCCGTCGGGCTGCGCGTGATCGAGATGCTCGCCACGGGCGAGTTCCAGGAGCGATCCCGCACCCTGGGCGCGCACCTCGCCCGGGGACTGGACGCGCTCGTCGGTCAGGGCGTGACGACCTATCGCTCGGCCGGGCTCTGGGCCGGCGTCGACATCGATCCCGCCATCGCTACCGGCCGCGAGATCGCCGAGCGCCTGATGGCCCGCGGCGTGCTCGTGAAGGACACGCACGGTCAGACCGTCCGGATCGCCCCGCCCCTGGTCATCACGCCCGAGGAGATAGATCTGGCCCTCGAGCAGTTGCGGCTCGCCCTGCAGGACTGATCAGGAAGCCGGGACGCCCGCAGGCAGGCACGCTCAGCGCCGACCGAACTTCTTCGGCAGCCGCAGGGGCGTGGTGATCGTCGTGACATCGCCGACGACCGCGGCATCGGTCTCTCGGATCACGGAGATGGGCAGCGTCTCGTCGACCGTCAGCAGGAACCGTGCATTCGCCCGGCGGTGCACGCGCCCGGAACGAATCGTCCAGATCGAGCCGATCAGGAAGGCGACGAACGCCATCACGCCGCCGAACAGGAGCGCCGCGCGCGGGTTCACCGCGTCGACGATCCACCCGGCGATGGGAGCCCCGATCGGGGTGGCTCCCATGATGACCGCCATGTACACCGCGAGCACCCGACCGCGCAGCGCGGGCTCGGTCGTGGTCTGCACGTAGGCGTTGGCGGTGGTCAGCAGCGTGACGACCGCAAAACCGACGAAGATGAGGGCGATGGCGAAGGACCAGTAGACCGGCATGACCGAGGCGACGATAGCCGCCACGCTGAAGCCCCCCGCAGCCAGGATGATCACTCGCGTCCGCGCACGGGCACGCCGGGCGGCGAGCAGGGCCCCGGCGAGCGACCCGATGGCGAGCACTGAGCTCAGCAACCCGTAGCCGTCGGCACCCCGGCCGAACTCGATCGCCATGGTCGAGGCGTAGATCGGGAAGTTCATCCCGAATGCGCTGATGAGGAAGACCATGACGAAGATCGTGATGAGGTCACTGCGCCTGCCGACGTAGCGGAATCCCTCCGCGAGCCCGCCGCGGCGGGTTCCGGCGACGCTCGGCTGCAGTTCGCTGCGCCGGATCAGCAGCAGCGCCACGATCATCGCCAGGAAGGTCGCCGCGTTGAGGACGAAGACCCATCCGGAGCCGACCAGCACGATGAGCCCGCCGCCCGCTGCCGGTCCGACCAGGCGGGCGAGGTTGAAGGATGCCGAGTTCAGCGCGACAGCGTTCGGCGTGTCCTCGCGCGAGACCATGTCCGAGACGAACGCCTGGCGCGCGGGCGCGTCGATGGCGTTGGTCACGCCGAATGCCAGGGCGAAAACGAACATCAAGGGCAGCGTCATCACTCCCGTGAGCAACAGCACCGCCACGCCGATAGCCAGCAGCATCAGAGTGACCTGCGTCGCGATCAGGACGTTCCGGCGATCGAAGCGGTCGGCGACCCATCCGGCGACGCTGACCAGAACGAGGGGCGGACCGAACTGCAACGCCATGGTGACGCCGACGGCGGTGGCATCATGATTGGTCAGCTCGGTGAGCACCACCCAGTCCTGCGCGGTCGCTTGCATCCACCCGCCGACGTTCGAGACCAGGGCACCGATGAACCAGATCCGGTAGTTGACGGTGGCGAAGGAGCGGAACATCGCGCTCATCGATCGGTCACCCTCCTCAGCAGGGCGCTCGCCGCGTGCAGCGTCGCCAGTTCTTCTTCGGTGAGTCCGAGTTCGGCGAGGTCGCTGGCCAGGGCGGCGTCGCGCTTGCGCACGGTCTCCAGAGCAACCCGCTCACCATCGGCGGTCAGTTCGATGATCACGCGACGCAGATCGTCAGGATCCGGCACGCGGAGCACATAGCCCTGCTGAGCGAGCCCATTGACCGTACTCGTCATGGTGGGCGACGCGACGCACTCACGCTCTGCGAGCGCGCTGATCGAGAGGCTTCCGCTGAAGCGAAGGTGTCCGAGCACGGCCAGCTGGGCGTCCGTCATCCCGTTCACAGCGCGGTGTCGACGCAAGTGCCGGGCGAGGCGAAACGTCGCAAGGCGCAGTTCGGAGGCGGTGCGGGCGAGGGAGTCATCCTGAGCAGACATCGGTAGATAGCCTATCTACTTTGTTCTTCGGGCGCATCACCGATCACTCCGTAGACTCGTGGCATGACGCACACCGCAGAGTTCACCGACGCGCATGGCATCACCATCGTCTACGACGTCCATCCCGCAGCGAAGCCGCACGCCGTGGTACAGCTCCTGCACGGGGTGGGCGAGCACGCGGGCCGCTACACCGCGCTCATCGCGGCGCTCAACACGGCGGGCTACACCGTCTACGCCGACGATCACCGCGGGCACGGCCGCACGGGCCTTCGCCAGCATGACGGACCCGAGAAGCTCGGCAGGCTCGGCACAGGCGGCGTCAAAGCCGCGAGGGATGCGGTGTTCCAACTGACCGGGATCATTCGCGACGAGCATCCCGACCTTCCGCTGATCCTGCTCGGCCACTCCTGGGGATCCTTCCTCGCGCAGATGCTGGTCGACGAGCATCCGGATGCCTACGACGCGCTCGTGCTGAGCGGCTCGGCACTGCGCACGCCGTTCACGCTCAACGCCGCGCCGCTGAACGCGCGGTGGAAGGGACCGGATGCCACCGGCTACGAGTGGCTCTCGCGCGACCCCGCGGTGTGGGAGGCCTTCGAGCAGGACCCGCTCACCACGGGCGTCCCCCTGCTGAAGCTCTTCGGGCCGGTCGAAGCGGCGAAGCTGTACGGCCGCCCGGCGAAGAACCCGGGTCGAGACATCCCGACCTTGCTCATGGTCGGCCGGGACGACCCGGTAGGCGGACCGCAGAGCGTGCACAAGCTGGCCGACGCCTACCGCACTCGCTCGGGCTTCACCGACGTGACGACGCTCGTATACCCGGATGCCCGCCACGAGATCTTCAACGAGCTGCAGCAGGACGAGGTCCGCGCCGACCTGCTCGCCTGGCTCGACAAGCGCTTCTCCGCCTGATCGGCCCCCGCACATCCCTGTCCGGTCCCTGAGCCTGTCGAAGGGTCCGGGTGCAGAGCCTCCGCATAGGCTGGGGGCGTGCACGGTGAATACAAGGTTCCGGGCGGCAAGCTCGTCGTCGTCGACTTCGCGGTGACAGATGGGGTCATCGCGGACTTCCGCCTCTCCGGCGACTTCTTCCTCGAGCCGGACTCGGCGCTCGAGGACATCGACCGCGCCGTCGAAGGGCTCCCGGCCGGGACGGATGCCGCGGCCATCGCGGCCGCGATCCGTGCCGCGCTGCCGGACGACGTCCAACTGCTCGGTCTCACGCCGGAGGGCGTCGGCACGGCCGTGCGCCGCGCTCTTGTCACCGCCCCGGGCTGGCGCGACCTGGACTGGGAGATGGTGCACGAGAGGGCCCTCGCGCCGCGGCTGCACCTGGCGCTCGACGAGGTGCTCACGACCCGCGTCGGCGATGGCCGTCGCCGACCCACCCTGCGCCTGTGGGAATGGGAGGAATCGGCGGTCGTGATCGGCTCGTTCCAGTCCTATCGCAACGAGGTCGACCCCGAAGGGGCCGCGCGGCACGGCTTCGACGTGGTGCGCCGCATCTCCGGCGGCGGGGCGATGATGATGGGTGCCGGGCAGATCGTGACCTACTCGCTGTACGCCCCGGCATCCCTCGTGCAGGGGATGACCTTCGCCGACTCCTACGCGTACCTCGACGACTGGGTGCTGCAGGCGCTGCGCGCGATCGGGGTGGATGCGACCTACCAGCCGCTCAACGACATCACGAGCCCGCTCGGCAAGATCGGCGGGGCCGCGCAGAAGCGTCTCGCGAACGGCGGAGTGCTCCACCACGCGACGCTCGCCTACGACCTGGACGGCCAGATGATGACCGAGGTGCTGCGGATCGGCCGCGAGAAGCTCAGCGACAAGGGCACGGCATCCGCGGCCAAGCGCGTCGATCCGCTCCGCCGTCAGACCGGGCTCAGCCGCGCCGAGATCATCGAGCGGTTCATCGGGACCTTCCGCGCGCTCACGGGTGCCGTGGACGGCGCGATCACCGCCGAGGAGTACGCCGAGGCCGAGGCGCTCGTGGCGTCCAAGTTCTCCACAGAGCAGTGGCTGCACCGGGTGCCGTGAGCGCGCGCGGGGATGGGGCTGCCGGCCCTTCGATCCCCACGCCTCCCTCCAGCCACCGCTCCGCGTTGCCTGAAGCCTCCGAGGCGCGTAGGCCCCGCTCAGGGACCGGCTCGGGTTCGAGGACCGTTCCCGGGAACGTCACGATCATCGAGGGCGACAACCTCGCGGTGGCCGCGACGCTGGAGTCCGGATCCTTCACCCTCGTCTACCTCGACCCTCCCTTCAACACCGGCCGGGCGCAGGAGCGCCAGGTCGTGACCGCGCGGCGTGCCCTCGCGGAACCCGGGACCCAGGCGGAGATCCGTCATGGCTTCCACGGTCACGCCTACGAGCGCGTCCGCGGGATGCTGCGCGCCTACGACGATCGTTTCGACGACTACGGCGCGTTCCTCATCCCTCGGCTCGAGGAGGCCTGGCGGCTGCTCGCCGGCGACGGCACCCTCTACCTGCACCTGGACTACCGGGAGGCGCACTACGCGAAGGTCATGCTCGATGCGGTCTTCGGGCGCGACTGCTTCCTCAACGAGATCGTCTGGGCCTACGACTATGGCGGCAAGTCCCGGCGGCGCTGGCCCACCAAGCACGACACGATCCTGGTCTACGTGAAGGACCCGCGCGCCTACCACTTCGACTCCGACGCCGTCGACCGCGAGCCCTATATGGCACCGGGCCTGGTCACCCCCGAGAAGGCGGCGCGCGGGAAGCTCCCCACCGACGTCTGGTGGCACACGATCGTTCCGACGACGGGCCGCGAGAAGACGGGCTATCCCACCCAGAAGCCCGAGGGGATCCTGCGGCGCATCGTGCAGGCCTCCAGCCGCCCCGGCGACAGCGTGCTGGACCTGTTCGCAGGCAGCGGCACGACCGGGGCCGTGGCATCCGCTCTCGGCCGCGACGCGGTGCTCGTCGACGACAACCCCGAGGCGATCGCCATCATGCGGGAGCGCATGCCGGATGCCGAGGTGCGCTCGCTCTGAGCGCGGGTCAGCCCACTGCGGCTGATCGCGCTTCCCAGCCCGAGCGCACCATCTCGTCGATGTCGTGGCGCATCCGCCAGCCGAGGTCGCGGGCGGCGAGATCGCCGGAGGCGACGATCCGGTCCGGGTCCCCCGGGCGGCGGGGGGCGACCTCGGGGGCGAAGTCCACGCCGGTCACGCGCGCCATCGCATCCATGATCTCGCGCACCGAGAGGCCTGCGCCCGAGCCCAGGTTGTAGGCAGGCTCGAGCGGCTCTCCGGCGGCGAGTCGCTGCGCGGCGGCGACGTGGGCGAGCGCGATGTCGCCGACGTGCACGTAGTCGCGCACGTTGGTGCCGTCGGGGGTCGCGTAGTCCTCGCCGAAGATCCGTGGCGTCCTGCCTGCCAGCAGCCCCTCGAAGACCAGGGGGAAGAGGTTGTGCGGGCTGGTGTCGTAGACCGCGGGATCTCCCGAGCCGACCACGTTGAAGTAGCGCAGCGACGTGTGCCGCAGAGGATGCTCTGTGCTCGCGGTCGCCACGGCCTGATCCCGGATCAGCCACTCGCCGATGAGCTTGGACTCGCCGTAGGGGCTCTCCGGTCGCAGCGGTGCGTTCTCCGTGACGAGCGCGACATCCGGCGTCCCGTACACGGCGGCGCTGGAGGAGAACACCAGGTTCGAGACGCCTGCCGCGGCCATCGCCTCGAGGATGACCCTCGTGCCCTCGACGTTCTGCGCGTAGGTGTGCAGGGGGCGGGTGACCGAGACGCCCGCGTATTTGAATCCGGCGATGTGGATCACCCCCTCTGCCCGGTGCTCGCGGAGGGCGGCTTGGACGAGTTCGCGGTCCAGAATGCTGCCCTCGACGAAGGGCACGCCCTGGGGCACGAAGCCTCGCATACCGCTTGACAGATCATCCAGCACGACCGGTTCGAGGTCGGCGTCGCCTAGGGCGCGCACGACATGAGCTCCGATGTATCCGGCACCGCCGGTGACCAACCACGACATGGTTCCATTCTCGCGCACGCAGGCCGGCTTGGTCGGTTGTGGGATTCCCGCCCCGGTCGGTGCCGGCATCCGCTACTCTCGGCGTACGAGCAGGGAGGTGTTCATGCGCATCGTCTTCGCCCCGGACAGCTTCAAGGGAACCCTCACGGCCGCAGATGCCGCGGCCGCCCTCGCCGAGGGATGGCGCAGCGTCGATCCTTCGGCGCAGGCCGTGCTGCGCCCGATGGCCGACGGGGGCGAGGGGACCGTGGCGGCGTTCGCGGCGGCCGTGGAGGGCGCCGAGACGATGCCGGTCACGGTCGAGGGGCCGGACGGGGAGCAGGTCGAGACGAGCTGGCTGCTGATTCCCGCGACGACATCCGCCCCCGGCGGCACCGGCGTGATCGATCTGGCGTCGACATCCGGGATAGAGATGCTCGACGACCGGCGCGAGCCCTGGGATGCCGGCACGAGAGGCTTCGGTCAGGCGATCGCCGCCGCCCTCGACCATGGGGTCTCGCGGCTCGTGCTCGGGATCGGGTCGAGCGCGTCGACCGACGGCGGCATCGGGCTGCTGACCGCACTGGGTGCGATGATCCTCGACGAGGAGGGGATGCCCGTGCGGCGCGGCGCCCGAGGGCTCGTCGATGCCGTCGGCTTCGATCGCAGCACGCTGCGCCACGCGGCGCCGGAGACTCTCGTGCTCTCGGATGTCGCCAACCCCCTCACCGGGCCGCGCGGCGCCGCGCGCGTCTTCGGGCCGCAGAAGGGGCTGAGCCGACCCAAGGACATCGCGGCGGTCGATGCCGCCCTGGGCCGCTTCGCCGAGCTTCTCGGGATCGACCCCGCGACGCCGGGCGCCGGGGCTGCCGGCGGCGCGGGAGCCGCGTTGATCTCCTGGGGCGCGCAGCTCGTCCCGGGAGCAGACGAGGTCGCGCACCTGATCGGGTTGGCCGAGGCGGTCGCCGGGGCGGACGCGATCGTCACGGGCGAGGGCTCCTACGACGGACAGTCCGGCGAGGGCAAGGTCCCCTCCTTCGTCGCCTCTCTCGCCGCGCAGGCGGGAGTGCCGGCACTGCTGGCGGCGGGGCGGATCACCGAGGATGCCGACCGCTCGCCTTTCGCGGGATCGGTCTCTCTGACCGAGCTCGCCGGCTCCGCCCAGGAGGCGATCGCCGAGCCCGCCCGATGGCTGTACGAGGCGGGAGCACGGCTCGCCGGCTCCTACGCCGCCGGGTGAGTTCGCGTCGCCCATGACGCCGCGAGTCGGTCGCCCCTCGCCCCGGGAGATAGGCTGAGGGCCGTGACTGATCGGCGGACGTACAGCTATCTCGGCCCCGCGGGGACCTTCACCGAGGCGGCGCTCGAACAGGTGCCCGAGGCGCGCGGCCAGATGTGGCACCCCGTGCACAACGTCGGCGAGGCCCTCGGCGACGTGCTCGCCGGACGGAGCGATGCCGCGATGATCGCGATGGAGAACTCCATCGAAGGTGGTGTCTCCACGACCCAGGATGCGCTCGCGACCCTGCCCGGGCTCCGGATCATCGGCGAGTACCTCGTGCCGGTGAACTTCGTCCTCGTCGCGCCGCCGGGCACGACGCTGGCGGATGTCGAGACCATCGCCGCGCACCCGGTCGCTTACGCGCAGTGCCATGACTGGCTCGGCGAGCACCTGCCCGCGCACACGCAGATCCCCGCGGCGAGCAACGTGGCATCCGCTCTCGGCGTACTGGACGGCACGCTCCCGGCCCAGGCAGCGATCGCCGCGCCCGGCATCGTCCACCACCACGAGGTCGCCCTGCTCGCCGAGGCCATCGGCGACAATCCGGATGCCGTCACCCGCTTCGTGCTCGTCTCGCGCACCGCGCCCTCGCCGCCGCCGACGGGGGCCGACAAGACCTCGCTCATCGCCGAGCTCCCCGACGATCATCCCGGTGCCCTGCTCGAGCTGCTCGAGCAGTTCTCCACGCGCGGCATCAACCTCTCGCTCATCGAGTCGCGGCCGATCGGCGACGCCCTCGGCCGTTACCGCTTCGTGCTCGACGCCGACGGGCACATCGAGGATGAGCGGATGGCCGACGCGCTGCTGGGCCTGAAGCGCTTCAGCCCCAACGTCACCTTCCTCGGCTCCTACCCCCGCGCCGATCGCCGCGTCGTGCAGTACCCGGAGCGCTACTCCGACGAGGTCTTCGTCGAGGCGCGGGACTGGCTGCGCGGCCTGCTCTCGGGTGAGCCCGGTGCGTAGCCCGCGCTTCTGCGCAGGCGGTCCCACGGTTTCACCTGCTCGCCCTCTCTCGCGTGAATCTCTGAGACCGCTCAGCGTGCCCGCCCCTGAGCGGTCCCACGGTTTCACGTCCACCCGCGGATTCGAGTGAAACCGCGGGACCACGCAGCGGCAGAGGGGATGTCGAGCCGGGGCGGATCGTTCGGGATTCAGAGCGCCGCCGCGACGAGCTCGAGGGTCTGGATGCGACCCGGCGCGGTGTCGCGCGGCTCGGAGGCGTAGGCACCAGCGACGGGGGAGATCATGACCTCGTCGACCCCGTGGCGCGCGGCCAGGTCGCGGACTCCGGCGGCCACTTGCGCGCCGGTCCCGACGAGCCAGCGCCCGCGCGCATCCGCCATCAACTGATCCATCGTCGCGTCGGACTCGCCCGCCTGTGCCTCTTCCACCGTCTCCAGGTGCCCGAGAGGCCGGTTCGTGCGCAGACGCGCGAACATCCTCAGTTGCGCTAGCGCGCGCTCCTCGGCCTCCTCGGCAGTCGGAGCGGCGATCGCGTTGATGGTCAGGAAGGTGCGTGGCTCGGGGTGCGCCTCGCTCGGGCGATACCCCTCGCGGTAGAGCGCTAGCGCGCGGTCGAGGCCTGAGCCGGAGAAATGGTTCGCGAAGACGTAGGGCAGGCCGAGGGATGCCGCGAGCTGCGCCGAGTAGTCGCTCGAGCCGAGCAGCCACACCTCGGGGCTGCCGTCGGCCGCGGGTGTCGCGTGCACGGTGTACTCCCCCCCCCGCTGGTGAAGCGCAGGCTCGCGCCCTCGGGCGAGGCGAGGGCGAGGATATCCTGCACGTGGCGGGGGAACTGCTCGACGTCGCTCGTGGTGCCGGAGGTGCGCAGGAGCTGCGTGATCACCGGGTCGCTGCCGGGTGCCCGTCCGATCCCGAGGTCGATCCGGCCGGGTGCGAGCGCTTCGAGCGCGGCGAACTGCTCTGCCACGACCAGCGGTGAGTGGTTGGGCAGCATCACCCCGCCCGAGCCGACGCGGATGCGCTCGGTCCGCGCCGCCGCGGCCGCGACCAGCACGGGCGGCGAGGTGGAGGCGACGGCCGGCATGTTGTGGTGCTCAGCGAACCAGTAGCGGCGAAGGCCCAGTCGCTCCGCGTGCCCGACCAGATCGAGCGAGGCTGCGACGGCCTCGGCACTCGTCTGCCCCGTGCGCACAGGCACGAGATCGAGCACGGAGAGGGCTGGCGCGGTCATCCCTGATCGTAACCCGGCATCTGCGGAGGACATTCCTTCGCCCTCGGTCGGGGCTGGGTGCTCGACGAAGCGCGCCTGGGTACTGTAATCGCTATGAGTGGTGAGATCTTCCTCGTGATCGTCGGTGCCCTTGCCGTGGCATCGTTCGCCCGATGGCGCGGATGGCCTGCGCCTCTGCTGGTGACGGCTGTGGCGCTGGCGGCGTCGTTCCTGCCGTTCGCTCCCACGCTCGCCATCGACGGTCACCTGCTGCTGGGCATCGTGCTGCCACCGCTGCTGTACTCGGCGGCGCTGGACGTCTCGTTCGTGAACTTCCGCCGCAGCCTCCCGCAGATCCGTCGCCTGGGCATCGGTCTCGTGCTGGTGACGACCGTGACCGTCGGCATGGTCGCGTGGTGGATCATGCCGTCGCTGACGCTGCCGGGCGCCCTGCTGCTCGGTGCGATCATCGCGCCCCCTGATGCGGTGTCGGCGGCCGCGATCGGACGCAAGCTCGGCCTGCCGCGTCGCGTCATGACCGTGCTGTCCGGCGAGAGCCTGATCAACGACGCCACCTCGCTCACGCTCTTCCGCGTGTTCGCCGCGATCCTCGCAGGGGCGACGCTGACCGTGTGGGACGGCATCTGGCAGTTCCTCCTGGCCATCGTGCTGGGCACGGGCATCGGCCTGGCCTTCGGCGTCGTGATGCACCGGCTGCGAATGCGGATGGACGACTCGGTGCTCGTAGGAACGTTCTCGCTGCTCGTGCCCTTCGGGGCCTACGTCATCGCCGAGCACGTCGGCGGCTCCGGCGTGCTGTCGGTCGTCGCGATGGGCCTGTTCGTCGGCTTCCACTCGCCCAGGACGAGCTACGCGACCCGTCAGCACGAGCGGCCGCTGTGGCTATCGGCCGACCTCATCCTGGAGAGCTTCGTGTTCGCCTACATCGGCCTGCACAGCCCGGCGATCGTCGCCGGGCTGGAGTCGGACGATGTGAGAGGTCTCCTCGTCCTCACGGGTGCCGTGCTGCTGGCGGTGCTGCTCGTGCGCCCCGCCTTCGTGTACCCGGCGTACGCCTGGGGGCAGATGTGGGAGAAGCTGAGACGGCGCCGGCTTGCGTCCTCCGATCGCCCGCCGCACCCGATGGCGTCCCGCTATGAACCCGAGCCGGTGCTGTCGTGGAAGGACAACGCCGTGGTCTCGTGGGCGGGCATGCGCGGCGTCGTCACCCTCGCGACGGCGATCGCGGCGGCCGACCTCGCGGGTCTGGACAAGGCCGCAGAGACGGCGATCCTGTTCGTCGCCTTCACGGTCACCATCGCGACGCTTCTGCTGCAGGGGCTCACCCTGCCGTTGCTGATCCGCGTCCTCGGCGTCGCGGACGGATCCGACGAGGCGGAGGAGGAGCGGGCGCGGGAACTCGTGCGCGCCGCATCCGCGCAGGCGGGGGTGGAATTCCTCGCCGAGCAGCGCGCAGCGTGGGAGGAGAAGTACGGCGCGGCCTGGTCCGGTGTCTTCGATCAGGTCGCGCAGCGCTTCTCGAGGGTGAACGCCGCCGATGAGCTTCGCGAGGCAATGTCGGAGGCATCGGATGCGGCAACACCGTCCTATGAGGACTACGTCGTCCTGTCCAAGGGGTGGATCGCGATGCGCCGCGAGGTGCTGATCCGTGAGCGCGACGCCGGCGCGCTCGATGACGAGGTCATGCGAGAGCTGCTGACGAACCTGGATGCCGAGGAGCTCGCCCTGGACACGCGCAGCGCCGTGCGCCCGGATCGCGACGTCCGGGTCACCGCCCCGCGAGCACGAGCAGGTCGCCCGCCTCGCACTCCAGCGCGTCGCAGATCGCGCGGAGCGTAGAGCGTAGAGCGGCAGACCGCCTGGGCGCGGTCGTTCTTGGGAACGGAGAGGTTCATGACGCTCCCGACGCCCTGATGAGCCGATATGCCCATGGCGAACACGGGCATCCGACATCCGGCTGCTCGTTACGCTCGATATACAGCGCCCCCGCGCCCGAGGAGGACCCATGTTCGAGAGATTCACCGACCGTGCCCGTCGTGTGGTTGTGCTCGCCCAGGAAGAGGCGAAGATGCTCAACCACAACTACATCGGCACTGAGCACATCCTCCTGGGCCTCATCCACGAGGGCGAGGGTCTCGCCGCCAAGGCGCTGGAGGCGCTGGGGATCTCCCTGGACGCCGTACGCGAGCAGGTGCAGGACATCATCGGCCAGGGTCAGCAGCAGCCGACCGGCCACATCCCCTTCACGCCGCGTGCCAAGAAGGTGCTCGAACTGTCTCTGCGTGAAGCGCTGCAGCTCGGCCACAACTACATCGGCACCGAGCACATCCTGCTCGGCCTCATCCGCGAGGGCGAGGGCGTGGCGGCGCAGGTGCTGGTCAAGCTCGGTGCCGACCTCAACAAGGTGCGCCAGCAGGTCATCCAGCTGCTCTCCGGCGCTCCCGGGCGCGAGCCGGCCGCCGTCTCGGGTGCCGCGCACGAGTCGCAGAACGCCGCCCAGGGCGGCTCGCAGATCCTCGACCAGTTCGGCCGCAACCTCACGCAGGCCGCCCGCGACAACAAGCTCGATCCGGTGATCGGCCGCGAGAAGGAGGCCGAGCGGGTCATGCAGATCCTCTCGCGCCGCTCCAAGAACAACCCCGTCCTCATCGGCGAGCCCGGCGTCGGCAAGACCGCCGTCGTCGAGGGGCTCGCGCAGGACATCGTGCGCGGCGACGTCCCCGAGACGCTCAAGGACAAGCAGCTCTACACGCTCGACCTCGGCGCGCTCGTGGCCGGCTCGCGCTACCGCGGTGACTTCGAGGAGCGCCTGAAGAAGGTGCTCAAGGAGATCCGCACCCGCGGCGACATCATCCTGTTCATCGACGAGATCCACACCC
>CAZHML010000059.1:0-12992 GCA_964533745.1 uncultured Microbacterium sp.
GCATCGGCTCGTGCACGCTCTTGCGCTGCATGACGCCGGGCGCCTGCAGCTCGAGCTCACGCCGGCCGTCGATCGGGGAGACCTCACCGAGGCCGTCGATGGGGTTGCCGAGCGGGTCGACCACGCGACCGAGGTAGCCGTCGCCCACAGGCACCGAGAGCACCTCGCCGGTGCGGGTGACCTCCGCGCCCGCCTCGATCCCCGAGAACTCGCCGAGGACCACGACGCCGATCTCGTGCTCGTCGAGGTTCTGGGCCAGGCCCAGCGTGCCGTCTGCGAAGCGGATGAGCTCGTTGGCCATCACACCCGGCAGCCCCTCCACGTGGGCGATGCCGTCGGCCGCGTCGATGACGGTGCCGACCTCGGTGGCTGCGGCACCGCTGGGCTCGTACGCGGCGGCGAAGTCCTTCAGCGCGTCACGGATGACGTCGGGGCTGATCGTCAGTTCTGCCATTTTCTTCCCTTTGTCTTGGGTCTGGTGCGGTTTCCCGCGAAGTCTGTCAGCCCGCCAGTTTCTGGCGGAGGGCAGCGAGCCGGGCCGACACGCTGCCGTCGATCACGTCATCGGCGACCTGCACGCGCAGGCCTCCCACGATCGCGGGGTCGATGACCTCGTTGATCGTCACGGTGCTGCCGTAGCGACGCCCGAGGGCGTCTGCGAGCTTCGTGCGCTGGGCGTCGCTGAGCGCGGTCGCGGTGTGCACGGTGGCCACGATCTGGTCACGGGCGTCGGCGACGATCCGGCTTGCGCGGCTGAGCAGCGCACGCACGCGGCGGCCGCGCGGCGCGCGCACGAGCGAGGTCACGATGAGCGCGGTCACCGGGCTCACCTGCCCGTCCAGCAGCTTTGCCGCGAGCGCCGCTTTGGCGGTGCCGTCGCCGAGTCTGTTGCCGAGGGCCAGGTCGAGCTCGGGGTTGCCGGCGACCAGGCGCGCGACACCGAACAGCTCACCCTCGACATCCGTGCTGCCGGCGGATGAGGCAGCCGCGCGAATGGCGAGCTCCTCGAGACCGGCCACGAGATCCTCGGGGCGGGACCAGCGCTCGGCGACGACGGCTTGGAGAACCGTCCGAGTCGGTGCGGAGGCTCCCGCGAAGGTTGCGGCCACCAGGTTCTGCCGGGCTTCGGGCGTCGCCGTAGCGTCGGCGAGCGCACCGCTGAGCTGGCTGGACTCGCCAGCAAGCCGCGCCGCGGCGAACAGCTCACCAGCGGTCTGGACGGTCACACCGGACATGCCGGACAGCGCGACGACGGATGCCGCGAGAGCTTGGGTGGTCGCACTCGCCATTACTTCCTCGCCTCCGCGGCCTCGAGGTCGGCGAGGAAGCGGTCAACGACCGACGCCGCGCGCTTGTCGTCGGCGAGGGTGTCGCCCACGACGCGACCGGCGAGGTCGATGGCAAGGGTGCCCACTTCGCTGCGCAGTGCCACGAGAGCGGACTGGTGCTCGGCCTCGATCTGCGCCTGAGCGGTCTGGACGACGCGCGCGGCTTCGGTGGATGCGGCGCTGCGCGCCTCGGCGACGATCTTCTTGCCGTCCTCGCGGGCAGCATCCCGGATCTCACCGGCCTCGCGGCGGGCGTCCTTGAGCTGCGCGGTGTAGCGCTCGAGGGCCGCCTCGGCGGCCTTCTGCGCCTCATCGGCCTTGGCGATGCTGCCCTCGATGGCCTCGGCGCGCGCGTCGAGCATGGCGTTCATCTTGGGAAGCAGCACTTTGAGCACGACGCCGAGCACGATCAGGAAGCACACCGTGCCCCAGATCAGATCCGGCACGGCGGGGATGATGGGGCTGTGGTGCGTCTCAGCGCTGACGAATGCGATAGGCATTCAGACTCCTAGGCTCTCGATCCCGATCACGGGCCGGATCAGGGGAAGGGGATGAAGGCGACGCCGATCGCGATGAAGCAGAGCGCCTCCGTGAGCGCCACACCCAGGAACATGAGGCTGCTGAGCGGGCCGCGCATCTCGGGCTGGCGAGCGACGGACTCGATGGTCTTGCCGATGACGTAGCCCACGCCGATACCGGAGCCGATGACGGCAAGGCCGAAGGCGAGGGGAGCGAGGTGTCCAGTGATCACGGGAGGTTCCTTTCGAAGGGGGTCGTGGTGAAGCGGTGGGCTCAGTGGTCGGCGGCGACCGCGAGCTGGATGTAGATGGCGGACAGGATGGCGAAGACGTAGGCCTGCAGGGCCGCGATGAACAGCTCGAGCACCGTGAAGACGAGGCCGAAGGCGAAGGTCCCCACGCCCAGGAGCCCCAGCAGGTTACCGTCGGCGAGCACGGTGAAGAAGAAGAAGTGCGTCGCGCTGAAGCAGAGCACGAGCAGGATGTGCCCGGCGATCATGTTCATCGTCAGACGCAGGGTGAGGGTCACCGGCCGCACGATGAAGGTGGAGAGGAACTCCAGCGGAACCAGCAGGATGTGCATGAAGCCGGGGACGCCCGGGATGACCAGGGAGTCCTTCCAGAACTTCGCGCCCTTCTCGCGCAGACCCGCATAGATGAACATCACCCAGGCGATCAGGGCGAGGATCAGCGGCAGGCCGATATTGGAGGTGCCTGCGAGCTGAAGCCCCGGGATGATGCCGGTGAGGTTCATCCCGAGCACGAGGAAGAAGATCGTCATGATGATCGGCTCGTAACGACGACCGAGGCGCTCACCGAGGGTGTCGTAGACGATCCCCTTGCGCACGAACATGAACACGGCCTCGAAGGCGGCCTGTCCGCGGCCGGGGACGACCTTCAGGCGCCGGGTGGCGAGCCAGAAGATCAGCACGAGCACGGCGACGACGAGGATCCGGATGATCATCAGCCGGTTCATCTCGAAGGGCGTGCCTACAAAGAGCAGCCCGGGAGGGAAGAACTCGTCGATGTTGGGGCCGTGGAAGCCGCCATCGTCGCCACCGGCGAGTCGGGCGATCAAGGAGGCGGCATGTATCAACTCAGTCGGCTCCGGCTTCAGGGCATCGGCGCGGGCCGAGGCGATGACGGTTCAAAGAACATCGCCCAGCCGACGGTGCGCCCACGGATGCGTGACGTCTTCCGGTACCCGGCGATGGACTCCAACCTATCATGACTTTCCCAGCCTCAGGAATCGCCGGGGTCCGCCGGGCGGGCGGGCAGCGCCACGTCGCCGACGTAGGGGACGCGAGTGCGGGCGAACACGACGAGGTCCACGACGAGGGATGCCACCACGGCCGCCACGAGCGAGAAGAAGAAGACATGAGGGCTGATCCAGTCCTGCATCCGCAGCGCGATCATGATCCCTATGAAGACGAGGAACTTCACCAGCCATGCGGCGATGAAGATCGCGAAGAAGGCCTGCGAGCCCAGAGGCGTGCGACCGGCGAGGATCACGGCGACAGCGGTGAAGCTCAGGAACAGGCCTGCCACGACGATGGCGATCACGGCGCTGAGCAGACCCTTGTGTCCGTCGACGAGGTAGCCCACGACCGCGCCGATGACGGCGAGAACGCCGAGGACGATGGCCGACCACAGCAGGGTGTTGCGCATCACGGGATTCGCGGGTCCGGGGGTGGTCATGGGCGGGTCTCCTCGGGGGTGGCGGGGGGTTCGGAGGCGGCGTCGGCATCCGGTTCGGGTTCGAGCAGGTCGCCGAGCACTTCGGCGAGCTCGGCGCGCTCGACGACGCCGTCGCGCAGGATCCGGACGCGAGCGGCTTCGGGATCGCGGCCGACGAGCGAGGTGGCGTCGATGATGGTGGAGGCGAAGCCGTAGTCGCTAGGCCCGTCGTCGAGGTAGACCGCGACGGTTTCGCCGAGCATGTTCTCGGCATCGATGGATGAGGTCGCGGCGGGCTGCCCGGTGAGATTGGCGCTGGAGACGGCGAGCGGCCCGGTGTCGGCGATGAGTTCGAGGGCGAGGCGGCGATCCGGCATCCGCACCGCGACGGTGCCTGCCGTGTCGCCGAGATCCCAGGTCAGCGAGGGCTGGGCGGGAAGCACGATCGTGAGCCCGCCCGGCCAGAAGCGCTCGACGAGCCGGTCGACGACTTCGGGAACCTCAGCGACGAGGGCGGCGAGCATCGCACGGCCCGCGACGAGCACGGGCGGCGGCTGCGTGCGGCCGCGGCCCTTGGCATCCAGCAGGCGCTGCACGGCAGCGGGCGAGAAGGCATCGGCGGCGACGCCGTAGACGGTGTCGGTGGGCAGGACCACGAGTTCGCCGCGGGCGATCGCCCGCCGGGCGTGGCGCAGCCCCGCGAGGAGCTCTGCCTCGTTGCGGCATTCGAAGACGGTGGACATGGCCGTTTCAGTCTATGGGGCAGGTCAGGGACGGATCGCGGTGGTCGCGCGGTCGCGCCCGGTGAGGTCCGGGTGCGTTGCGACGGCGCGCCATCCCCCCGCCACGAGCAGCTCCCGGATCGCGGCGCCCTGCAGCTCCCCGTGCTCGAGCACGAGGAGCCCCCCGGACCGCAGCAGCGTCATCCCCCGCCGGCCCAGCACCCGCACGAGATCGAGCCCGTCCGCACCGCCATAGAGCGCGAGCGGCGGGTCGAACAACCGCACCTCGGGGTCGCGCGGAACGGCCGCTTCCGGGATGTACGGCGGATTGGAGATGACCACGTGCGCGCGGCCCGCGAGTTCCTCGAAGGCGTCGGCGAGATCGGCCAGCACGAGCGTCAGGTTCGGGATGCCTGCGGCATTGCGGGATGCCCAGGCAAAAGCGTCGGTCGACAGCTCGGCGGCATAGACGGTGCTGTGCGGCACCTCGGTGGCCATCGCCAGCGCGATCGCGCCACTGCCGGTGCCGAGGTCGATGCCGATGGGTGCGGGGTCCGCAGCGTTCAGCAGCGCGTCGATCGCGAACTGCGCGACGATCTCGGTCTCGGGTCGCGGGACGAAGACGCCCGGCCCGACAGCCAGCTCGAGGTGACGGAAGGGTGCCGTACCGGTCAGGTGCTGCACGGGCTCGCGTGCGACACGCCGGTCCACCAGCGCGGCGTAGCGGGAGGCCGCGCCGTCGTCGACGGCGTCGCCGCGCGCGGCGGCGGTCCGCAGCTCGCCACGCCCGAGGCCCAGAGCGTGCGCGGCGAGAAGTTCGGCATCCGTCAGCGAATCGGGGATCCCCGCCGCCGCGAACCGCTCCGCGGCGGCTCTCACGAGCCGCGCCAGGGTGCGCTCTTCAGGTGCCTCGGTCACCCTCTCACCCTATGCGTCACGACCGATCGTTTCGTCTCGCCTTCGGCTCGCTCAACGACCGGAAGACTCTCCCCGGTCGTTGAGCGAGCGCAGCGAGTCGAAACGCCGGAGGCTCTGCGTCACATTTCATCCCCGTCCCGCCCGGCTCGCCTAGGCTGGTTCGGCACGGATGCGCACGCGAGCACACGAGAGGCAGAGCAATGGCAGGGATCCACCCCGACATCACGACCACCTTCGGCAACACGCCCCTGGTGAGGCTGAACCGCCTGACCGAGGGGCTCGGTGCGACGGTGCTCGTCAAGCTCGAATCCCGCAACCCCGCCTTCAGCGTGAAGGATCGGATCGGCATCGCGATGATCGACGCGGCCGAGGCATCCGGAGAACTCAAGCCCGGCGGCACGATCGTCGAATCCACGAGCGGGAACACGGGCATCGCCCTGGCGATGGTGGGGGCCGCCCGCGGCTACAAGGTGATCCTCACGATGCCCGCCTCGATGTCGAAGGAGCGCCGCCTGCTGCTCAAGGCCTTCGGTGCCGAGCTCGTCCTCACCGATCCCACCAAGGGGATGAGCGGGGCGATCGAGGTCACCAAGCAGATCATCGAGGAGACCCCGGGCGCGGTCTGGGTGCGCCAGTTCGAGAATGCCGCCAACCCCCGCATCCATCGCGAGACGACCGCGCAGGAGATCCTGCGCGACACCGACGGGAAAGTGGACATCTTCGTCGCGGGCGTCGGCACCGGCGGCACGGTCACCGGCACCGGCACCGTGCTCAAAGAGCACAACCCCGAGGTGCAGATCATCGCCGTCGAGCCCAAGGACTCCCCGGTGCTCAGCGAAGGCCACCCCGGTCCGCACAAGATCCAGGGCATCGGCCCGAACTTCGTTCCCGACGTGCTCGACCGCGAGGTGCTCGACGAGGTGATCCCGGTGGAGTTCGAGGACTCCATCCGTGTGGCGCGCGACCTGACCGCGCGCGAAGGGCTGCTGGTCGGGATGTCCAGCGGCGCGGCCGTCTGGGCGGCGCTCCAGGTCGCCGCGCGGCCCGAGAACGCGGGCAAGACCATCGTCGTGATCGCCCCGGACACCGGCGAACGCTACCTGTCCACTGCCCTGTTCGAGGATCTGCGCGAGGACTGAGCATGTTCGGCCGGATACGCGAGGATATCGCCGCAGCCCGCCTGCGGGACCCCGCCGCGCGCGGCGGCCTGGAGATCGCGCTGCTGTACTCGGGCCTGCACGCGATCTGGGCCTATCGGATCAACCACCGGCTGTGGCGGTGGCGGCTGCGTTTTCTCGCGCGCGCCGGGTCGCAGTTCACGCGCTGGCTCACGGGGATCGAGATCCATCCCGGTGCCGTGATCGGTCGCCGTTTCTTCATCGACCACGGCTCGGGCGTCGTGATCGGCGAGACCGCCGAGATCGGCGACGATGTCATGCTGTACCACGGGGTGACCCTCGGCGGGCGCACGCGCGCGGCCGGCAAGCGTCATCCGACGCTTGAGGACGGCGTCGCCGTGGGGGGCGGAGCGAAGATCCTGGGACCCGTGACGATCGGAGCGCGATCGGTGATCGGGGCGAACGCCGTCGTGACGAAGGATGCGCCGCCCGACAGCGTGCTCGTCGGCATCCCGGCCAAACCCCTCAAGAAAGGGTCGGGCGCGGCGGTGCTCACCGCGCCCGACTACACCATTTGAGCGCCTCCACCGGTCGTTGAGCGAGCGCAGCGAGACGTGGCGACCGATCCGGAACCTTGACCCCGTTTCGACTCGGGCCTTCGGCCCTCACTCAACGACCGAGAACTATGCCCCTGAACGCGCGTCGGAGACCTTCTTCTTCAGGAATACCGCCGGCAGGAACCAGGTCGCCAGGGCCGTGACCAGCCAGACGATCGCGGGCGCGAGCAGCCAGGTCCACCACGGTTCGCCGATCTCGATGCCCGCCTTGGGGATCAGCGCGACGACCACGAGGGCGACGAAGGACGACACGATCCCGATGCCGCCGAGCAGCGCCGGGGCGTTGCGCTGCGCCACGCGGGCCAGCCACGGCGCGAGCACGCTCTGCAGCACGGCGAAGATCACGATGGCAAGGACGAAGCCCCACCAGTTGCTCCAGTCGATCCTGAAGCCCTCCAGGATGAGATCGGCGACGATGAGGCCGATCGCCGCGGAGGCGAGGAAGATGAGGGTGCGGATGAGGAATCTGATCATGGCGCTGAATCTATCACCGCGAAGGGTTCCGGTGCAGGAGAAAGTCGCTCCCGGCAGGGGGTGTCGTCATTGCAGATGAGCCGCCTTCGGCGGGCCGCGTCCGAGTCCCGGATCCAAGAGAGCATCAGAGGGTGAGGGATCCTCTCGCGGCGGGGGCCTTCGCGGGAGCGGGCGAGCGCACGACCGCGACGTGCTGAGCTCCGGCGACCAGCCCGAGGTCGGCGACCAGACGCCCGGCACCGCGCAGCAGGGCCGGGACGTCCGGGCGGTGCCGCCCCGCAGCCCAGGCGCAGGGCTTGTGCGATCACCCGTTCGGGTTCCGAATGCAGGTGCAGGAGCGCCCCCAGAACCGTCCGTCATCCCTTAAGAGCTGCGCTCACCCACGCTTCAGCGCAGTTCCAGGGAGGCGACGATCTTCTCGAGCACGTCCGCGTAGCGCGCCTCCCATCCGGACGGGACCGAAAGGGTCATCGTGAGAAGCCCACCCGCCCGCGTGGCGAAGACCTGACGCTGCGTGACGCGCCCTGCGCCTGGGGTCCACCCGAAGTCGATCTGCACCGCGGCATCGGCACCCGACACCGAGATCGCGGAGCGCTCCGCAAGCTCGTATTCGGGGAACTCGGCAGCATAGTAGGCGAGCAGCTCGTCGGCGTACGCGTCGATGTCGACGATGTCCGCCTCGTCATTCCAGTTGACGATGACGTTCGCCGCAAGAGTGGTGCAGTCTTTCGCGAAGAGCAGATGGCCCGGAGTGCTCTGGTGTCGCAGGGTCGCATTCCACTCGGGCGGGACCCACAGGGCTATCACCTCTGATTCGAACCACCCGCCGGCCGGGATCGTCGGAGGGAGCCTGGTGAGCACGATCTCTGACAGGAGGCGCCAGGACGCGGGGCCGATCGCATCGCCGCCGGCAGCGGCCATCAGAACCGTTGCGCCGCATCCCTCACCCGAACCCCACAGCAGGGGACCGGCAGCGGCTCGCACGCCGTGCTCCGGGAGGTCACGAACCACCGGTGCCCGTGCGCCCAGGAACCAGTCGATGTCGCTCACCTCGGTGGTGGAGCTGTCGACCGCGAACGCGTCGCCGGCCCACTCCAGCAGATCCTCCGACAGCGAGGCAGCACTGTCCCAGCCGAGGTCCCGGAACTCGATCCGGCGGATGCGGATACCGCTGTCCTGCGTCGGCCCGAGGTGCCAGTCCACGCCGTCATCGATCCATAACAGCCATTCCTCGGGGACGACCGCGCTCACCCCGAGCCGACGGGACTCGTAGAGGGCGTGCCCCTCGAGCGCCCGGTGGTCTTCGACCGACAACCGGATCACCTCATCACCCAGGTAGACATCCGCACGGTAATGCCCCGACGGCAGGAGCATGCCGGCGGGGACCGGCCATCCGACATGACTCCCGGCGCGCAGAGTACGAAGGGTGGCCTGCGTCACGACAGCCCACACCTCGCCTGGCCCCTCGCGGTAATACCAGACGATCGACGCGGGCTGACCGACCATGCCCGGGTCCCCGCTGACCTGAAGCTCCTGCGGGAACACGGAGAGCTTCGGCGACGCCGAAGCCGGGGCGACGCCCCCGGTCGGTCCGACCACCGCGCGACGATACTCGTCAAGGCGGTCTGCGGCGACCACTGTCTCGAGAAGCTCCAGATCGGCCAGCGCACCCACCCGGGTGCGCTGGCCGATCTCACCGTCATCGAGCCGATCCCCGGCCTCGCGATATGCGGCGAGGGCCTCGTCGTGCCGATCCAGAGCGGCGAGCGCGAACGCCCGATTCATCCTCAGAACGTGGGCGTGGTCGGCGTCCAGTTCGCCGAGGGCCGCGAGCGACTCCTCCGTGCGCGTGAGACCGGCGCTGACGGCCTCCGGGTACGGGCCATGGAGCCCGAACTCGATGAGGGCCCATCCCACATTGCCTTCGAGCGAAGGCGTGCCGGGAGCGAGCTCGCTCGCCCGCAGCAACGCGGACAGCGCTTCGCTCGTGCGCCTCGCGTCGGTCTCCGCCGTCTGCATGCCCTGCTTCGGGTTGCTGGCGAGACACCCCCACACCGCGTACCCGAACACCTCCTGGGCACGCCCGAACCACGGCGCACGCGCGACCGCCGCGCGCAGATCCGCGATCACCTCTTCCTCGCAGGGTCGCACCTGGCCGGCCGCCACCGCCCGCGAGACGACGCGCACGTCGTCGTCGCTCAGGACGCCCTGCCGCCAGACCGCGTCGGGGAGCACCGAGACTGTCAACCCGATGCCGACCAGGGTCCCCGCCGCTCCCACGCCGAGCAGAAGCCTCGCCGCGGACCGCGAACGATTCGGGCCGGATGCCAGGCCGAACATGAACACGGACAAGCCGAGCACGAGCAGCGCGACGGTGAGCCGAGAGCCGTGCTCGGCCCACACCGTGATCTTCGCGCGGGTCAGTGCCACGGCAGCGTCGCACGCGAAGGTGGCCTCCTGCTGAGCCCATGCGTGCCATTGGACCCCTTCGCTCGTCGCCAGGTCGAGATACAGGTCGGCCATCGAGACGGGGGGCTCTTGGACGAACCACGCGCAGGCATCGTCCTCCGTGCCGACGGGGCCGCCTACGATCTGCTCCCGCAGTGACTCCTCCAAGGACAGCAGCCTGGCCGCAAGCTCGTCGCGTTGTCCTTGGGAACCCTGCCCCGTCGGCCCGTCCGGTGCGATCACCGCCATCTGCGCGGCTGCGATCGCCTCTGCCTCGGCGTGCGCGTACGTCGTCAGTGCGGCGAGCTCTCGCAAGATCTGCTGCTCCGCGTGAGCCTGCGCGCGACCTGCTTCCGTGGTCAGGGCCTGCGCCTGCGCTGCGGCCTCCCGTTCCTCGATGGACACTGTCGCGAACACGATCGTCGCAGCTGCGAACACGACGAGGGCAGCCGCCCCGAGCACCTCGGCCCACCAGCGGAGCGAGGGATCCGAGCCGGAGGTCGCGGCGCGAGCGCGCCGCGACCAGGCCCGCTCCGCGACCGCGGCAGCCATGAGGACGAACAGCACAGCGCCGATGAGCACGCGGTTGACCGCGAACGCGAACAGGAACGCCGCACCGACGACGAGCACGCCTCCGCACGCCACCGCGAGAAGCACGCGCCATCGCTTCGCGGAACCGCCGCGCACCCACCCAGGCCTGCCGCGGCGATCGCGCAGCTGATCTGCCACGACGAGCAACGCCAGGGCGATGATGAACAAGAGCGCCAGCGCGACGAGCGCCCGCTCCTGGACGCCGAAAGCGACAGCCTCCGCACGCGCCTGCTGCGCCGACGCGGTGAGCACGCTGGCGGTGCGCCCGTCCGGCTGCGCGACTTGCACCGCCTTCTGCACGGAATAGGCAGGCGACACGCCGTCGCACTGCGCGCCCCTGTCACCGCGCACGAGCGGTGCGAGTGCCTCCCGCTGGACGGTCGACGCGATCAGCGTCTGGACATCCGTCGGGTCAAGGCTCAGCAGGTTCGCGACGGCGTCGGCGTACTTCAGGTCGGCCGCGCAGCGACGTTGCAGCGCCTGAGCGTCGCTGGCGATGAGAGTCTGGGTGGCCCCGGACAGGCGCGTCGCCTCCGTGTCCAGCGACAGCGCGGAGCTGTGCAGTGCGTCGGACGCGTCGCCCGCGACCGTCGACTGGTAGAGCGCGAAGGTGCTGAGAGTCATCGCCATCACCATCGTGAGGACGAAGGCCGTGTCGCGACGCAGGTAGGCGTGCACGTGAGCCGCCGCGCGCCGCATGCGCGTCGACCTGCCCGCTGACCTGCCCGTCATACCCGAACTCAACCCTGTCTGCGGCATGCCGTTCGAGCAGCCCCGTGCGGAGCCGATCGAACGGAACCTGCAGGTGTCGATGTCGTCATGATCCCTCCCGCGCTCGACCGGCCGGACACACGCCGATGATCCGTCGAGCTGGGAGCGATGTTCCCAGTGATCGAACGATGCTTCCCAGCGATGCTATGCGCTATGTTAGGGCGCGCATGCAGGGCAGGCAAGCAGGCGACGACTCTGCGGGTCTACGACGTGGGGAACGAGTTCCATCTCGGCGGCGATCGTCGCGTTCTGTCCCCAGCACGGCAATCGCTGATGATCCGCCGGATCACTCGCCGAGGGCGGCGAGGCGCTCCTCTTCGTCGGCGGCGATGCAGGACTCGATGATCGCCTGGAGCGCGCCATCCATGACCTGGTCGAGGTTGTAGGCCTTGTAGCCCGTGCGATGGTCGGCGATCCGGTTCTCGGGGAAGTTGTAGGTGCGGATGCGCTCGGAGCGATCCATCCCGCGGATCTGCGACTTACGAGCGTCGGATGCCGCGACGGCGAGCTCCTCCTGCTGGCGGGCCAGCAGCCGCGCCCGGAGCACTCGCATGGCCGCCTCACGGTTCTGCAGCTGCGATTTCTCGTTCTGCATCGACACCACGATCCCGCTCGGCAGGTGCGTGATCCGCACCGCCGAGTCGGTCGTGTTGACCGACTGGCCGCCGGGGCCGGAAGAACGGAAGACGTCGATCTTCAGATCGTTCTGGCTGATCTCGACCTCCTCGGGCTCGTCGACCTCGGGGAAGACGAGCACGCCGGTCGTGGAGGTGTGGATGCGGCCCTGCGACTCGGTCGCGGGCACGCGCTGCACGCGGTGCACGCCGCCCTCGTACTTCAGGTGCGCCCAGACGCCCTGCGCAGGGTCGCTGGAGGCACCCTTGATCGCGACCTGGACGTCCTTGTACCCGCCGAGGTCGGACTCGTTCTGATCCAGCAGCTCGGTCTTCCAGCCCCGGGATGCCGCGTACTGCAGGTACATACGCAGCAGGTCCGCGGCGAACAGCGCGCTCTCGGCACCGCCCTCGCCCGCCTTGATCTCCATGATCACGTCGCGCGCGTCATCCGGGTCTCTCGGGATGAGCAGTCGCCGCAGACGCTCCTGCGCCGCCGCGAGCCCTTCTTCGAGCACCGGGATCTCGGCCGCGAAGGCCTCGTCCTCGCGCGCAAGCTCGCGCGCCGCACGCAGGTCCTCGCTCGCCGCGGCCCACGCCTCGTGCGCGGCGACGATGCGGCTGAGCTCCGCGTAGCGGCGGTTCACCCGCTTCGCCCGGGCGGCATCGGCGTGCACGGCCGGGTCGGAGAGCTCCTCCTGCACGCGGCTGTGCTCCTCGATGAGCGCCTGGACGGACTCGAACACGATCGGCTCAGCGGATGCTGTTCTCGTGCCCGTGACTGGAGCCGGTCGCGGCCGGTGCCGGGATCGACTTCTGCATCTGCACGAGGAACTCGACGTTCGAGCTCGTCTCCTTGAGCTTGCCGAGCACGACCTCCAGGGCCTGCTGCGGGTCCAGGCCCGCGAGGGCCCGGCGCAGCTTCCAGGTGATCTTGACCTCGTCGGGCGAGAGCAGCATCTCCTCGCGGCGCGTGGATGAGGCGTTGACGTCGACGGCGGGGAAGATGCGCTTGTCGGCGAGCTGGCGGGAAAGGCGCAGCTCGCTGTTGCCGGTGCCCTTGAACTCCTCGAAGATGACCTCGTCCATCTTCGAGCCGGTCTCGACGAGAGCCGTCGCGAGGATCGTGAGCGATCCGCCGTTCTCGATGTTGCGCGCGGCGCCGAAGAAGCGCTTGGGCGGGTACAGCGCGGACG
>CAZHML010000060.1:0-12321 GCA_964533745.1 uncultured Microbacterium sp.
ATGACGTCGCGCGCCGCGCCGATGCCGTCGTAGTAGCCGGCACGGCCACCGACGCCGATGTCCTCGGCCATCGTGATCTGCACGTGGTCGACGTAGTGCCGGTTCCAGATCGGCTCCCACAGCTCGTTGGCGAAGCGCAGGGCGAGGATGTTCTGGACGGTCTCCTTGCCGAGGTAGTGGTCGATCCGGAAGATCGCGTCGGCCGGGAAGGCGACCTCGAGCGCCTCGTTCAGAGCCCGCGCTGAGGCGAGATCCTGCCCGAAGGGCTTCTCGATGACCACGCGCCGCCAGGCGTTGTCGTCGCGGTCCGGGCCCACCAGGCCCGAGTCGCGCAACTGACGGGCGACCAGCGGAAAGTCCTTCGGCGGGATGGAGAGGTAGTAGGCGTGGTTGCCCATCGTGCCGCGCTCGATGTCGAGCGCCTCGACCGTGGCGCGCAGGCGCGCGAAGGCCTCCGCGTCGCCGAACTCGCCCGAGACGAAGCGGATGCCCTGCAGAAGCTGCTGCCAGGTCTCCTCGCGAAAGGGCGTGCGCGCATGCTCTTTGACAGCCTCCAGCACCACCTGGGCGAAGTCCTGATCCTCCCAGTCGCGCCGGGCGAAGCCCACCAGGGCGAAGCCGGGCGGCAGCAGGCCGCGGTTGGCGAGGTCATAGACCGCCGGCATGAGCTTCTTGCGCGAGAGGTCGCCGGTCACCCCGAAGATGACCAGGGCGCTCGGACCCGCGATGCGGTTCAGCCGCTGGTCGTCAGGATCCCGGAGTGGATTGCGCCCACGGGCGAGGGGAACGGTCATGGCTCCTTCTGTGCTTACTGGGCTGCTTCGAACAGTGCCACGATATCGGCTTGGGGATCGGTGATCGTCAGGGTCACGACCGGACGCCCGTGCTCGGCGAGCACCCGCGCATCGCCCGCAGCCTGGGCCTGGATGAGCTGACCGAAGGTGAAGGGCCGCCCCGGGATCTCGAGGTCGATGTCGGTGTCTTCGAGGATCTGCAGGTACACGCCCTGCGCGGGACCGCCCTTGTGGTACTGACCGGTGGAGTGCAGGAATCGCGGGCCCCAGCCGAAAGTCGTCGGGCGTCCGGAGTCGGCCGCGACCATCTCGCGCAGCCCTTGCAGGGGAGCGAAGGCGTGGCGATCGACGTAGGCCTGGATGGCGACGTAGCCGTCGTCGTCGAGTCGTGCCCAGAGTGCGTCGAGCACGCCGGCGATCGTTCCGGATGCCGCGAGCGCGGGATCGCTCACGCGCACCTCGACGCCGTTCTCGGTGAAGGCCGGGGTCGTGGGCTCGGGGCGCTCGTCCAGAAGCCCCCGCGCGGCGAGCTTCGCCGACTCGACATCGGGCTGGTCGAAGGGGTTGATCCCCAGGATGCGACCGGCGATGGCGGTCGCGTGCTCCCAGAGCAGGAACTGCGCGCCGAGCGGGCCGCTGACGAGGACCTCGCCGTGGTGGCGCTCGCTGAGGCGGAACTCGGCCGCGTCCTCGACAAGGCGCACGACCTGAAGATCCGTGGGTCGCGCCTCGAGTTCTGGCGAGACGGGCAGCAGGACGACGGGCAGGATGCCGGTGCCCTCCTTGCCCGTGGACTCCGCGATGAGCTGCTCGATCCAGTCCGGGAGTCCCTGGATCGGCGTGCCGTCGGCGACGAGCCCGAGCTTGTCGGGCTCTGTCTCAGCAAGGGCGGCGGCGAGCACCAGGGCCGGATTCTCGGGGCCGTCCAGGGCGAGGGCGGGCATTGCCGCGTCGGCCTCATCGAGGAGCGCCGCGATGTCGGCGCCGGCAAGCCCCGCGGGCACGAGGCCGAAGGCGGTGAGCGCCGAATAGCGCCCGCCCACCGTGGGATCGGCGGTGAAGACCCGGTATCCCTTGGCGCTGGCGGCGGCCTGCATCGGAGAGCCCGGGTCGGTGACGACGACGATGCGCGCGGCGGGATCGATCCCGAGGTCCCGGAAAGCCGTCTCGAAGGCGCGCCCTGCCGAGTCGGTTTCGACGGTGGATCCCGACTTCGACGAGACCACGAGCACTGTGCGGTGCAAGTCGCCGTCGAGGGCGGCGAGCACCTGTCCCGGGGCCGTGGAGTCGAGGATCACCAGAGGGAGGTTCGCCGTCCTGGCGATCACCTCCGGAGCAAGCGATGAGCCGCCCATCCCGGCCAGGACGATGCGGGTCACGCCCACTGCCGCGAGTTCGGCGCGCAGCGCGAGGATTTCGGGAACGAGAGGTCGCGAGGTCGCGACAGCGTTCACCCACCCGAGTCGCTGTGCCGCCTCCTGCTCGGCATCCGGCCCCCAGAGCGTGGCATCCTCCGCGCTCAGGCGGGATGCCACGCGCTCCCCGACGAGCGCCGGAAGCGCCTCGTCGACGACCGCCGCGACGCGGCCGCTGAGGTGCACGGCGATGCTCATGATTGCGCCTTCAGCGCCTCCGCGACCTGCGCGAGCAGCCCTCGCCAGGAGTCGATGAACTTCGCCACGCCCTCCTCTTCGAGCACCCGCGTCACGTCGTCGAAGTCGATACCGGCGCGGGCGAGGCCGGCAAAGACGCCGTGGGCCTGCTCGTAGGAGCCGGTGACGGTGTCGCCGGTCACCTCACCGTGGTCGAAGGTCGCCTCCAGCGTCGCCTCGGGCATGGTGTTCACGACCCCGGGGGCGACGAGCTCGGTGACGTAGAGGGTGTCGGGCAGGGCGGGATCCTTCACCCCGGTCGAGGCCCACAGCGGCCGCTGGCGGTTCGCACCCGCGGCCAGGAGCGCCTGTGCGCGGTCGCTGTCGAAGCTCTGCTCGTAGAGCTCGTAGGCGAGCCGGGCGTTGGCGAGACCCGCCTGGCTCTTGAGGGCGAGCGCCTCGTCAGTCCCGATGGCAGCCAGGCGCTTGTCGGTCTCGGTGTCCACGCGCGAGACGAAGAACGAGGCGACCGAGTGGATCGCAGACAGGTCGCGTCCGGCATCCCGGGCCTTCTCGAGGCCCGTGAGATAGGCGTCGATGACTTCGGCGTAGCGCTCCAGGCTGAAGATGAGCGTCACGTTCACGCTGACCCCGGCCGCGATCGCCTCGGTGATCGCGGGGAGCCCGGCTTTCGTCGCGGGGATCTTCACGAGCAGGTTCGGGCGGTCGATCTGCGCCCACAACTGCGTCGCCTGGGCGATCGTCGCAGCGGTGTCGTGCGCGAGGTCGGGGGAGACCTCGATCGAGACGCGGCCGTCGACGTGATCGCTCGCCTCCCACACCGGGCGGAAGACATCCAGGGCCGCGGTGACATCCTGCGTGATCGCGGCGAACACGGCCTCCTCGGCAGAGACGCCGGCGGCGGCCAGTTCGGTCACCTGGGCATCGTACGAGGTGTCGCTCTGATCGGTGATCGCGTTGGCGAAGATCGTGGGATTGGTCGTGACGCCGGTGACGTTCCGGGTGTCGATCAGCTGCTGCAGGTTGCCCGAGGAGATGCGGGTGCGCGACAGGTCATCCAGCCAGATGCTGACGCCGGCCGCAGCGAGCTGCGCGGTAGGGGTGCTCATGCATTCTCCTTGATCGTTTCGCGGGCGGCCTGCACGACGGCCTCGGCGGTGATGCCGAACTTCTGGAACAGGGTCTTGTAGTCGGCGGACGCGCCGAAGTGGTCGATGCCGACCGAGCGCCCGCGATCGCCGACGATGCCGCGCCAGGTGAGGACGGATCCCGCCTCGACCGAGACGCGTGCGGTGACGGATGCCGGCAGCACCGATTCGCGGTAGGCCTCGTCCTGCTCGGCGAACCACTCCAGGCACGGCGCAGACACAACGCGAGCGTTCACGCCCTCGGCGGCGAGCGTCTCACGGGCGGCGAGGGCGAGCTGCACCTCGGAGCCGGTGGCGATGAGCAGCACGTCCGGCGTGCCGTCCGGTGCCTCGGCGAGCACGTAGGCACCACGCACGGCACCGGGGGCGGCGGCGAGGGAGTCGCCGACGGCATCCCCGTCACCCCGCGCGAAGACGGGAACGTTCTGGCGGGTGAGGGCGATCCCGGTGGGACCCTCGTGGCGGCGCAGCATCTCGACCCAGCAGACGGCGGTCTCTGTGGCATCGGCGGGACGCACCATCGCGAGGTTCGGGATCGCGCGCAGCGTCGCGAGCTGCTCGATCGGCTGGTGGGTCGGGCCGTCCTCGCCGAGGGCGACGGAGTCATGCGTCCACACGAAGATGCTCGGCACGTTCATCAGGGCCGCCAGGCGCACCGCCGGGCGCATGTAGTCGCTGAAGATCAGGAAGGTGCCGCCGAAGGCGCGGGTCGGTCCGTGCAGCTGGATGCCGTTCAGGATGGCCCCCATCGCGTGCTCGCGGATGCCGAAGTGCAGCACCCGGCCGTAGGGGTCGCCGGACCACTCGTGGGTGGACAGGCCCGCGGGCAGGAACGAGGGCGCGGGGGAGATGGTGGTGTTGTTGGATCCGGCGAGGTCGGCCGATCCGCCCCAGAGCTCGGGCAGGTGCAGGGCGAGGGCGTTGATGACCTTGCCGGACGCCGCCCGGGTGGAGACCTCGGTGCCTGCCTCGAAGGCCGGGAGCGCGGTCTCGATGCCCGCGGGCAGCTCATGGGCGAGCAGGCGATCCAGCAGCGCCTGCCGCTCGGGGTTCGCCGCCGCCCAGGCGTCGAAGTCGCGCTGCCAGGCGGCGCGGGCCCCGGCGGCGCGCTCGCGGAGCGCCCGCGTGTGGGCGATCACGGCATCCTCGATGACGAAGGCCTCAGCCGGGTCGAATCCCAGCACCGCCTTGGTCGCGGCTACCTCGTCAGCGCCAAGGGCGTTGCCGTGCACCGACTCGGTGCCTTTCTTGTTCGGTGCCGGCCATCCGATGACGGTCCGCAGCACGATCAGGGTCGGCTGAGAGGTCGCGGCCCGCGCCGTCTGGATCGCGGCGTGAAGCTCTGCGACATCCTCGACGTACTCGCCGGTCTTCTTCCAGTCGACCTCGAGCACCTGCCAGCCGTAGGAGCGGTAGCGGGCTGCGACGTCCTCGGTGAACGAGACGTCCGTGTCGCCCTCGATCGAGATCTGGTTCGCGTCGTAGATCGCGATGAGGTTGCCGAGCCTCTGGTGACCCGCGAGGGAGCTCGCCTCGCTCGTGACGCCCTCCTGCAGGTCGCCGTCGCCCGCGATCACGTAGATGAAGTGGTCGAAGGGGCTCGTGCCGGGGGCGGCATCCGGATCGAAGAGTCCGCGCTCGTAGCGGGCGGCATAGGCGAAGCCCACGGCCGAGGCGAGGCCCTGACCGAGCGGGCCGGTCGTGATCTCGACGCCGTCGGTGTGCCCGTACTCCGGGTGGCCGGGCGTCTTCGAACCCCAGGTGCGCAGGGCCTTGAGGTCATCGAGCTCCATGCCGAACCCGCCGAGGTACAGCTGCACGTACTGCGTGAGGGAGGAGTGCCCGGCCGACAGGATGAAGCGGTCGCGCCCGATCCAGCCGGTGTCGGCGGGGTCGTGGCGCATGACGCGCTGGTAGAGCAGGTAGGCCGCAGGGGCGAGGCTCATCGCGGTGCCAGGGTGACCGTTGCCGACCTTCTGCACGGCGTCGGCGGCCAGTATCCGAGCTGTATCCACCGCGCGTCGGTCGAGGTCGTCCCATTGCAGATCGGTCACGTCTTGAGCCCTTCGTAGCATCGTCACGGTCGCCTGCACGCGTGCGCTCTGCCGCGCCATCACGGAGGTATTCGAAGCCACGCACGACGTGCGCGCAGGTGCTCTCAGCATAGCGGGCGGGCGACGGCGGTGACGTAGACTGGGTGGGTCGTGACCGGGCGCGCTGAGGAGGCGATCTCATTACCACCGAGACGCAGCAGAGCGCGCCCGCGCGTTCGCTCGGCCGTACGGTCCGGGCCTATATCGCGCTGACCAAACCGCGCGTGATGGAGCTTCTGCTGGTCACGACGGTCCCGGTGATGATCCTCGCCCAGGGCGGCCTGCCGAGTCTGCTCCTCGTGCTCGCAACGGTCTTCGGCGGGATGATGAGCGCGGGCTCCGCGGCATCCTTCAACATGTACCTCGACCGCGACATCGACGTGCACATGCACCGTACCGAGCGGCGCCCGCTGGTGACGGGGGAGGTCTCGCCGCGCGGCGCGCTGGTCTTCTCGTGGGTGCTGGCCGTCGCCTCGACGGCGTGGCTGCTTGTGACGACCAACTGGCTGGCGGCGGCCCTGTCGGCCTTCGCGATCTTCTTCTACGTCGTGATCTACACGATGCTGCTCAAGCGCCGCACCGAGCAGAACATCGTCTGGGGCGGGATCGCCGGCTGCTTCCCGGTGGCGATCGGCTGGGCGGCGGTCACCGGGTCGCTGGACTGGCCCGCGCTCGTGCTGTTCGTCCTCGTCTTCCTCTGGACGCCGCCGCACTACTGGCCGCTGTCGATGAAGTACCGGGAGGACTACGACGACGTCGACGTGCCGATGCTCGGTGCGACGCGCGAGGCGCCGCAGGTGGGCCTGCACATCATCCTCTACGCCTGGGCGACGGTGGCCTGCTCCCTGCTGCTCGTGCCGATCGCGGGCATGGGCCTGCTCTACACAGCCTCGGCGCTCGTCTTCGGCGGCTGGTTCGTCTACGAGTCACACCGCCTCTACACCCGCGCCGTGCGCGGCACCGAGCCCCGCCCGATGCGGGTCTTCCACGCCTCGATCACGTACCTCACGCTCATCTTCGTCGCCGTCGGAATCGATCCGCTGCTGCCGTTCTGAGCGGTGCCCCTTGGCCTGTGGGCCGACTCAGCGGCTCGGAGTGGTTCTTCTTACCCAGTCGCCTTGCGGTCGAAACCATCGATCTTCCGGGGTTTTCCTGTGCGGCAGAATGACCTGGGACAAGTCTGAGTCCGAAGGTCAGGACTCGACCGATTCCGTCAACCCCTCAGATGGAGATATTTCTTTAGTCCCGTATGGTTGCTCTGAGCTATAAATTTTGGTATCTCGAATCAGGAGGTGCCCATTCCGAGGATCTCATCCAGCCGACGTCGCATTGGACGTCTGGTTGGTTTCAGCGTTGCAGCAGCTACGCTCGTCATCGGCCTGATGGCTTCCTCGGCCAGCGCATCCAACTGGTCGGGCGCGACAGGCGGCACCGGGTGCAACGCGGTGAACAAGACATCGAACGGCTATGTGACCTTCACCTACGTCAATTTGACGTCGGTGATGACAAGCGCATCAAACTACGCTCTCACGAATGCGCTCGAACCGACGGACATCACAACCAATGTCGTTCCCGGGACTGCGTACCCTGATGTCATGGTCGCGGATGCCGACTGGTCTGCCTTGTGCGGCTTCACCTGGTATTCCGGCTCCTCAGGCGTCGTCGGTCTTGCTACCTGTAACTCGCTCAGCGGCTCGGCGTGTTATCAACACAGTGTGTACTTCCACACTCCCTTCACTGACAACACGACCACAGCGAACCGTCGCGGGCTCGCGAGTTATGAGTTCGGGCACACGGTCGGACTCATGCACCGGTCCTCAGGGACGACGAGCATGAGGCAGGGATACCCGAAGCCCTCGGTCATCTACGACTCTCATGACATCGCCCATCTGAACGCGGCCTATTGACGAGGAGGCTGCGAGGATGAACTCTCGAGTTGGACCGACCGTCGCAGCGGTCGCAGCCGTTTTGATGGCGGTCACGGGCTGTGCGGCTTCCGCACCAAGCAGTGTGGGTGCGACTTCGGAGCAGTTCCTCGGCGAACTGCAGGCGAGCCTGGACATGGCGGACGGCGTCTACCTGTCGAACTCTGTGATTGACTCGCTGCCCAACGCTCGGTACGTCCTTCACGACGGCTCGGTCGTCACCGAGTCGGACTCTGTCGTCGTGGGAATGGTCACCTCTGTCGGCGATGTCCGTGGGTACATCCTCAACGGCGAACGCGTGCAGGAAGCACGCGAGGGCGACACCCCGATGTGGCACCTGGTGCGCGTCACTGTGGCCGTTGAGGAGAGTTGGGGCGCGGCTGCCGGCAAAGGCGAGATGGCTGTGACATTCCCCTTGTCGTCGACCAACTCTATCCAGTCCAGCATCGACTCCCTGCTGAAACTCGGACGAGTGCTGCTGATCCTCGATAGAGACCGGATCGTGCACAACGAGGAATACCTGGGACTCGTTGACGGGGCGGGGGTCATCTCCTACCCGTTCATCACCGATCCAGCAGCCACGGCGGGCGTGAGGACGGTGGCAGAAGTGCGAGCCGCGCTTGCCGAGATCCGCGATCCGGTCCCTGCCGACCCGCTCGAGCTGGGTGACTGAGGGCACACACCGCCCCAGGGTGAGGTCCACCACCCTCCGTTTCTCTCGACGACGCATTCGTCGCGGTCGGGGTCGATCCGCTGCTGCCGTTCTGAGGGGCGGGTTGCGCCGTGGTGTGACGTAACACGGCGCCACGTTACGTCACCGAAGTTGGTGGTGACGGGATGCTCCAGGCACCGTGGATGCATCGACCCGCACGACGGGGAACCATCCGAAAGAGGCGAGATCATGACTACCGAGAACCTGGAGCACAGCGCTCCCGACAACCCCCCAGCACCGAGAAGACGCTGGCTCACCGCCGTCGCCTTCGTGGCCGTGGCGGCCCTCGCCGCGACCGGCGGCGTGCTCGTCGCACGCAGCCTCGGCGGCTCGCCGGCACCGTCGACCCAGAACGAGGGCACCGCCCAGGCCGCGACCCGCACCGTCGTCTACGGCGAAGCGCGCGGCCCCGTCCACCAGGACCAGCCGCTCGTGAGCACCGCATGGCTCGCGGAGAACCTCGGCGATCCTGGCATCGTCGTGATCGAGGTGAGCGAGGGCCGCTCCTCGAGCACGCTGACCAGCTACGACGTCGGTCACATCCCGGGCGCCGTCGAGTTCGTCTGGTACCGCGACTTCGTCGAGCGCATCCACCGCGACCTGGTCGACCGGGAGCGCTTCACGGCGCTGGCTCAGTCGGCGGGGATCGACCGCGACAGCACGGTGATCCTCTACGGCGACGCGAACAACTGGTTCGCGGCCTACGGCGCCTGGGTCTTCAAGCTCTACGGCTTCGAGGATGTCCGCCTGCTCGACGGCGGGCGCGCGGCCTGGGAGATCGAGGGCCGCGAACTCAGCCCGGTCGCCCCGACGCCGGCTGCCGGCACCTGGGAGGCGCTGCCGCCGAACTCCGACATCCGCGCCTTCCAGTCCGAGGTGCTCGCCGTCGTCGAGGGCCGCGCGCCGGGCGTGATCATCGACATCCGGGGACCGGCCGAGTACAACGGCGAGATCGGGGTGGCCGAGGGCTTCGGCGGCGAGGCCGCGGCCAAGTGGGGGCACGTCCCCGGCGCGATCAACTCGCCCTGGGGGCAGATCGTCAACCAGCCGGCCGACGGCGGCGACGGCACCTTCGTCGACATCGAGGCGATCCGCGCCCACTACGCCGCGAAGGGCGTCGACGGCAGCGTCCCGATCTACGTGTACTGCCGCATCGGGGAGCGCGCCAGCCACACCTGGTATGCCCTCAGCCAACTGCTCGGCTACGACGTGAAGCTCTACGACGGCTCGTGGACCGAGTGGGGCAACTCGGTGGGCGTGCCGATCGCGAATCCCACGCTCGAGGCCTCGGGCGGCTACAGCGGCCTGTGGAACGGCGAGTGAGATCCGCCGCGTGACATCTCCTGTGACGACGACCGCCGGCGCTCCTGACAACGGGAGCGCCGACGGTGCGCGCGTTCTCGGCTGGACGCGGGCCGATACCGTTCGCACCTCCGTCGCGCTGACGATCGCGGCGGCGCTTCTCATCGCCGCCTTCGTGCTCGACGCCGGACGCGGGCCCGGAACGGGACCTTCGGCATCCTTCGCCCTGCTCGCCGGCACCGCCCTCGGCATGCTGTTCGAGCGCGGCCGCTTCTGCTTCTTCTGCATCTTCCGCGACCTGTTCGAGAAGCGCGACAGCCGTGGGACGTACGCAATCCTCACCACCCTCGCGGTCGGCAGCGTCGGCTATGCCATCGTCTTCGCCATGCGACTGCCCTCGCCGCAGCCGGGGGACATGGCCCCGGGCGCGCACGTCGGGCCGGTGAGCCTGGCGCTGGTCGTGGCCGGTTTCGCCTTCGGGATCGGCGTGGTGATCTCGGGCGGCTGCATCGCCGGGCACCTCTACCGGCTCGGAGAGGGGAGCCTGCGGGCGCTTCCAGCGCTCGCCGGAGCGATCCTCGGCTTCGGGCTGGGCTTTCTCACCTGGAACCCGCTCGCCACCGCCTTCACGCTGCGCGCGCCCGTGCCCTGGCTCCCCGCCGCCGCGGGCTACGCGCCGGCGCTGATCCTGCAGCTGGCGATCCTCGTCGTGCTCGGGATCTGGCTGCTGAGGTGGAACCCGCCCGTCGCTGCCCGGGCCGAGCGGCGCGTGACGCTCACCGAGATCCGCCGGACGCTGTTCTTCCGCCGCTGGCCCGTGCTCATCACGGGCGCGCTCGTGGGCGTCGTCGGCGTGCTGCACTACCTGCGCGTGGGGCCGCTCGGGGTGACCAGCCAGCTCAGCGGCCTGACCCGCACCGCGCTGGACGGCACGGGGCTCCTGCCCGAGACCCTCGTCGGGCTAGACGGAGCCCTGGCCGGCTGCGTCGCCCTCATCGTCGAGACCATCACCGAGAACGGCTGGCTGATCATCGGCATCATGCTCGGATCGCTCGCCGCCGCGCTGCCTGGCCGCCGCTTCCGCATCGAGCCGCTGACGCTGCGCGGCACCGGCACGGCGATGCTCGGCGGCGTCCTGCTCGGCTGGGGCGCGGTCACAGGCCTGGGCTGCACGATCGGCGTGTTCCTCTCGGGCATCCATGCCTCGGCGGCCTCGGGCTGGGTCTTCGCGATCTCGCTCGTCTCGGCGCTCGGGATCGGGTTCCGGCTGGGTCTGCACCGAGGGACGTGACCCGTCAGCGAACGGGCGCGGGCTCTTTCAGCCGCAGCACGACGACGGTGTAGGCCGCCGCAGACAGGGCGGCCAGGACCATGTGGATGCCGACGAGCAGCTCCGGCAGCCCCTCGCGCGCCTGCCACACGCCCACCGCGATCTGCACGGCAACCACGGCGGTGAGCGCGAGAAGCCAGCGAGCCGGGCGCAGGCACAGCACCAGAGCCGCCACCGTCAGAGCGACCAGAAGCGCCACGAGAACGTATCCCGGCCAGGAGTGCACATGCGCGAGGAACGTGGCGTCGAACCCATCACGAACCACGTTCTCATCGCCCGAATGCGGGCCGGATCCCGTGGTCAGCACGCCGAAGGCGATGGTGAGGGCGAGCGCGAGCCCGGTCAGATGGATGCCCAAGCGGAACCACGCCGGCACCGCCCACGCCCGCGCTCCCGGCGTCTCGTGCATACGCACCAGGAACGCGGCGCTGACGCACACGAGCAACAGTGAGGCGACATAGTGGAATCCGACGATCAAGGGGTTCAGACCCGTCCAGACCGTGATCCCGCCGACGAAGGCCTGCGCGACGACGCCGCCGAGCACCACGAGCGAGAGCACCCACAGGTCGCGACGCTTCGCGCGGTACCGGATCACGAAGAGCATGACGAGCAGTGCCAGGATCCCGACCACGCCGGTCATCGTCCGGTTGCCGAACTCGATGGCACCGTGGATGCCGAGCTCCTCGGTCGGAAGCAGCGACTCCGGGGTGCACAGCGGCCACTCCTTGCAGCCGAGCCCCGATCCCGTGAGCCGCACCGCTCCGCCCGTGCCGATGATGATGACCTCGGCCAGGAACGACAGCCACGCGGCGATCCGGACCCGGCGATCGACGCCGGCGGGCAGCCATTCCCACACGCGCGTATGAAGACGAGGGGCAGGGCTTGTCATGGGCTCCTCCGCGCGTGCGCGCGTCGAGCCAGGACAGCCCGGACGGCACGCGAAACCTGTAGAATCGAGTTGCTGGGATGGGATGCGCCCACAGGGCGCGCTCTGACCAGTCTAGGCGCGAGGCTCGCGCCCAGGAGCGGGTCCACCAGCGGCCACGTCACCCGGAAACTCGACCGGATCATGACGTACCGGGGCGGATGACACCGTTAGGACCCACAAGGAGAGTGTGATGTCGGATGTGCTGATCGACCGCCCAGAGCTCGAAGGCCTGGGGGTGTACGAGTTCGGATGGCACGACCCCGACGTCGCCGGGGCCAGCGCGAAGCGCGGCCTCAGCGAAGCCGTCGTGCGCGATATCTCGCAGCTCAAGGATGAGCCGGAGTGGATGCTGAAGACCCGTCTGAAAGGTCACCAGCTCTTCGGCCGCAAGCCCATGCCCACCTGGGGCGCCGACCTCAGCGAGATCGACTTCGACAACATCAAGTACTTCGTGCGCTCGACCGAGAAGCAGGCGC
>CAZHML010000061.1:0-12316 GCA_964533745.1 uncultured Microbacterium sp.
CATCGTCGGCTGAGGACGGAGCGGCGTTTCGACTCGCTGCGCTCGCTCAACGACCGGCGGGAGTATTGGTCGTTGAGCGAGCGCAGCGAGTCGAAACGACCGGGGGTCGTCAACGCCGAGGGTCGCCCGGCCCGTCGCTGCGCCGGCGCAGATAGGTCTCGAAGGCCTGGGCGATGGCATCCCCGGACGCCTCGGGGGAGTCCCAGGTGTCCCGCGCGCGCTCGAGCTCGCGGATGTACTCGGCCATGTCCTCGTCCTCGGCGGCTGCCGCGTCGATGGTCGCCTCCCAGGTCACCGCGGCCGTGCCAAGATCGCCCAGCGGGATCTCGGCACCGGTGATCTCCGCGAGCTTCTCGAGCAGCGCGAGCGTGGCCTTCGGCGAGGGCGTCGCCGGGCCGACATAGTGCGGCACGCTCGCCCACAGGCTCGCTGTCGGGATGCCGGCGCTCTCGGCGTAGTGCTCCAGGACGCTGAGGATCCCCACCGGGCCTTCGTAGAGTGACTTCTCCAGCCCCAGCGCCTCGCGGATCTCCTCGTTCTGGCTCGCGGCGTAGATCGAGATGGGGCGCGTGTGCGGCACGTCCGAGAGCATGGCACCGAGGGTGACGAATCCGGTGACGTCCTCGCGCAGGGCGAGATCGATGACCTCGGCGGCGAAGGCCTTCCACGCGCGAGCGGGCTCGGATCCCGTGAGCAGCCAGAACCGCTGCTCACTGTGATCCGCGGCCGGCTGCCACAAGCCCGCCTCGGGCCAGCGCAGCCGACGCCTGCCCGAGCGGGTGGTCATGATCGAGGGGCGGGTGTACTGATAGTCGAAGTAGAGCTCCGGATCGACCCGGTGCACGGCCTCGTAGCCGCCGAGCGCGCGCAACTGGCCGATGACGCTGCTGGCGGCGTCTCCGGCATCGTTCCAGCCGTCGAATGCGGCGATCACGATGCGGGATCCGAGTGAGACCATCCCGCCGTCCTTCCTTCCGATCCCTCCAGGCTAGTCCTCGGCGAACGCTCGCGGGTGCAGACGGTAGCCTTGAGCGGTGATACGAATGCCGGATGCCGTGCTGTGGGACATGGATGGGACCATCGTCGACAGCGAGCCCTACTGGATGGCCGCCGAAACGCGCATGGTGGAGTCCTTCGGCGGCGTCTGGACGCACGAGCACGGGATCCAGCTCGTAGGGCGCGGTCTCGAGGACTCCGCATCGATTCTGCAGCGCGCGGGCGTGCGTCGCGAGATCCCCGACATCGTCAGCACCCTCACCGACGAGGTGACCTCCATGCTGCGCACCTCGCCCCCGGAGTTCCGCCCCGGGGCAGTGGACCTGCTCCGAGCTCTCCGCGAGGCGGGGATCCCCACGGCCCTCGTGACGATGTCGCTGCGGCGGATGGCCGACGCGGTGGTCGCAGCCCTCGCACCGCACGACTTCGACGCGATCGTCTCGGGCGACAGCGCGCGCCGGCCGAAGCCCTATCCCGATCCGTACCTGCAGGCGGCGGAGCTGCTCGGCGTCGACATCGAGCGCTGCATCGTGATCGAGGACTCGCCCGGCGGCGTGCGCGCGGGACTGGCATCCGGAGCCATCACGATCGGCGTGCCGCACTTCCTGCCGCTCGATGACCTCGGTGCCCACGCGCTGTGGCCGACCCTCGAGGATCGCAATCCGCACGATCTGGCAGAGCTGCTCTCGCTCGCCCCGCTCACGGGAGAACGACGATGAGCGGCCAGCACCGCCCCCGGGGGCCTTTCCGCGAGGGCGACCGAGTGCAGCTGACCGACCCCAAGGGACGGATGCACACGACGACCCTGCGGGCCGAGGCCGAGTTGCACACTCACAAAGGCGTACTGCGCCACGCCGACATCATCGGTCGCCCCGACGGCTCGGTTGTGACCAACAGCACCGGCCAGGAGTACCTGGCCCTGCGCCCGCTGCTGCGCGACTTCGCCATGTCGATGCCGCGCGGGGCCGCCATCGTGTATCCGAAGGATGCCGCGCAGATCCTCATGCAGGCCGATGTCTTTCCCGGTGCCGTCGTCGTCGAGGCGGGCGTCGGATCCGGTGCCCTCTCGCTCGCGCTGCTGCGGGCGATCGGCGCGGAGGGACGGCTGCTCTCCTTCGAGCGGCGCGAGGAGTTCGCCGAGGTCGCCCGAGCGAACGTGCAGACCTTCTTCGGCACGGTGCCGGACACCTGGGATGTCATCGTCGGCGACCTCGCCGAGACACTGGGCGAGACCGTGGCCCCCGCGAGCGTCGACCGGGTCGTGCTCGACATGCTCGCCCCCTGGGAGTGCCTGGACGCCGTCGCCGAGGCGCTCACGCCCGGCGGCGTGGTGATCTGCTACGTCGCCACGGCAACGCAGCTCTCGCGCACCGCCGAGTACCTGCGCGGTCTCGGATGCTTCACCGATCCCGAGGCGTCCGAGACGATGGTGCGGGGCTGGCACGTGGAGGGGCTCGCCGTGCGCCCCGACCACCGCATGGTCGCGCACACCGGATTCCTGCTGTCTGCCCGCCGCCTCGCGCCCGGGTCGGTGCGCCCGGACCTCAAACGTCGTGCCTCCAAGAGCAGCTTCAGCGACGAGGATGTCGAGCTGTGGACGCCGGGTGCCGTGGGGGATCGAGCGATCACCGACAAGAACCTGCGCAAGCGCGTGCGCGAAGCTCAGCGTGCCGCTGAGGGCGTGCGGCGCGCGGGGGAGGGCGGTCAGAGCGCATAGACTGACGGGGTGCGTAAACTCCCTTCGATCCTCGCTGCCGCGGGCCTGCTCTCCGTCGCTCTCACCGGCTGCTCGTCGATCTTCGGCGACGCCGCGTGCGAACCTCCCGGGCAGAGCGATACCATCGCCGATCTGGTCCAGGTGCGGGGCGAGGTCGGCAGCCCGCCCACCATCACCGCCTTCACTCCGATCCGCACGACGAGCCTCGCGACGACCGATCTGACGATCGGAACCGGCACGGTGCTGACCAGCACCGCACAGACTCTGCTCGTAGACATCACGCTGTTCTTCGGCGAGAGCGGCGAGCAGCTCGTAGGCACTCACTACGACGGCGATCTCTCGCGCACCCAGACCGTGCAGACCTGGATGGACCAGTCCCCGGGACTGGGCCAGGCGATGGTGTGCGCTGCCGAGGGATCCCGCATCCTCGCCCTGCTGAGCCCCGACGACATCGGCGAGGGGCTGCAGCAGTCCCTCGGCCTCAGCGCCGAGGAGAGCCTGATCGCCGTCATCGACGTGCGCAAGGTCTTCCTCGCGCACGCCGTCGGGTCCGCTGTGTTCAACACCGCTCGAGGTCTGCCCTCGGTCGTGCGCGCACCCGACGGACGCCCGGGGATCACCGTGCCCGGTGGCGAGCCTCCGGCCGAACTGGTCACGCAGGTGCTCATCCGCGGCGACGGCGAGCCTGTGACCGCCCAGAACGGCTTCCGGGTGCACTACACCGGCGTGCTCTGGGCCAGTGGCAAGGTCTTCGACAGCTCCTGGGACACCGGTGCTGCACGGTTCACCCTGCAGAGCCTCGTCCCCGGAGTCTCGCAGGCTCTCGAGGGACAGACGGTCGGCTCGCAGGTGCTCGTGATCGTCCCGCCCGAACTCGGCTACGGCGACGAGGCCCGCGGGAGCATTCCCGGCGGCTCCACGCTCGTCTTCGTCTTCGACATTCTCGGGATCGACGCGCTGCCGGCGGGATGATGACCGCCCGCATCCCGCCCGAGGAGCGCGTCACGAACCTCGTCGTGGCGCTCATGGCGAGCGATCACGGGCTGACCAAGCAGCAGATCCTGGAGAGCGTATCCGGCTACCGCCAGCGTTCTGAAGCCGGCGTCGGCACCGACGCTCTGGACAAGATGTTCGAACGTGACAAAGAAGAGCTGCGCGGACTCGGCATCCCGATCGAGACGATCGGCGACTTCGCCGATCCAAATGATCTGCGCGAGGCGCGCTATCGCATTCCGAAGGCGGAATATGCTCTGCCGGACGACGTGGTCTTCACTCCCGAAGAGGTCGCAGTGCTGCACCTGGCCGGGAGCGTGTGGAGTGCGGGCTCGATGTCGGACGACGCGCAAGCGGGCGTGCGCAAGATCCGCGCGCTGGGCATCGACGGCGACGAGCCGATCATCGGCTTCGCACCACGCCTCGCGGCCGACGACACCGGGTTCGTGAGTCTGCAAGAGGCGATCGAGAAGTGCGTCGCCGTGCGCTTCGACTACCTGCGGCCGGGCGATGAGGCACCCAGGCGCCGGATCTTGAACCCCCTCGCGCTCGTGGACTACGAGGCGCGCTGGCATGTCTTCGGGATCGATCTGGATCTCGGCGAGGACCGCACCTTCCTGCTCAGCCGGATCGTCAGCGCGGTCGAGCGGACCGCCCAGGGCTTCGATCCGGGGCTGCGCACCGGTGCGGGGGAGCGGGCGCTGCGAGGGCTCGAGGCAGTAGCGGCCCAGAACGTGGCCCTGCTTCAGGTCACGCCCGGTACGGACGCCGCCCTGCGCCTGGGCAGGCGCGCACGCGCGACCGCCGAGGGGCTGCGGCTCAGTTTCGTGGATCAGGAGTTTCTCGCCGACGAACTCGCCTCGTACGGACCCGAGGTGCGCGTCATCGAGCCCGAGGCGCTGCGGGATGCCGTGATCGCGCGTCTGAGCGCCGTCGTCACCGCGCACAGGGAGGCATCGTGACCGCGTCGCGGCGTCCCCTGCTCGCCGGTGAGCGGGTGCGACTGTATCTGACGCTCGTCCCGTATCTCCTGGAGCGTCAGCCCGTCTCGGTCGACGAGGCCGCGCACGATTTCGATGTCACGCCCGCCCAGATGCGCTCGATGGTCGAGAAGCTCACTCTCATCGGGCATCCCGGCGAGTCCGGCTACTACCAACCGCCCCACGAGCAGTTCGACATCAACTGGGACCTGCTCGACGAGCACGGCATCATCGAGATCACCAACGACGTCGCCCTGCAGAGCGTGCCGCGCCTGACCGCCCGCGAAGCCGCGGCCCTGCTCGCGGGACTGCAGATGGTCGCCTCGGTGCCGCGCGTGGCGGAGTCGGGCCTGGTCGCGGGGCTGCTGGCCAAGCTCGCCCGAGGCGCTGCCACGGCCCCCGCCGAGGTCGTCGTGGCACCGCCCGCGCTCGACGAGGTGCGCACGGTGATCTCAGAGGCGCTCGGTCGGCAGGTGGCGATCTCGTTCAGCTATCACGCGCTCGACGCAGGAAGAACCACCACCCGCACGGTCGATCCTGTTCGCGTGCTCAACACCGACGCCGAATGGTACCTGCAGGGCTGGTGCCACCTGCGGCAGGCCATGCGCACCTTCCACCTCGACCGCATGAGGGACGCGGCACTGACCACCATCCCGAACTCGCATCTCGGTGGCACGGCACCGCCGCTGTTCCAAGGTGCGCCCGAAGACAGCCTCGGCGAGATGCGGATGCCGGCGAGCATCGCCGCGCTGATCGGCGAAGTCCTCACCCATGCCGAGGTGCAGCACGAGGACGACGGGGTGGTGGCGCGTCTGCCGATGTCCGACCCCCGGGGCCTCAAGCGCCTCGCCGCACGCTTCGGCGGCCGCGTCGAGGTGCTGGGTCCCTCGAGCGCGCGCGCCGCGACGCGGGAATGGGCCGAGGCCGGACTCGCCCTGTATCACCGGCCGATCCATAGCTAGTTCTGTAGACTGAACGGGACGACAAGGAGAGAGCTATGTTCGGCAACATGGGGGGCTGGTCCCTGCTGATCATCCTCGCGGTGATCCTGCTCCTGTTCGGCGCTGCGAAGCTTCCGGCGCTCGCGAAGAGCATGGGTCAGTCGGCGCGTGCTTTCAAGAGCGAGATGAAGGCGATGAAGGAGGAGGATGCGGCAGATGCCGCCGCCCGCGAAGCCTCCGCATCCCGCAGCACGCCGGACCCGGACGTTCCCGACCGAACTCCGTGAGCCGTGGCGTCGCCCGGCTCTGCTGACGAGAAGCGGCCGCGTCGAGACCGCAAGATGTCGCTCGCGGCGCATCTGATCGAGTTCCGCAAACGACTGCTGATCGCTGCCGTGGGGTTGCTGGTGGGCATGATCGTCGCTTTCATCATCGCCGAGCCGGTGATCCAGTTCCTCACCTCGCCGATCCGCCTGATCGACGAGGAACGAGGCGACTCGTTCGCGCAGCTCATCTTCACCACGGTCACCGGGCCTTTCGATCTGCGGATGCGGATGGCGCTGTCCATCGGCCTGCTGCTCTCGGCCCCGATCTGGCTGTGGCAGATCTGGGCCTTCGTGATGCCAGGCCTCACCCGCAAGGAGATCCGGTACACCCTCGGGTTCCTCGGGGCGGCGATTCCGCTCTTCTTCGCCGGGGGCCTCGTGGCCCTCTGGGTATCGCCGAACGTCATCCGGATGCTGGCGGTATTCACCCCGAACGATGCCGCGAATCTCTTCGAAGCGCGCGAGTACTACGACTTCATCCTGAAGTTCGTGCTCGCGATCGGGGTCGGCTTCGTCATCCCGGTCTTTCTCGTCGTCCTCAATCTCGCGGGAGTCATGAGCGGGCGCGCGATCCTGAAGGCGTGGCGGCCGGCCATCCTCATCGCCACACTTTTCGCCGGGATCACCACCCCCGCCGCAGACGCCTTCTCGATGCTGCTGCTCGGTGCGGTCCTCGTAGTGCTCTACTTCGCCGCGGCCTTGATCTCGCTGCTGTTCGATCGCCGCAAGCGCAAGAAGGATCCGCTGCTGGTTCCGGACGCGGCGACATGAGCTCTCCTGCAGAGCGCTACGCGGCGGCACGCGACGCGGGTGCGCACCCCGAGACGGCGCGCTTCGCCCAGAAGCAGAGATTCGACCTCGACCCGTTCCAGATCGCGGGATGCCACGCTCTGGAAGAGGGGCACAGCGTCCTGGTCGCGGCACCCACCGGTGCGGGCAAGACCATCGTGGGGGAGTTCGCGATCCATCTCGCCATGCTCACCACGAACGCGAAGGCCTTCTACACGACGCCCATGAAAGCGCTGTCGAATCAGAAGTACCGCGAGCTGGTGGATGCCTACGGCAGCGATGAGGTGGGTCTGCTCACGGGGGACACGAACATCAACAGCAGCGCACGCATCGTCGTGATGACCACCGAGGTGCTGCGCAACATGCTCTACGCCGACTCCGCGGCGCTGCGCGAGCTTCGCTACGTGATCATGGACGAAGTGCACTACCTCGCCGACCGCTTCCGCGGGGCGGTGTGGGAGGAAGTCATCATCCACCTGCCGAGCGAGGTGCGCGTGGTGTCGCTCAGCGCCACCGTCTCGAACGCCGAGGAGTTCGGCGACTGGCTCGACACCGTACGCGGCGACACGCGCGTGATCGTCTCGGAGGTGCGCCCGGTGCCGCTGGAGCAGCATGTGCTCGTGCGCGGCGACCTGCTGCCGCTGTTCGATGAGCGCGCGGGGGCGGCCGCCGCGCAGGTCAACCAGGAACTCATGCGCGTGCGCTCCTTCAAGGGCCAGAACTTCGACAACAACAGGCGCGCACAGGAGTACCGCGGAGGCGGACCCCGGCCTCAACGGTACGGACGTCGGCCCCGGCCCGCGCGCATGGAGCGGATCGACAGGCCAGATGTCGTGCGGCTCCTCGAGCGCGCGAACCTGCTGCCGGCGATCTTCTTCATCTTCAGCCGGGCGGGCTGCGACGCGGCCGTGCAGCAGGTCAGGCGGGCCGGCATCCGGCTCACCGACGCCGAGGAGCGCGCCGAGATCCGCACCCTCGTCGAAGAGCGCACCCGCAGTCTCGGCGACGAGGATCTGGGGGTGCTCGGCTACCTGGAGTGGAAGAGCGATCTGGAACGCGGGATCGCCGCCCACCACGCGGGACTGCTGCCCGCCTTCAAAGAGGTCGTCGAGGAGCTCTTCCAGCGCAAGCTCGTCAAAGCCGTCTTCGCCACCGAGACGCTCGCCCTCGGCATCAACATGCCCGCGCGCACCGTCGTGCTCGAGAAGATGGAGAAGTTCAACGGCGAAGCGCGCGTCGCGATCACCTCGGGGGAGTACACGCAGCTCACCGGGCGGGCAGGTCGCCGAGGGATCGATGTCGAGGGCCACGCCGTCGTGCAGTGGACCGAGGGGATGGACCCGCAGGCGGTGGCGGCACTGGCGTCCCGGCGCACCTATCCGCTGAACTCCAGCTTCCGCCCCACCTACAACATGGCGGTGAACCTCATCGACCGCTACGGGCGGACTCGGGCGCGCGAGATCCTGGAGTCCTCCTTCGCGCAGTTCCAGGCCGACCGCGCCGTGGTGGATCTAGCGCGAAAGGTGCGCGAGGCCGAGGAGTCGCTGGAGGGCTATCTGACCGCGATGGCGTGCGAGCGCGGCGACTTCCTGGAGTACTCCCGGATGCGCCGGGAGCTCAGCGACCTGGAGAAGAAGCACCGCGGCGACCACGGTCCCCGCGGTGCACGCGACAAGCGTCAGAAGCGGCTGCAGGAGCTGCGCACCAGCCTGCAGCGGCACGGATGCCACGGCTGCCCCGACCGTGAAGCCCACGCCCGGTGGGCGGAGCGCTTCTGGAAGCTCAAGCGCGAGGCGGATCGACAGCGGCGTCAGATCGAGTCGCGCACCGGCACCGTGGCACGCCAGTTCGATCGTGTCGTAGACGTGCTCACGCAACTGGACTACGTGCGCGGCCAGGGCGACGAGACGCGCCTGACCGCTACGGGGCGCACCATGCGCCGCATCTACGGCGAGCGGGACCTGCTGGTGGCCGAGTCCCTCCGCCAGGGGCTCTGGGCGGCGCTGGATGCCCCTTCGCTGGCCGCCATGGCCTGCTGCCTGGTCTACGAGCCCCGACGCGAGACGATGGGCATGGGGGAGCGGGGGCTGCCTCGCGGACCCTTCCGCGAGGCGCTGGATCGCACACAGACGCTCTGGGCGAAGCTCGACGACCTCGAGCAGGACCACGGGCTGCCGGGATCCGAACCGCTCGCCACGACCCTCGCCGCGGCCGTGCACGTCTGGGCGCGCGGCCTCCCGCTTGAGCGCGCCCTGCAGGACGCCGACATGTCGGCCGGCGACTTCGTGCGCTGGATGAAGCAGACGATCGATCTGCTCGACCAGCTCTCGCTCGTTGCGGAGGATGCAGAACTCGCGGCCACCGCGCGCAAGGCGCTCGACGGGGTGCGCCGCGGCATCGTGGCGTACTCGGGGCTGTGAGGCGGGCGATGGACGAGACAGTCAGGGAACATGCCGCATTGCGGCCGATCCTGCCCCTGTGGGCAGCCCTGCCCGCTGCCGGGACCGCGGGCCTGCTCATGGACACGGCCTCACCGGCGCTCGCCCTGTGGCCGCTCGCCTTCGTCGCCGTAGCGCTGCTTCTGGTCTGCCTGATCGGACGCCGTATCGGCGGAGCGCTCCTGGTCGGCGTCGTCTATGGGGCGGTGTTCTACTCGCTCCTGGTGTCGTGGACGGCCCGATACCTGGGTCCCATCCCCTGGATCGCCCTCACCGCGGCCGAGGCGCTCATCACGGGCGTGCTGCTGGTGCCTGTCGCCCTCGCCTACCGCTGGCTGCCTCGTGCCCTGCCGCATCCTGCGGCTCGTCTCGCGGTGCTTCCCCCGCTGGTCGGAGCCCTGTGGGTGGCGCGTGAACTCGTCCTCGGCAACTGGCCCTACGGGGGGTTTCCCTGGGCGCGGCTGGGGGTGACCCAATCCGAGAGCCCGCTCGCGAGCGTCGCCTCGTGGCTGGGCATAAGCGGCCTCGGCCTGCTCATCGTGGTCCTTGTCGCACTGATCATCGAGATCGTGCACACACGCACCTGGTACCGGCCGCGCATCGTCGCGATACCGGTGCTGCTTCTCGCGCTGATGGCTCTCATCCCCGTCTTTCCGACCACCACTGTCGGCACCATGCGCATCGCAGCCGTGCAGGGCAACGGCCCGAACGGGTACTTCGACGAACGCGAGCCCTACGCGATCATCCAGGCGCAATCGGACGCGTCGGCACCGCTCGTCGGTGAGCGGATGGATCTCGTCGTCTGGCCGGAGGGGAGCCTGGACTACGATCCCTTCCGCAGTGCCGAGATCGCGCGCCGCCTGAGCCTCGAGAGCGCCCGCCTGGGTGCTCCCGTGCTCGCGAACGCCGCGGTCGCGCGTGCTGAGAGCACGTACAACACGTCACTTCTGTGGGGCACGCAGGAAGGCGTGCAGACGCACGCGAAACGGCATCCCGTGCCCTTCGGCGAATACATCCCCGATCGAGCCTTCTACCGACTGTTCGTGCCCAACCTGGTCGATCTCGTCCAACGCGAGTACGCCTTCGGCGAAGACCCCCCGTTGATGACCGTCGGGGACGCCACGATCGGTCTCGCCATCTGCTTCGACGTGATCTACGACGACGTGATCCGCGAGGGCGTGCTCGGGGGAGCGGAGGTCCTGGTCTTCCAGACCAATAACGCCGATTTCCGCGGCACCGACGAGAACCTGCAGCAGCTTGCCATCGCGAGAATGCGGGCGATCGAGACCGGGCGCTGGGTGGTGAACATCTCGACGGTCGGCACGAGCCAGGTGATCCGCCCGGACGGATCGACCGTGGCGTCCCTCGACACGGATGTCGCGGGCGCGCTGCTCGAAGAGGTCGAACGCCGGGCGGGGGTGACCGCTGGCGTCGTGCTCGGCCCGTGGCTGGAGCTTCTGCTCGTCCTCGGCGGCGGGGCGGGCCTCATCGCCTGCGGGATCGCCGCCCGCAGGCGTGTCTAGACGCCGATCTTCTCGCGGGGTTCGCCGGCACCACGACGGGCGCGCAGGAACGCCAGGCGATCCTCGAGCAGCTCCTCGAGTTCCTCGACCGTGCGGCGCTCCAGGAGCATGTCCCAGTGCGTACGGGGTGCCTTGGCCTCTTCGAAGTCGCCCGGGACGGTCTTGCCGTCGACCTGAAGGCGTGCTTCGGCACCACAGGTGCGGCACTCCCACGTGTGCGGCGCTTCGGCATCGGCGGCGAACATCAACGTGGTGTCGTTGTCGCAGGAGGTGCAGGAATAGGTGGTCTCGCGTCGCTCCATGAACACGACGCCCTCTTCGCTCTGTAAGCTCTGGGCACCGAGGCGGATGCCGCGAAGGCTACGATCTGCCATTGTGTGGTCCTCTCGTCATCACTAGATATAGCGCCCCAGGCTGGGGAGTTCATCAACGCCGGGAGGATGCCGGGGACATTCACAGAGGAATCCCAGCGGCGGGGTGCCGGTGAGTCAGAAAAGGGTCTGCACCGCGAGGTCGGCGCGGTCGCTGACGATGCCGTCCACGCCCGCGTCTATCAGCGCGCGCATCTGCTCAGGATCGTTGATCGTCCAGACGTGGACCTCGACGCCGTGTGCGTGCGCGCGGCGCACCAGCGCGGGGCTGAGCACGCGCAGCGGGCCGTAGGAGCGAGGGATCTGGATCGCGTCGATCTCGCGCAGCGAGCGAGCGACGGCGGGGGAGAGGCGCGCCGCAGTGCCGGCCAGGAGCGAGGCGATGGCGTTGCGTCCGGGCGACACCGCCGGTCGCAGAGCGGCACCCGCTCGGCGCACCGCCTCGACCGCACGGCGACGGCGCGCATCCGAGAAGCTCGTGAGCAGCACACGCTCCGTATGAGGAGCCACGGCGGGGCCGATCGACGCGAGCGTGGCATCCGTCTTCAGGTCGATGTTGAAGCGCACCCCGGGGAAACCCCCCAGCGCATCGGAGACCGTGAGCAGCCCTCCCTGCGAAGAGAAGGTCTCGGCCAGTTCCCTCGTGGACACCTGATCGACCCGCCGGGAGTCACCCGTCAGCCGAGCGAGCGTTTCGTCGTGAAAGAGGACGAGATCGCCGTCCGCGGTGACGCGGCAATCCGTCTCGATGTACTCCACGCCGATGGCCTGGGCGGCGGCGAAGGCCGCTGCTGTGTTCTCCCAGATCCCGTCCGCATCATCCTCTGAGTGCGCGAGACCACGATGGGCAAGCACCCGAGGATGCCGGGTGCCCTCGAAATAGGGGTGAGTCACGCCTTCGGCGCGTCGCCCGAGGACCGCGGGGTGAACGCGCTGCCGAGGCTCTTGAGCGCCTCGGTGAGCTCGCTCGGGATGATCCACATCTTGCTCGACGGGCTCTCGGCGACCTTGGGCAGCATCTGCAGGTACTGATAGGCCAGCAGCTTGTCATCCGGTGCGCCCTTGTGGATCGCGGCGAAGACGTTCTGGATCGCCTCGGCCTCGCCCTGCGCGCGCAGCACCGCAGCCTGCTTGTCACCCTCTGCCCGCAGGATCTCGGCCTGGCGCGCGCCCTCGGCCTCGAGGATCGCGGACTGCTTGGTGCCCTCGGCGGTCAGGATCGCGGCGCGACGGTCGCGCTCG
>CAZHML010000062.1:0-4090 GCA_964533745.1 uncultured Microbacterium sp.
TCCGGTCATCCAGCGCGAGCGCTTCGTCGCCCAGGCGGCGCTCGCCGCCCGCGGTGACGACGAGGCGATGCGGGTGGACGAGGAGTTCCTGCGAGCGCTCGAGCACGGGATGCCCCCGACGGGCGGTCAGGGCATGGGCATCGACCGGTTGCTCATGGCGATCACGGGTCTGGGCATCCGCGAGACGATCCTCTTCCCGCTGGTGAAGTGAGTCAGGCCGACCTGGAGCGGGGCGCGAAGCGCGACTCAGGTCGAGACGAGTTGGTGTACGCGCTGGTACGAGACGCCCATCAACTCGCCGATGTCGCGGAGGGTGACCTTTTCGGCGGCGAGCTGCTTGGCCAGTCTGCGGGATCGCTCATTTGCTGCGCGCTCGATCTGCTCCCCTCGTGTGCGCTCGAGCCTGATGTCGTCAAGGATTCGAGAGAGGTGCTCGACAGTCCCCACCGTGGCGGCGGTGACGCGGATATCGAAGGAATCCTGTGGGATGTCCTCGGTGACGGCGATGTACTCTCGCGCCATCCCTCGCGCCTCTTTGACGGAGTGGGCTTGCGTGAGGCCGTTGATCTCTGGAATCGACACCACCCACCATCGCCCGTCCCGACTGAGCGTCACGTCGTACACTTTCACGTCCTGGCCTCCCTGATCGCCTTGTCGACCCGCCGTACGACCCCAGGAGAGATCGTCCGGTGACCGTCTGGGATGCTGACGGTCACCTTGTCGTTCATCCATACGGTGTGAGAGCGGACCGTGCGTATGGGGATGTACCCCGCATCCCTGAGCCTTCTCACGACGACTCTCGTCGGCTGCTCACTGACCATCAAGGGTAGTCCATTCTGACTAGACAAATCAAGTCAAGTATTAGTAGACAGATCTGATTGATGCATGTCGAACGCCCAATCCGGCAGCATCCCGGTCTCGATCATCCGGTGCAGCAGCGTCGCCATCGTGTGCCCAGGTTCGCTGACCAGTGCCAGCTCGATGTAGGCACTCGCGTGCGTGGAGCGCCCGAGTGCCCACGCCAGCCAGGCCGCGGCGACCAGCGGGCCGGCCCTGACCTCCTCTGGTGCGCAGGAGGAGACGCGCCGGATGAGAGTCAGGGCTCGGCCCAGCCGATCGGGGTCGGGACGCGGTCCCTGGCCGAGCAGGGTGGCGGCGAGTGCATCCGGGACGTGCGTGCCTCTGTTGCGGAAGGTGAGTTGCGCGGCCAGGGTGCGCACGCCATCGTCGAACCCGCGCGCCCATTGGATGAGCCCCACGTCGCGCAGCATGGGCCGGTTCAGGCACCACGCGAGCACGGCAAGGTCGAAGGGGTCATCCGGCTCGTGCCCAGCGAGCATCCGCTCGAGGAACGTGGGCAGATCGTCGAGCACTGCGGCCGCGGCGGTCGCGAGCGGATGCTCGCGCCCGCCGCTCGCGGCCTGGGACGGTGCATCCACGCGACGCCCGAGCACCGGGTCGAGCGCCGCGAAGGCCTCGGCGACCGCCGCTTTCTGGACGGGGTCGACGTCAGGCAGCGCGCTGCCGCTGCGTTGATCGCCGGCAAGATCACCGAGGCCGGGCAGCTCGGGCGGAGTGGGGATCTCGGCGAGGGGATGCCAGTGCTGCTGCTCGTCGCGGTAGTCGGCCCAGGCGTCGCTCCGAACGCACAGCGCCTCGATCAGCTCGAAGCCGCAGACGGCGAGACGATCGCGCACCTCGGCGACGAGCTGGGCGCGGGGCAGCCCCGCCGTGCACGGCAGCTCGTCGTCGTAGACGAAGATCGCTGTCGCGTCAGCCCCGGGAACGCGGCAGAGCATGCCGATCGCCTGCGCGGCATAGGCACCGAGGTCACCGGCATCCGGGGGCAGATCCAGCCGCATCGCCCCGCGGCTGCGACCCTCGCAGAACGGGACGAGCACGAGACTTCGACGCGGGGTGAACCCAGCGAGGACGGGAACGAGACGGAGGAGTTCTGCGGGGTGCGAGGCGCGGACGATCGAGGTCATCGCCCCACCCTTGCCGAACGGAGGACGCCGTGGTCCGTCGTTCCGGCAAAACGGAACAACTTGCGCGATTTGCCGTCTGTGCAGAACGAGATCCTGCCGGCCCTCGGCGGGCCTACGATGGAGGCATGGACAACATCTGGGTCGCGGTGCTGTGGGGACTCATCCCCACCGTCGTCGTGCTCTCGCTGTTCATCATGATCCTCCGCGGCATCCTGCGCTTCGACCGCACCGAGCGCCGTGCGCACGCCAGCATCGAGGCGGAGGAGCGCGCTCGCCGAGGCCTCCCGCCGCGAGAATCCTGAGCGGGATCCGCGACTCGGTGCGTGCAGGTCGCTGACGGCATCCCGGTGATAGCCTCAGCGCGTGAAACACGAGCGTATCGCGGCGCTTCGGGAGATGCTGGACGCGATTGTCGTCGGCAGAGCGGTGACTGCCCTCGGTGAGGACCCCTGGGACCTGGCGCTCGCCGCTTTCGCCGCGTCCTGGCGGCTCGAGCACGAGGAGGCTGCTCATCTTGCGCGTCGCGCCGCCGCTGCGCTGCCTGCCGATCCGCATGGGAACCCCGCCGCGACCGTCCTGGTCCGAGCGGCACTGGCGCTCGCCGCCGCCGGCACCGGCATCGTCGGCGGATGGCGTGACACCGCACCGGGATGCACACCCAGCGGTGATCCGATCCACGACGCCATCGGGATCCTTGCCCTTCTCGACGACTCGGATGACTCGCGCTTTGCGCGCTACGCACTCATCGAGGCCACATTCGCCTGCGCGCGCGTCGGCCTCTCCGATGGCCTCGGTGCGAGCCCGGTGTGCTTCGCGGGGCCGCTTGCCGGTCACCCTTTTGAGACGATCATGACCGTGCTCGCCGCGCGCGTCGCGGCCTTCGCGGGACACCTCGACGAGGCCAGAGCCGTGCTCGACCGCGTTGCCAGGACCGACTCACCGCGTCTGACCCTGCTCGTCACCGCTACGCGTTCCCTGGTGGCCGGCAACGCGGCAGAGCCGGTGGCCGTGCGGGCGATGGCCGCGCAGGTGCAGCGGATGGATCCGGATCGCCACGATCGGGTCGAACTCGGCATCGCGCTGCTGACCGCTTACGGGCTGATCGCTGCCCAGGATGTGCGGCGGGTCGCCGCTCTCGTCGCGGGCTTCACCTGGGATCGTGCGATGATCGTCGATCGCGTGCTGACGCTCGAGATGCTCATCCACGCCGCCATCAGAGAGGGTGACGGAGTGGCCGCCGAGGCGTGGCTGGCGCAGATCGAGGCTTTCGCCGACGATCCGATCGCGAATTCGACGCTCGCCCGTGCGCGCAGCCGTCTGCTGCTCTTTCACGGGGATGCCGCGGCCGCCGTCGAGGTCGCCGAGACCGCGATCGGGCTCGCCGTGGCAGAGGGACGCACGATCGAGGCGGCCGAGGGTGAGATCCTCGCTGCCCGCGCCCGCATCGTCGCGGGGCGGCGTGGCGACGCGGCCCGGAGGCTGGAGGTCGTGGTCGCCAGCGCCGGCGAGGATTACCGCGCCCTTCGCCGCGCCGCTGCCCGGGAGCTGCGCGGAACCGGGCGACGTCTGCGCCCCGCTGCGGGCAGCGGGACGGGGGCTCTCTCGGCGCGAGAGCAGGAGGTGCTCGAGCTGCTGCTGCACGGGCGAGACAACGCCGAGATCGCCGAGGCGCTGCACATCTCGGTGCACACCGCGCGGATCCACGTCTCGCGCATCCTCGCCGCCCACGGTACCCCTTCGCGACTCGCGCTCGTCAGCGAACTTGCCGCGGCGAACGGAGATGGTGCTGAGGCCGAGCGCGTGCTCGCCGTACTCACGCCTCGGCAGCGTGCCGTGGTGACCGAAGCCGTCCGCGGCGCGGGCAACGCCGAGATCGCCGAGCGACTCGACATCACGCTGCGCACGGTAGAGAAGCACCTCACCGAGGCGATGCGGCGCTGGGGGGTGACGACGCGGCTCGGGCTCGTGGTGCATGCAGCCGGGCTCGGCACGCAGCAGGAACCCGGTCGCTGAACTCCTCGAAGCGCCCGGCGCCGGGTTTGCCCCTTCGACAGGCTCAGGGACCGAACTCGACAGGCTCAGGGACCGAACTCGACAGGCTC
>CAZHML010000062.1:4190-12114 GCA_964533745.1 uncultured Microbacterium sp.
GACAGGCTCAGGGACCGAACTCGACAGGCTCAGGGACCGAACTCGACAGGCTCAGCGACGGGTGCGGCTGACGAATAAGCCGGGACCGCACTGTCAGGTGCCTCGTCGCGAGATCATAATCAGAGCCATGACCTCGCGATCCCGCATCCTCGCACCTATCGTCCTGCTCGCCGCCGCCGCGCTCATCGCCGGCTGCAGCACAGGTCCGAGCACGTCGGATGGCGATCCATCCTCGAATGGTCAGGGACCGAACTGCGAGGGGGTGACCACCGGCGGCTTCGAGCTTTTCGTGGACCCGCGCCTGACCGTCTCGCCGAGCGTCGCGGTCGCCCCGCTGACCAAGGCCGGTGAGAAGATCGAGTTCGTCGACGCGGAATACACCGACAGCATCGGCTACAGCTACGAGTTCGCCTACGTCTCGAAGGGCCAGGCCTTCACGCAGAGCGGTCGGCCCTTCTACGACACCGAAGGCTCGCCCGGATTCGACGAGGGCAACGGGCGCTTCTGGATCGAGGGTCCGCTCGCCACGATCGGTGCCGACGGCGGTCCCTACGCCGGGATCCTCGGCATCTGGGCCACCGACTCCACCTCGACGAAGATCATCGCGAACATCTGCGTCATGCTCGCCAAGGGCGACTGAGCGCCGCGTTCCAGGCTGTCAGGAGCGGGACGCACCGCCGGTTTCACGCTGCCCTTCAGTACCCGGAGCACGCATCCGCCCGCAACGACACTAGGGTTGAGCAAAAGACGCGACGGTGCAGACGGATGGGGGCGAGATGTTCAGCAACGCATGGGGCTGGTGGATCGCCATCGCGGTCCTTGCCGTCGATCTCACGATCCGCGTGTTCGCGATCATCATCGTTCCCCGCAACCGCCGTCCGACGGCCGCGATGGCGTGGCTGCTGGCCATCTTCTTCATCCCGATCTTCGGCGTGCTGCTGTTTCTGCTCATCGGCCATCCGCGTCTGCCGCGCGCCCGCCGACGCAAGCAGGCCCTGATCAACCAGAACATCGCGGCCATCAGCGAGCGCCTGCACTTCGGAACCCTCAGGCCGAACGCCCCACCGTGGTTCCAGTCGCTCGTCGGGATGAACCAGCGCCTGGGCGCTCTGCCCCTCTCGGGCGATAACGGGGCGCGGCTGATCTCGGACTATCAGGGGTCCCTGGACGAGATGGCAGAGGCCGTTCGCGCTGCCGAGCAGTACGTGCACGTGGAGTTCTACATCCTGCAATCGGATGCCGCGACCGACAACTTCTTCGGGGCGCTCGAGGAAGTCGCCGCGCGCGGTGTGGCCGTACGCGTGCTGCTGGATCACTGGGCCAACCGCTGGAAGCCGCGCTACAAGCACACCGCTCGGCGTCTGACCGCGATGGGAGCCGACTGGCACGTGATGCTGCCGGTGCGGCCCTTCCGGGGCAAGACTCAGCGCCCCGATCTGCGCAACCACCGCAAGCTCCTGGTGGTCGACGGCAGTGTCGCCTTTCTCGGTTCGCAGAACGTCACCGACTCGACCTACAACCTGCCCAAGAACATCAAGCGGGGCCTGCACTGGGTCGATCTGATGGTGAAGGTCGACGGGCCTGTCGTGGCAAGCGTGAATGCGGTGTTCTTGAGCGACTGGTACAGCGAGACGGATGAGTCGCTCGATGACGTGGTGGTCATCGCCGCAGAGCGCGGCAGCGGCGATCTCGACTGCCAGATCGTCCCTTCGGGTCCTGGGTTCGAGGCCGAGAACAATCTGCGGCTGTTCCTGACGCTGCTGTATGCCGCCCAGCGCAAGATCATGATGGTGAGCCCCTACTTCGTCCCCGACGAGGCGCTCCTGCTCGCGGTGATCTCGGCGTGCGACCGCGGCGTGGATGTCGAGCTGTTCGTCTCGGAGGAGGGCGACCAGGCGATGGTGTACCACGCCCAGCGCAGCTACTACGAGGTGCTGCTGCGCGCCGGGGTGCGCATCTGGCTGTACTCGCGGCCCTACATCCTGCACACCAAGACCCTCACGATCGACGAGGAGATCGCGGTGATCGGATCGAGCAACATGGACATGCGCTCCTTCGGCCTGAACCTGGAGATCTCGATGCTCGTGCGCGGGGCGGAGTTCGTCGCGGGGCTGCGCGCCGTCGAGGACTCGTACCGGGCGAACAGCCGCGAGCTGACGCTGGAGGAATGGCAGAAGCAGCCGCTGCGCTCGACCGTGCTCGACAACCTGGCGCGGCTGACCTCTGCCCTTCAGTGATCGCACAGCTTCGGGGCGGCCTTCTCCCAGCCAGGGGATCGGGCCGATCGATAGCATGAAACCATGAATACTCGATGGGGCTTCGCCCCCGCGCTCGCGGCCTGCGCACTTCTGATCGCCGGCTGCGCCGGAAACACCGGACCCGGTTCGGGAGAGGTGGATCCGCCGTCGTCAGAGGCGTCGCCCGCATCGGCCGCGTGGCTCGACGAGGGCCGCCTGTTCGCGGTCGTCACCTGGGGCAGCTCATCCTGCGTCCCTGTCGTCGAGACGGCCGTCGCCGAGGGCCAGCACGTCACGGTGACCTTCGTCAAGGAGGACGCCACCAGGGTCTGCACCATGGACTACGCGCCGCGTGCGAGCCTCGTGGGCCTGCCCGCGGGGGTGGACCCCACGCGCGACCTGCAAGTGACGATCATCGATCCGATGGCCCCGGATGCGCTGCTGCACACGCAGCTCGCCGGGCAGGCGAGCCTCAGCGGTCGCGGCGGAGAGCCCACCGACTACGCACCGAGCGCGGGATGGTTCAGCGAAGGCGTCGTGCTGCTGACCTGGGGATCCTCGAGTTGCCCGCCGGTGATCGAGAACCTCGTCGAGAGCAACGGCGGTGCCGCGGTCACCATCAAGACCGAGGACGGCGTCTGCACCGCTGACATGGCCCCGCGCCTGACCATGCTGGGCCTGGCCTCCGCACCGAGCGCGGGTGCCGTGCTGACACTTGACGGTGGCGACTTCGACGGCGTGCGCGTTCCGATCATCGGCCGCTGAACGGTCGTTGAGCGAGCGGAGCGAGACAAAACGCGACTCTGCCCCGGCTGAGACTGCGTTTCGTCTCCTTGCTTCGCTCGTCGCTCAACGACCGGACCGATTCATGCGCTGACGATGGTGTGCCCCGCGGGGAGCACCATCGTCAGCGCCCCCGCCTGAATGCGACAGCGCACGCTGATCGCCTCACCGAACTCGTCGCCGTCGAGCTCGATCGGTGTCGGCTGCGGGGTGGCGGCTTCGGCTTCGCGGCAGCGGATGTAGCGCACCGAGGGGTTCTTGTCCCGTCGCTCCCGTGCGTGCCGCCCGGCGCGAAAGCGTCGCAGCACGGAGTTGTCCCACCAGATCTTGCGCCAGACGCCGAGCCACCCGAAGATCCCCGAGGGCTGGATGAGCGCGATGTCGAGCGTCCCGTCATCGATCGCGGCATCCGGGATGAGAGAGATCCCTCCCGGCAGGCCCCCGCAGTTGGCGAACAGCATGCTCTGCACCCGCGCGGTGTGCAGGCGACCGCCATCCGTCTGAAACACGACGCGATACGGAGCAGCGCCGGGCAGCGCCCGCGCCGCGCCCTCGACGTAGGCCACCCACCCCACGGCCTTCTTCAGGTCGGGGCGGGTGTTCGCGATCATGTGCGCGTCCAGGCCCAGACCGGCGAGCACGACGAAGGCGTGCTCCTCACTGGTGCCGTCGGGTCGGGTGAGGTCCACCCAGCCCACATCGACAGGATGGGTATCGCCGTCGAACACCGCGGCGATGATGGACTCCGTCGCGCCCAGCGGCAGACCGAGATTACGGGCGAGGAGGTTTCCCGTGCCGCTCGGGACGATCGCCATCGGCACGCCACTGCCCGCCATCACCTCCGCGACGGCGCGCACAGTGCCGTCGCCACCGGCGACGAGCACGGCATCGGGCTTGCCTTCGAGAGCCCGGCGGGCGGCATCCTGGCCCGGATCCCGTTCGGTCGTCGAGTAGAACGCGGGCGGATCCCATCCTGCTCGCCGTGACAACGTCGTCACGCTCGCGCGCAGCGCATCCTCGTTGATCTTCGTGGGGTTGTACACCAGCACCGCGCGCCGGGTGGGCGTGGACTGCGAGGGCATGGCGTAAGCCTATGCCCGAATCCGCGCGAGGTGCCCCGGCATCCGCCCGTAGACTTGACGAATGATCGACCTCGCACTTCTGCGCGATGACACCGAGCTCGTGCGGCGCTCGCAGGCCGCTCGCGGGAATGACCCGACGACGGTGGACGAGGCGCTGCGGGCCGACCAGGCGCGGCGCGAGGCTCTGCGCACCTTCGAGGAGCTGCGCGCGCAGCAGAACGCTTTCGGCAAGCAGGTCGCGCAGGCGCCGAAGGACGAGAAGGCCGCGCTCGTCGCCCAGGCGGGCGAGCTCGCCGAGCGCGTCAAGGCCGCCCAGCGTGCGGTGACGGTGGCGACGGACGCCGCGGAGGCTGCCCTCGCCCGCGTCGAGAACATCATCATCGAGGGAGTTCCGGCCGGTGGCGAAGACGACTTCGTGGAACTGCGCCGCGTGGGATCCATCCCGCACTTCGACTTCACGCCACGCGACCATCTGACGCTCGGCGAGATGCTCGGCGCGATCGACATGGAGCGCGGGGCGAAGGTCTCGGGAGCCCGCTTCTACTTTCTGAAAGGTGTCGGGGCGCGGCTCGAGATCGCCCTGATGAACCTTGCGCTCGACCGCGCGATGAAGGCCGGGTTCACGCCCCTGATCACCCCGACCCTCGTGCGTCCGGAGATCATGCAGGGCACCGGCTTCCTCGGTGAGCACGCCGCCGAGGTCTATCACCTGGATGACGACGATCTGTACCTGATCGGCACGAGCGAGGTGGCGCTCGCGGGCTACCACAAGGACGAGATCGTCGATCTCAGCGGTGGCCCGCTGCGCTACGCGGGATGGTCGACCTGCTACCGCCGCGAGGCGGGCTCGCACGGCAAGGACACCCGCGGCATCATCCGTGTGCACCAGTTCAACAAGCTCGAGATGTTCGTCTACACGGCCCCCGACGACGCCGAGGCCGAGCACGCGCGCCTGCTCGGCCTGCAGGAGGAGATGCTCACCGCGCTCGACCTCGCCTACCGCGTGATCGACGTTGCTGCCGGAGACCTCGGCTCCAGCGCCGCCCGCAAGTACGACATCGAGGCGTGGGTGCCCACGCAGGACGCCTTCCGTGAGCTCACCTCGACGTCGAACTGCACCACCTACCAGGCCCGGCGTCTCGAGGTGCGGCACCGCCCTCAGGCGAGTGCCGGCACCGAGCACGTGGCGACCCTCAACGGCACGCTCGCGACCACCCGCTGGATCGTCGCGATCCTCGAAACGCACCAGCAGGCCGACGGCTCGGTCGTGGTGCCTGATGTGCTGCGTCCTTACCTCGGCGGGCTGTCGCTGCTCGAACCGCTGTCGTGAGAGCCCCCTGGCTCGTCGGCCTCGATGTCGACGGCACGATCCTGCTCCCCGATGACGAGTTCAGCCCCGGGGCCGATCTCGCCGTTGCGCGCCTTGCGCGTGAGGGACATGAGGTCATGCTCGCCACCGGGCGCAGCTGGCATACCACCCGTCCGGTCATGGAGCGGCTCGGCATCCATCCGCTGTTCGCGGTGTGCTCGAACGGTGCCGTGCTGATGCGGCGAGGGGATGATGGCGAGTACCACCGCGATCACGTCGAGACCTTCGATCCGGCGCTCGTACTGGGGCTGCTCGAGGCGCACCTCCCCGATGCCCGCTATATGGTCGAACTCGCCGACGGGCAGCGGCTGTATACCGATGCGATGGATGACTGGAACCTCTCCTTCGGCGAACGAGTGAGTTTCGACGGGCTCGGGCGCGAGCCCGTGTCGCGCATCGTGGTCATCTCGCCCGCGCACGATGAGGAGGACTTCCACCGAATCGTGGAGCGTGCGGGACTGAACGAGGTGTCCTACGCGATCGGCTGGACTGCCTGGCTCGACATCGCACCGCAGGGCGTGCACAAGGGCACGGCGATGGAGCGCGTGCGCGCGCACTTCGACTGGCCGGGCACGCGGGTGCTGGTCGCCGGCGACGGGCGCAACGACATCGGCATGTTCGACTGGGCGGTGGGCGTCGGGGGACGGGCGGTGGCTATGGGACAGGCGCCGCCCGAAGTGATGGCCGCGGCATCCGAGGTCACGGGTGACATGGTCGAGGGAGGCCTGGCCACGGTTCTGGGCCGGCTCGCGTGAGTCTTCCAGCCTGCACCCAGGCGCGACAGGCACAATGGGCAGTGGCTGAAAGGCCGCATGGGGCTGTCTCGGATAGACTCGACGCCTGACCGGTGCACACCGGACAGGAGGGTTGTCCGAGCGGCCGATGGAGCTGGTCTTGAAAACCAGTGGGCAGCAATGTCTCGTGGGTTCGAATCCCACACCCTCCGCGGAATGAAAGGCACGGCGTGAGCGAGATCGACCCGGGGCGTCCCCTCGCCCGGCATGGACAGCTGCGCACGCCGCGCGCTCTCGGCCAACTGCTGAAAATGGTCGGCATCGGGATGGCTGTCGTGCTTGTCAGCACGGTCAGCGTCGCCTCGGTCTACCTCTACGACATGACGAGCAGCTTCATCGACAGCGGCGTGGTGATCGATGGCCAGGATGAACTGCCGCCGGACATCGCAGCTTTCGAGGGCGGTTTCAACATCCTCATCACGGGCCTGGATGTCTGCGAGGAGAAGTACGCGCACCTGTTCGGCCGTCGCTGCCAGGGTCGCTACAGCCACGCCGGCGCGCTGAACGACGTCACGATCCTCATCCATGTCTCCGACGAGCCTCGCCGGATCACCGCGATCAGCTTCCCGCGCGACCTGCTCGTGCCGATCCCCTCGTGCACCGACCCCGAGACGGGTCGCACGTCCTCGGCGATGAGCAGCCAGCCGCTGAACAGCTCCTACCACTACGGCGGACTCAACTGCGTGGTCAAGACCGTCTCGGCCCTCAGCGGCATGGACATCCAGTTCGCCGCCTCGGTGACCTTCGGTGGCGTGATCGAGATCACGAACGCCATCGGCGGCGTCGAAGTGTGTCTGGAGTCCGCCATCCGCGACAAGCACACGGGCATCGACTGGAAGAAGGGCACACACACCATCGCGGGCAAGGACGCGCTGCGATTCCTGCGCACCCGCTACGGTGTCGGCGACGGCAGTGACCTCGGCCGGATCAGCAACCAGCAGGTGTACATGTCGAGCCTCGCGCGCAAGGTCATGAGCGACGGCGTGCTCAAGGACACGCCGACACTGCTGAGCCTGGCGCGCACGGTGCTCAACAACGTGACGCCGAGCCAGAGCCTGACGAACCCCGTGCTGCTCGGACAGATCGCACTGGCGCTCAAGGACGTCAAGCTCGACGACATCGTGTTCCTGCAGTATCCCTCGGTGGGCGGGACGGGGATCCCGGGCAAAGTGGCACCGAACTACGGGGCTGCGAAGCAGATGTGGGCCGCGATCAAGGCGAACAAGCCGCTTGAGGTCACCTACTCGGGAAGCCGCTACGACGGTGCCGTGAACAAGGGTGAGATCGAGATCGATCCCCCCGAGGGCGAGGTTGCCGAAGTGACACCGGGCGAGAAGGCGACGAAACTGCCGTCCGCGATTCGCGGAACCTCTGCCGCCACGCAGACCTGCTCGAACGGCAACGTGCGGAAGTAGGGATCGGGCTTCGGGGCGTGGTCCCGGGTTCGTGCCGCCGATCCTGAGCGGTTATGATTGCAGGACGCATCCGTGTTCTCTTCGGGACCGGATGCCTGGAGCTGTCGCATAGTCAGGCCTAGTGCACCACCCTGCTAAGGTGGAGTCCTCGCAAGGGGACCGAGGGTTCAAATCCCTCCGGCTCCGCAAATGTGATGTCTCAGGGCATCGCGGACGGGTGAACCCACGGAAGTGTGGGTTCACC
>CAZHML010000063.1:0-11957 GCA_964533745.1 uncultured Microbacterium sp.
GGCGGTTGGAGGACCTCGGGCTCACCATGTACGGCCAGATGACCGCCGGCTCGTGGATCTACATCGGCACCCAGGGGATCCTGCAGGGCACCTACGAGACCTTCGCCGCGGTCGCTCGCTCGCTCGGACGCGAGTCGCTCGCCGGAACCCTCACGCTCACCGCCGGCGCCGGCGGCATGGGCGGCGCGCAGCCGCTGGCGGTCACGATGAACGAGGGGGCCGTGCTCATCGTCGACGTCGACGAGTCCCGTCTCGCCCGTCGCGTCGACCACGGCTACCTCGACGAGTACTCGACCGACCTGGACGAGGCGGTATCCCGCGTCCTCGCCGCCAAGGACGCCGGCGAGGCGCTGTCGGTCGGCGTGCTCGGCAACGCCGCCGAGGTCTTCCCGGAGCTGCTGCGTCGCGGCATCCCGATCGACATCGTCACCGACCAGACCAGCGCCCACGACCCGCTCGCCTACCTACCCGTCGGCATCGCCTTCGAGGACTGGAAGGCCGCGGCGGCCGCCGACCCGGAGGGGTTCACGGAGCGCGCGCGCGTCTCGATGGCCGCGCATGTGCAGGCCATGGTCGGGTTCCAGGATGCCGGTGCCGCCGTCTTCGACTACGGCAACTCGATCCGTCGCGAGGCGGAGCTCGGTGGCTTCGATCGCGCCTTCGCCTTCCCGGGATTCGTGCCCGCGTACATCCGGCCGCTCTTCGCCGAGGGCAAGGGGCCGTTCCGCTGGGTGGCGCTCTCGGGCGATCCCGCCGACATCGCCGCGACCGATCGGGCGGTTGCGGAGCTGTTCCCCGAGGATGCGGCGCTGCACCGGTGGCTGGCCAAGGCCGCCGACAAGGTGCACTTCGAGGGCCTTCCCGCCCGCATCTGCTGGCTCGGCTACAAGGAGCGCCACCTCGCCGGGCTGAGATTCAACGAGATGGTCGCCTCCGGCGAGCTGAAAGGCCCGATCGTGATCGGGCGCGACCACCTCGATGCGGGCTCGGTGGCATCCCCCTACCGCGAGACGGAGGCCATGGCCGACGGCTCGGACGCCATCGCCGACTGGCCGCTGCTGAACGCCCTGCTGAACACCGCCTCGGGGGCGGCCTGGGTGTCGCTGCACCACGGCGGCGGCGTCGGAATAGGGCGCTCGATCCACGCGGGTCAGGTCACGGTCGCCGACGGCACGCCGCTCGCGGCCGAGAAACTCGAGCGCGTCTTGACGAATGACCCCGGCACCGGTGTGATGAGACACGTGGATGCCGGATACGAGCGCGCTGTCGAGGTCGCCCGCGAGCGTGGGCTGAACATTCCCATGCTCGGCACATGAGCGTCGCGGCGCTGCTGGCCGAGATCGCCGGCATCGGAGCAGACCCTGTGCGGGGCGGATACTCCCGGCACCTGTTCGACGACGCCGACCTGGCCCTCCGCGCATGGTTCGTCACCAAGGCCGAGGGCCTGGGCCTGCACGTCGAGGCCGATGACAACGCGAACCTCTGGGCCTGGTGGGACGCCGCGGGGCGGGATGCCGTCGTGACCGGCAGTCACCTCGACTCGGTTCCGGGCGGCGGCGCCTATGACGGGCCGCTCGGCGTGGTGAGCGCGCTCGAGGCGGTGCGTCAGCTGAAGGACGGCGGGTTCGCGCCCGCGCGCCCGCTGGCCGTGTGCGTCTTCGCCGAGGAGGAGGGTGCCCGCTTCAACGCGCCCTGCCTGGGGTCGCGACTGCTGACCGGAGAGCTGGGCGCTGCCGATCTCGCCGCGCGCACGGATGCCGCCGGTCGCACGTTCGCCGAGGTCTGGGCCGAGACAGGTCACGACCTCGAACGCCTCGGCTCCGACCCCGAGCGGCTCGGCCGCATCGGTGCCTTCGTCGAGCTGCATGTCGAGCAGGGGCTCGACCTCGAACACCGTGGCGAGCCGATCGCGGTCGCGACCGCCATCCTCGCCCACGGCCGCTGGCGGGCGACGTTCACGGGCGAGGGCAACCACGCCGGCACGACGCCCATGGGCGCGCGCCGCGACCCGGTGGTGGCCGCTGCCGGTGGCGTCCTGGCCGTGCGCGAGGTCGCCGCGGCATCCGGATCCCTGGCACGCGGCACTGTCGGCAAGGTGACGGTGATCCCCGGCGGCTCGAACGTCGTCGCCTCGCGCGCGCAGCTGTGGATCGACGTGCGGGACGAGGATGACGAGGGCGTGCGTGCGATGATCACCCGGATCGCCGACGAACTCACTCGCGTGGCCGGGGCCGAAGGGTGCGGCGTAGAGCTCGTGCAGGAGTCGTTCACGACGCGCGTTCGGTTCGACCCCGCGCTGCGCGAACGGATCGCGGGCGTGCTCGGCGGCGTCCCGGCGATCCCGACCGGTGCCGGGCACGACGCCGGCATCCTCTCGCCCTACATCCCCAGCGCCATGATCTTCGTGCGCAATCCGAGCGGCGTCTCGCACGCTCCGGCCGAGGGCGCGGGGGACGAGGACTGCGAGGCGGGCGCGGTGGCGCTCGCCGCCGTGCTGCGGGATCTTGCCGGGGGCGCTTCGTGACCGATTTCCGCTGCTCCCGCGCGCTCGTCGATGGACGCTTCGTCGACGAGGTCGTGATCGCGACGAGCGAGGGCAGGATCACGGGGATCTCCTCGGACGGCGCTGGCGGAGACGTGCGGCTCGGCACCGTCGTGCCGGGGTTCGTCAACGCCCATTCGCACGCCTTCCACCGGATGCTGCGCGGGCAGACCCACGCCGACGGTGGTGACTTCTGGCAGTGGCGCACGCGCATGTACGACGCGGCCGGCACTCTCGATCCCGAGTCCTACACCGAGGTCGCCGAGGCGCTGTTCCGTGAGATGCGGGATGCCGGGTACACCACCGTGGCGGAGTTCCATTATGTGCACCACCGTCCCGATGGCACCCCTTACCCCGACTACGACATGGAGCGCGCGCTCGTCGCCGCGGTCCGGGCCGCGGGCATCCGGCTGCTGCTGCTGGATGTCTGCTACCTGCGCGGCGGCGTCGGCCGTGAGCTGGAGCCGGAGCAGCGCCGGTTCGGCGACGGGACGGCGGCCGGCTGGCTGGAACGCTGGCACCGGCTCCGTGAGGCGCTGGCGGGGGATGTCGACGCCCCGGATGCACCAGGCGTGACCCTGGGTGCGGCCGTGCACTCGGTGCGCGCCGTCACGCCGGACGATCTGCGCGTGATCGCCGGGGGCTTGTCCGCCGAGGTGCTGCTGCACGTGCACGTCTCGGAGCAGCCGGCCGAGAACGAGGCCTGCCTCGAGGCCTACGGACTCACCCCGACAGGCCTTCTGGCCGAGGCGGGTCTGCTGTCGGAGCGCACCTCGCTCGTGCACGCGACCCACCTGACGGATGGCGACATCGCGCTCATCGGGGCGGCGGGCGCGACCGTGGTGATGTGCCCCACGACCGAGGCGGACCTCGGCGACGGCATCGGTCCCGCCCCGGAGCTGCGCGACGCAGGCGCCCGGATCGCGATCGGCTCGGATCAGCACGCCGTGATCGACCCCTGGGAGGAGATCGCGCGACTGGAGCTGGACCAGCGGCTGCGGCTGCAGCGCCGGGGCGTCTTCTCGCCCGGGGAGCTGTGGGCGGCCGGTGCCGGGGGTCGCCCGGGTGCATGCGGGTTCCGGGTGGGGGATGTCTTCGATGCCGTCGAGGTGAGCACGGATTCGGCGCGCACGCGCGGTACCGATCCCTTCCAGCTTCCGCTCGTCGCGCGTGGCGGCGATGTCACCGCGACGATCGTCGGTGGCAGGGTCCACCGCACTCAGACGTCATCGAGAGGCCCCGAGGAGAAACGATGACCACGACCCTCATCACCGGCATCGGCGAGCTGACCACGAACGTCGCCGCCGACGGCGACCGCTGCGGAACGCTCCGGGATGCCGCGGTGCTGATCGAGGACGGCCTGATCGCCTGGGTCGGCCCCGCCGCCGAAGCCCCGGACCACCCCTCGGTCGTTGAGCGGAGGCGCGAAGCGCCGGAGTCGAAACGAGGCATCACAACAATCGCCGCCGCCGGGCGCGCCGTCATCCCGGGCTTCGTCGACTCGCACACCCATCTCGTCTTCGGCGGCGACCGCGCGGGCGAGTTCGCCGCGCGCATGGCCGGGCAGGCGTACACCGCCGGCGGCATCCGCTCCACCGTGGCGGCGACGCGCGCGGCGAGCGACGAGGAGCTGCGGGCGCGGCTCGCGGGCTTCGTCGCCGAGCTGCGCGCGCAGGGCACGACGACCTTCGAGATCAAGACCGGCTACGGGCTGAGCGTGCGCGACGAGGAGCGCCTCGCCCGGCTCGCCGCCGAGGTGACCGACGAAGTCACATTCCTCGGCGCGCATGTGGTGCCCGCCGAGTACGCGGAGCGCGCGGATGACTACGTCGCCCTGGTCGTCGGCGACATGCTCGAGGCCTGCGCGCCGCACGCGCGGTGGGTCGACGTCTTCTGCGAGCGGGGCGCCTTCACCCCGGAGCAGTCCCGGCGGGTGCTCGAGGCCGGCATCGCCCGGGGCCTGCTGCCGCGCGTGCACGGCAACCAGCTCGGCTTCGGCGAAGGGGTGCGGCTCGCGGTCGAGCTGGGTGCGGCATCCGTGGATCACTGCACCTATCTCGACGATGCCGACGTCGCCGCGCTCGCGGCATCCGACACGGTCGCGACCCTCCTGCCGGGGGTCGAGTTCTCCACGCGCCAGCCCTACCCCGACGCCCGACGCCTCATCGAGGCCGGCGTCACGGTGGCGATCGCGAGCGACTGCAACCCGGGGTCGAGTTTCACCAGTTCCATGCCGCTCATGGTCGCGCTCGCCGTGCGCGAGATGGGGATGACGGTCGACGAGGCCGTCTGGGCGGCGACCGCCGGGGGCGCGCGCGCCCTGCGCCGCGACGACGTGGGCGCCATCGCCCCCGGCATGCGCGCCGACCTGGTGCTGCTGGACACCCCCAGCCGCATCCACCTCGCCTACCGCCCCGGCGTCCCGCTCGTGCGCCAGGTGTGGAAAGACGGGGTGACCGAGCTGTAGCCCGATAGAGCCTTGCGGGCTAACCCTCACCGCGGCGTCATGAGCTCCCACGCGTCCGCGGCGAGGGACGTTGCGACGGCCCAGTCATCGGTGTCCCAGGTGAAGCGCGCCACGGCGCAGGTGGGCATGTGGCCGATGCCGCCGTCCGAGAGCGCGTCGGCGAGGATCGTCATTCCGGGGTTATGGGCGACGACCATGACCGAGGGCGCGCCGGATGCCGCGGCAGCTACCAGCAGAGTCCGGGCAGGGGCGCCGTAGAGTCCCTCGTCGAGCTCGACCTCGATGCCGAGCGCCGCGCCGAAGGCGGCGGCCGTGGTGCGCGCGCGCAGAGCCGTGCTGGACATAAGGCGCGGGGGCACCAGTCCCTCAGACAGACGAATGGATGCCACCCGCTCCGCCATCGCGGGTGCATCTCGCGTGCCGCGCGCGTTCAGCGGACGGTCGTGATCGCGCAGCCCCTGGTCGTCCCAGTCCGACTTCGCATGCCGCACCAACAGAAGCTCGATCATCGCCTCGTCCTTCCCATGCGTGCCCGCTCCATCACGCACCCGGGATCAGATGGTGCGCCAGGGCGAAGATCGCCACACCCGCCAGCGCCCCGACGATCGTGCCGTTCAGGCGGATGTACTGCAGGTCGCGGCCCACCATGAGCTCGATCTTCTCGGTCGTCTCGGCCGGATCCCAGCGCTCGACCGTGTCGGTGATGATCGAGGCGATGTCATGGCGGTAGCGATTCACGAAGAAGACCGCGGTGTCCGACACCCAGGAGTCCACCCGGCGTCGCAGGCGCGGGTCGCGCACGAGGCGCCGGCCGACATCCTGCACCGCCTCGACGGCGCGCCGGCGCAGGCCGCTGGCGGGATCGTCGAGGGATGCCAGCAGTCCCGCCTTCGCGGCGTTCCAGACACCCGCCGCCAGCGCCTGCACGCGCGGGCTGTCGAACAGCGCCGACTTCGCGCCCTCGAGTCTGGCCTGGGTCTCCGGGTCGTTCTGCAGGTTGTCGGCGAGGCGGGCGAGGTAGCTGTCCAGAGCGAGCCGGGCGGGATGCCGGGGCTCAGCCTGCACCGCGCGGGCGAACTTCAGCGCCTCGCGGTAGACCGCCTCGTCGACCAGACGCAGCGCGATCGAGGGGACCCAGGACGGCAGGCGCCGCGAAACGAGGCCCGAGAAGGCCTGCTCGTTGTGCTCGAGCCAGGAGGTGATCGAGTCCACCGCGAGATCCACGGCACCGTGGTGGGCATCCGTCTTGATGATGGCGCCGAGCCACGACCCCGCGGGTGATGCCCAGTCGGGCTCGATCAGGTGCTCGCGGGCAAGGCTCGAGATCAGGTCTTGCACGTCGCGGTCGCTGAGCGCACGCAGCACCGCGCTCGCGACGACCGAGGCCTCGGCCACCAGCCGCTCGGCGTGCTCCGGCTCGGCCGCCCACTGGCCCGCCTTGCGCGCGATCTCTGTGCGAGCGAGCTTGTCGCGCACGACGTCCCCCGCGAGAAAGTTGGTCTCGACGAACTCCCCGAGCGACTGGCCGATCTCGTCCTTGCGATTCGGGATGATCGCGGTGTGCGGGATCGGCAGCCCCAGGGGCCGGCGGAACAGCGCCGTCACCGCGAACCAGTCCGCGAGCGCGCCCACCATCCCGCCCTCGCCCGCGGCGCGCACGTAACCCATCCACGGATACCGCCCCTGCAGCCAGAAGCCGACGACGAACACCACCGTCATCAGCAGCAAGGCCCCGAGGGCGACGGCCTTCATGCGCCGCAGGCCGCGCAGGCGCACCTGATCTTCGGGAGAGAGGAGTGCTGCCCGGGGCGACATTCCGTCATCCTTTCACGAGAGTACCCGGAGGGGGTACTCTCAAGGCGTGATCGAAGACATCAAGAAGCGAGCCCTGCACCGCACGAGCATCCTCGAGGGGCAGCTGCGCGGCGTCGCCCGGATGATCGAGGGCGAGGAGTACTGCATGGACATCATCACGCAGTCGCGCGCCATCCAGCGATCCCTGGAGTCCCTCAACCGGCTGCTGCTGGAGAACCATCTGCGCACCCACGTCTCGCACATGTTCGAGCACGGCGGCCCCGAGCGCGAGCAGGCGGTGGACGAACTGCTGAAGGCCTTCGACTTCGACCGGAAGTAGGCTCAGGCCTCCGGCGGGCCGAGGAGCGCCGTCGCCGCTGCGGCGTGCGCGGATTCGGGGTCTGAAGGATGGAACAGACCCGCGAGCACGTCGCGATAAAGCCGCGACAGCTCGTTGCCGGAGAAGTACGAGCTGCCGCCGGCGACCAGCATCGCCTCGTCCACGACGCGCTTGGCCGTCGTCACCGCCCGGTGCTTCAGACCGCTCAGCAGCGTGAACCAGCGCGCGCCATGGTCGGCTCGCTCGTCGACATCCCGGGCGATCACGGCGAGCTGCGGCGGCAGAGCATCGTAGGCGAGGCTCATCTCGGCGATGCGCCAGCGGATGTCGGGATCCTGGGCGTAGCTCTTGCCCGTCTTCTTCGAGCGCCTCGTCTGGGCGGTCTGCACCGCGAGGTCCAGTGCGCGGCGTGCGATGCCGGTGTAGACGGATGCCAGCAGCACCTCGAAGACGCTGAAGATGCCGAAGATGATGGGATCCAGGCTCGGGCCGGGATCGATCCGCCGCACGACGCGCTCGGCGGGAGCGACGGCCCCCTCGAGCCTGGTCGTGCGCGACTGGGTGGCGCGCATGCCGAGGGCGTCCCAGTCGGAGGCGGTGGTGACGGCATCCGTGCGGTCGACGAAGGCGAAGACGAGTTTCGGGGCGTCGGGGCTCGTGGTGTCGAGGCCATGCAGGCCGAGCTTCGTCCAGACCGGAGCGAGGGACGTGAAGATCTTGGTGCCGGTGAAGGTGTAAGAGCCCTCGGCGCCGGGCGCGGCATCCGTGTCGCTGCCGAACAGCACGAGGTCGTTGCCGGCCTCGCTAATGCCGAAGGCGAAGACCTCGCCTGCAGCGGCTCCGGCCTGCACGAACTCCATCCCCGGCACGCCCCGGTCGGAGAACGCCTTGGCCACGCCCGTCCAGACCAGGTGCATGTTGATCGCGAGGGCCGTGGCGGGCGAGGCGGTCGCGAGGCGCTGCTGCAGCAGGGATGCTTCGGCAAGTCCCAGGCCCGCCCCGCCGTGCTCAAGAGGGACGAGGATCGACAGGTAACCCGCTTCGCGGAGCTCGGCGAGATCGTCGTCGGGAAAGGTGTTCTCACGGTCGTGGATTGCCGCGCGCTCGCGGATGCGACCCAGCAGGTCGTCGGGCAGGAACGCAGCCGGATCGAAGGCGGTCATGGGGAGCTCTCCCGCGGGCGTCGGCATGGACAGAAGCCTAATGTCTGCAGAGTCCTGAGATTCAGACCCTACGGCAGCCGCACCGGCACGGTGTCGGGCAGGGGGCTGGGATCGCGGCCGCGCAGGTCGGGGAAGGCGCGCACGAACACGGTCGCCACGACGACGCTCGCGATGGCGAAGACGGTGGCGGCGAAGTAGGCACCGGTCGGCCCGGATCCGTCGATGAGGAACCCGGCGATCGCCGATCCCGCCGCCGCCCCGATGAGCTGCCCGGTGCCGACCCAGCCGAAGGCCTCGGCCGTGTCGGAGAACTTCACGCTCGCCGTGGTGATCGCGAACATCACCGCGAGGGCAGGGGCGATCCCGATGCCGGCGAGAAAGAGCGTGCCGCCCAGCCAGAAGATGTTCAGCGACAGCATCGTGAGTGAAAGCCCTACGGCGACGATCGCGAGGCGTCGCGCCATCGCCCAGGGGCCGATCGGCAGGTGCCCGAGCCCGAGGCCGCCGGCGAGGCTCCCGATCGAGAAGATCGCCAGCACGATCCCGGCCTCCAGCCCCTCGTGCCCGAAGGTGGCGACGACGCCCACCTCCACCGAGGCGCAGGCGCCGATGAGCAGGAACCCGAGCACCGTCGCCAGCGTGATCGGCGGCGTCAGCACGACGCGCCCGAACCCGCGGCGGCTGCGCGGGATGCGCACCCGCCCGACCTCGGGGGAGAGGATGAACCACGCCCCGCCCGCCGCCAGGATGGCGGCCACCAGCAGCAGCCCCTGCGTGGTGCCGATCTGCGTGGAGACGAAGGTGATCAGCACGGGCGCGACGATCCAGATGATCTCTTGCAACGAGGCATCCAGTGAGAACAGCGGTGTCAACTGCGAGGAGTTCACCATCTTCGGGTAGATCGTGCGCACCGCCGACTGCACCGGCGGGGTGGACAGGCCCGCGACCATGCCCAGCGCCATGTACCCCGGCAGACTCAGCGGCAGCAGAGCCAGCCCCAGCACCGCGAGCACGCAGACCGTGAGGGTGAGCGAGAGCACGCGCCGCATCCCCCAGGCCCCCATCCAGCGGCTCGTGACCGGGCCTGCCACTGCCTGGCCGACGGAGGTCGCGGCCAGCACCAGGCCCGCGGCACCGTAGGAGCCGGTCTGCTGCTCGACGTGCAGAATGACGGCGAGGCTCGTCATCCCGGCGGGCAGGCGCGCGACCAGCTGGGCGGCGATGATGCGCGCCACCCCTGGTGTGCGAAGAAGCTCCCGGTAACCTGCCACCGGACCACGATACAGGCGTCCCGGGATGCCGCAGGCGCGGCATCCGAACGCTCGGTGCGATCCGCGGGCGCGACACGCCGGAGGACCCATTCCACAAGAAAAAGATTGTCCGAACCCCGGTGTAGCGTCCGGGCTGTGGATGAGTCCGCCCGACCCCCTCTGCACCCGCGTGATTATGCGCTTCACAGGGGATCCTCAGACACCCGCGACTGTGGATGAAACGGTGGACAGGATGTGTTGTAACGAGTAAGAACAGTGGATAACTTACAGGGATGTAACTACTACCCCTTGTGGTAGCCCCGGATGTCGGTCCCTATATGTAGTATTGAGGTCCCGGTGGCCGCGCTGCCGGAGATTTTGCGGGTGAGAGGGGTAGAAATGGCCATCACGGTCTATACGAAGCCGAGTTGCGTGCAGTGCAACGCGACCTATCGTGCGCTGGATGCCAAGGGCATCGACTACGAGATCCACGACCTGTCCGAGGATGCCGATGCCCTCGAGCAGGTCAAGGCCCTGGGGTACCTCCAGGCACCGGTCGTCGTCACCGACGAGGACCACTGGTCGGGGTTCCGCCCCGACAAGATCGACGAGCTCGCCGCGCGCCTGGCCTGACCCTTCGACAGGCTCAGGGATCGACAGGCTCAGGGATCGACAGGCTCAGGGATCGACGGGATGCGGGTGGGAAATGCAGACAGCGACGCGAGCACCTTTGCTGGTGTACTTCTCGAGCGTGTCCGGCAACACCGCGCGGTTCGTCGGCAAGTTGGGGATCCCTGCCCGTCGCATCCCGTTGCACCGGCGCGAGGCGGACCTGGTCGTGGACGAGCCCTTCGTCCTGGTCACCCCCACCTACGGCGGGGGGCAGGGACGGGGCGAAGAGAAGGGTGCCGTTCCCAAGCAGGTGATCCGGTTCCTCAATGACGAGCGCAACCGGCGAAACCTCCGCGGAGTGATCTCGGCGGGCAACACGAACTTCGGCGAGGCCTACGGCATCGCCGGCGACATCATCAGCCGCAAGTGCCGCGTGCCGCACTTGTACCGGCTCGAAGTATTCGGCACGCAGGATGACGTTGATCGCGTGAGCGACGGATTGGAAAAATGGTGGGCATCGCAGTCGAAGAGCATGCAAAGACAGCCGGCGTGAAGGATCCCGTGGCGTTCAAGAAGAACCCCGCTTACGAGGGCCTCGACTACCATGCCCTCAACGCCATGCTGAACCTGTACGACGCCGACGGGAAGATCCAGTTCGACGCCGACCGGCGCGCGGCGCGGGAGTACTTCCTGCAGCACGTGAACCAGAACACGGTCTTCTTCCACTCGCTGGCCGAGCGCCTGGACTACCTGGTCGAGAAGGAGTACTACGAGCCGGCGGTGCTGGAGAAGTACTCCATGGAGTTCATCCAGTCCCTCAACGACCTCGCCTATTCCAAGAAGTTCCGCTTCGAGACGTTCCTGGGGGCCTTCAAGTACTACACGAGCTATACGCTGAAGACCTTCGACGGCAAGCGATACCTCGAGCGCTTCGAGGATCGCGTCGTGATGACCGCCCTCGCGCTCGCCGACGGCGACGAGAAGCTCGCGGTCGACCTCGTCGAGGAGATTATCGCGGGCCGCTTCCAGCCGGCCACCCCGACATTCCTGAACACCGGCAAGGCCCAGCGCGGCGAACTCGTCAGTTGCTTCCTGCTGCGCATCGAAGACAATATGGAGTCCATCGCGCGCGGTATCAACTCTTCGCTGCAATTGAGCAAGCGCGGCGGGGGCGTGGCACTGCTGCTGTCGAACATCCGCGAGTCCGGTGCCCCGATCAAGCAGATCGAGAACCAGTCCAGCGGGATCATCCCGGTCATGAAGCTCCTCGAAGACAGCTTCAGCTACGCCAACCAGCTCGGCGCCCGTCAGGGTGCGGGTGCCGTCTACCTCTCGGCGCACCACCCCGACATCATGCGCTTCCTCGACACCAAGCGCGAGAACGCCGATGAGAAGATCCGGATCAAGACGCTCTCGCTCGGCGTGGTCGTCCCCGACATCACCTTCGAACTGGCCCGCAACGGCGAGGACATGTACCTGTTCTCGCCCTACGACGTCGAGAAGGTCTACGGCGTGCCCTTCGGCGACATCTCGGTCACCGAGAAGTACCGCGAGATGGTCGATGACCCGCGCATCAAGAAGTCGAAGATCAACGCGCGCGAGTTCTTCCAGACCCTGGCCGAGATCCAGTTCGAGTCGGGATATCCGTACATCATGTTCGAGGACACGGTGAACCGGGCGAACCCCATCAAGGGTCGGATCAACATGTCGAACCTGTGCTCCGAGATCCTGCAGGTGAACACCCCGACCACCTACAACGACGACCTCTCTTACAACGAGATCGGCAAGG
>CAZHML010000064.1:0-11338 GCA_964533745.1 uncultured Microbacterium sp.
AGCTTGCCGTAGTTGAGGTCGTGCGCCTTGGCCTTGGCCTCGATCGGGTCGGTGGCGTCCTTGTCCTCGAGAGCGGCGTGGTTCTCGTGGCGGAACTCGGCGTTCTCGTCGAGAGTGACCTTGCCGTCCAGGGCGATGATGTCGCCCTCCTCGGTCTGCACGAGCGGGTTGACCTCGACGAGCGTGGCGTCCTCGCCGGTGTAGACCTCGTAGAGCTTCACGAAGACGTCCGAGACCTTCTCGACGAGGTCCTCGGGGAAGCGTGCTGCGCGCGCGATCTCGACCGCCTTGGCCTTGTCGATGCCGGTGAGCGGATCGACCTCTACCCGAGCGAGCGCTTCGGGGCGCTCCTCGGCGAGTTGCTCGATCTCCATCCCGCCCTCGACGCTGCACAGCGACAGGTACGAGCGGTTCGCGCGGTCCAGCAGCACCGAGAAGTAGAACTCGCGGGCGATGCGGGCACCGGCGGCCACCATGACGCGCCCCACGACGTGCCCCTTGATGTCCAGGCCCAGGATGGCCTTCGCCGCCTCGTAGGCCTCATCCGGGTTCTTCGCGACCTTCACGCCGCCGGCCTTGCCGCGGCCGCCGGTCTTGACCTGGGCTTTCACGACGACCACGCCGCCGAGCTTCTCGGCCGCGGCCCTCGCCTGGTCGGGCGTGTCGGCGACGATGCCGGCGAGCACCGGCACTCCGTAAGATTCGAACAGGTCTCGTGCCTGGTACTCGTAGAGATCCACGTGCAGTCCTTCGCTGATGGCGGGGAGGCGCGGCAAGATTGCCGGATGCCGATGGGGAATCGGCCCGATCCATCAGCCTACTACCGGAAGGATGCTCCGGCAGGCATGCGAGCACAGGCCCCGCAGCCTGCGGGATCGGGGCCGGAGAGGAATAGGCTCGAACCATGAGCGATGTCGCACGTCAATCCGCCACCCGCACCGGCGTCGTGGCGGCGGCACTGGACCTGTTCGCCACCCAGGGCTTCGACCAGACCTCGGTGGAACAGATCGCCGGCGCTGCGGGGGTCTCACGCTCGACCTTCTTCCGCCAGTTCGGCGGCAAAGAGGATGTCGTGTTCGCCGACCATGAGGTGCTGCTCGAGCGCCTGCGTGCCTTTCTCGACGGCCCGCACGAGAACCCCTGGGTGGCGGTGTGCGAGTCGGCGATGATGGTCTTCGCGCACTTCTCCGGCGATCCGGAGCTCGCCCGTCGCCGCTACCAGATCGTGCGCGAGGTCCCGGCGCTGCGTGAGCGCGAGATCGTCACCGTGTTCCGCTACGAGCGCCTCTTCGACGACTACCTGCGCACCGCCCTGCCCGATATCGATCCGCTCGACGCCGTGGGCTTCTCGGCCCTGGTCACCGCCGTGCACAACCATGTGCTGCGCCAGCTGCTGCGCAGCAGAAAGCCGGTGCCGACCTCGACGCTGCGCCAGGCCCTCGACGAGGTGATGCGGCGCTACGACGTGCATCCGGATGCCGAGCCCGCTCCCGCGCGCGACGACGTGGTCGTCGCCGTCTTCCCCCGGTCGATGCCCTCGGCAGAAGTGCTCAGACGGCTGCGAGTCGAGCTGGACTGAGGCGCGCTCAGCGGCCCGCGAGCGCCTCGACCGCCGAAAGCGCCTCGCGCCGCACGGCGAGAGTCGGCCCCGCGGGGTCGATCAGCACGCCGCTCAGCCGCGGCTGCGCAGCAAGGGTCTGGGCGAGCTGCTCGGGTGCGAAGGGCAACGGACGGTCGCCGCGGCCGAGGGCCACGACCTCGAGCGGATGCGTGAACAACTGCAGGTAGGTGTCGCCGTCCTCGGTCTGCACCTGAGCGACGCCGATGTCGCCGTTCGGCTTCATGCTGGCGGCCACCCACACCCGCGTGGTCAGGAGCGCTTCGGCCACGGCGGCCTCGGTTCCGGCATCGCTCGGGCGCGCGAGAAGTGCCTTGATCCGCATCCCGGGGTCGATCTCGGCCATGGCCCTGGTGATGACCTCGGCTGGAAAGATCGCTCGATGCGGTGCGGAGGCGTTGTCGAGGATCAGCCCCGAGAAGCCGCCCGTGATGACCTGGTTCAACACGGTCGTGACCGACTGGGCTACGGCCGAGAAGGCACGGGGATCCGGCTCCTTCGCAAGCACGCGATGCAGGGCGGCGGCAGAACTGAAGGCAAGCAGGAACCGGCTCTGCCCCTCGCTCATGACGCTGACCTGCAGCGGCTCTCCGCGCGCGATCTGCTCCTGCGCCTCGCCGTGCACGCGCAGGATGAGATGGCCCTGCAGCATCTGGCGGAAGACGCCGAGAAGCTGGTCGTTCGTGGGATCCTCACCGAGCCGGGCGAGGGCCTCGCGCAGCAGGATGTTGTCTGCCATGACCTTGTCGGTGTGCACCTGGGCCGGTGGCTGCATCGGCGCGAGCGGGAGCGGGCGGTCCTCGGCGGGCGGGGTCTCAGCGGGAGCGGGATCCGCCCCGATCGACACAGCAGGCCCGGCCTCGGACCCCATGCCCCGGAAGGCTTGCACCGAGATGTTCACTGCAGGGGGCTGTGCGGCATCCGTCACCGGTACCGGAGGCTCGGCCGGCGACTCGGAGTCGTCGGATGCGCCCCGGCGAGAGAATGTGGCCATGCAGCCAGCCTATGTCGCAAGCGCCCGCGGCGGGCGCTCAGAGCTTCTCGATCGGTGCGATCTTGATCAGGAGCTTCTTCAGCCCGGCGGTGTCGAAGCGCACGTGGGCGATGCGCTTGGCGCCCTCTCCGGTGACCGCGTCCACGCGCCCCTCGCCGAAGTCGCTGTGCCGGATGCGATCGCCCGGTGCGAGTTCGAGATCGCCGTTGTCGCGCACCTTCGCGGTGACGCGGTTGGGGAAGGCGTCGGATGCCACGGAGAGGGGCTTGAGCCCGGCCCCTGAGCCGGCCAGCCCGGAGCCGGCCTGCCCTGAGCCTGTCGAAGGGTCGCGCCTCGGCAGCGGCCGCGCCCCCCAGGCTCCGCCCGTCTGCGCCCCGCCGAAGTTCGGCCCGCCGCGCAGCGCGCCGCGCGAGTTCACATCCCCCGGCGACTGCCGCCAGTCGATGAGCTCGGCGGGGATCTCTTGCAGGAAGCGACTCGGCATCGCGACCGACACCTCGCCGAACTGCGCGCGGGTCATCGCCAGCGACAGGAAAAGGCGCTCGCGGGCGCGGGTGATCCCCACGTAGAAGAGCCGCCGCTCCTCTTGCGGGCCGCCGGGTTCGCCCGCCGAGATGCGGTGCGGGATGAGATCCTCCTCGACGCCGGTGAGGAACACGGCATCGAACTCGAGCCCCTTGGCCGTGTGCAGGGTCATCAGCGACACGGTGCCGGAGGCGTCGTCGAGATCGTCGGCGTCAGAGACGAGCGCGACTTCGGTGAGGAAGTCGACGATCGTTCCCTCGGGGTTGTTGCGGGCGAACTCGCGGGTCACGGCCACGAGCTCGTCGAGGTTCTCGACGCGCGCTTCGTCCTGCGGATCGCGGCTGGCACGCAGCGCATCGAGGTATCCGCTTCTGCTCAGCAGCAGCGTCAGTCCCTCGGCGACCGAGGTAGGGGGCGGCACGACACCGGAAGAGGGCAGCATGATCGCCGCGGCCTCATCGAGCAGGGCGTGCAGTTGTAGCAGCGACGCCTGGATCTTGGGACCGAGGCCGATCTCGGCCGGCATCTCGAGTGCCTCGCGGAAGCTGATCCCGTTCTCAGCGGCGAAGCGCGCGATCGCGGTCTCGGTCACGTCGCCGACGCCGCGGCGCGGCTTGTTCAGGATGCGCCGCAGCGACATCTCGTCGGAGGGGTTGGCGACGGCGACGAGGTAGGCCAGGGCGTCCTTGATCTCAGCGCGCTCGTAGAAACGGGTGCCGCCCATGATCCGGTAGGGCACCGCGGCGCGGATGAGAATCTCCTCCAGGGCGCGCGACTGCGAGTTGGTGCGATAGAAGACCGCCATCTCGGAGTAGGGCATCCCGCCGCGGTGCAGCACCTCGACCTCGTCGGCGACGAACTGCGCCTCATCGTGCTGCGAGTATCCGGTGAACCCGACGAGCAGCTCGCCCGCACCCACATCCGTCCACAGCTTCTTGTCCTTGCGGTCGAAGTTGCCGGCGATCACGGCGTTGGCAGCAGAGAGGATGTTCTGCGTCGAACGGTAGTTCTGCTCGAGCAGGATGACTCTCGCGCCCGGGAAGTCGCGCTCGAACTCGCTGATGTTGCGGATGTCGGCACCGCGGAAGGCGTAGATCGACTGGTCGGAGTCGCCGACGACGGTGAGGGACGCGGGGGCGTCGGGATCGATCCCTGAGCCTGTGCCTCCGGTCCCTGAGCCTGTCGAAGGGCCCGAAGGCGCGTCATCCCAGATCAGCATCCCGTTCGACTCGAAGGGCTCGGGCTGCGGCGCCGCGCCCGACGGCGGTCGGGTCAGCTCGTGGATCAGCGCGTACTGGGCGTGGTTGGTGTCCTGGTACTCGTCGACCAGGATGTGCCGGAACCGGCGGCGATAGACGTCCGCGACGTGGGGGAACGCCCGGAACAGAAACACCGTCTGGGCGATGAGGTCGTCGAAGTCGAAGGCATTGGCCTTGTGCAGCGCCCGCTGGTAGTCGCCGAAGATCTCGGTGAACAGGCGCTCGGCAGGGTCTGCGATGTTCGCCTGGCGCGCGTAGCTCTCGGCATCCTGGAGCTCGTTCTTCGCCTTCGAGATGCGCGACTGCACCGCGGCGGGGGTGAGCCCGTAGGCGTCGGCCTCGTGCTCTTTGACCAGGCGCTTGATGAGCGCGCGTGAGTCGCCGGAGTCGTAGATCGTGAAGGCCTTCGTGAAGCCGAACTGCTCGGCCTCGCGGCGCAGGATCCGCACGCAGGCGGAGTGGAAGGTCGAGATCCACATCCCGCGCGCCACCTCGCCCACGAGCTGCGAGACGCGCTCGCGCATCTCGCCGGCGGCCTTGTTCGTGAAGGTGATCGCGAGGATCTGACTCGGCCAGGCCTCGCGGTTTCGCAAGAGGCTCGCGATGCGCCTCGTGAGCACGCTCGTCTTGCCGGATCCCGCGCCGGCGACGATGAGCAGCGCCTGCCCGCGGTAGGTGACCGCCTCGAGCTGCTGCGGGTTCAGTCCCGCCAGCAGCGGATCGCGCGCGGGGTCGTCAGATGCCGCGGGGAATGCGGCCGAAGGGGCGTCGCTCATCGTCCTCTCAGTCTATGGGCGGCTCCCGACACCCACTCCTGCCAGCCGCACCTGTCTCGCTCTCGATGTCACACACAGCACAGGAGGTCACGATCAGCACACTGACTGGCCGAATTCGCGTGCTGTGCGCCAGTGTGTGCTGTGTGAACTCTGCAGGCAGAGGGATCGTCAGTCGCAGCCGCAGGCGCCGGAGGCGGTGCGCATCATGAAGCAGACCTCGCACACTCCGTAGTCGCGATCGGGGGTCTTCGGCGCGCGCGGCGTCTGCTCGCGGCGCACTGGGGGCCGATGGCGCGACGCTGCGGGATGCTGGCTCGGGTGGTCGACGTAGAAGTACGGTGGCCGGCCCTCGCTCGGAAGCAGAGGCGGCGCGACCGAGCCCACGACGACCCGCTCGTCCTCGGCGAATCCGTTGGTGTAGCTCCGGCCGATGTGCAGCGCAGCCCCCTCGCCGCGGCGGATCGCCTCGATGTAGCGTCCGCGGTCGATGAGCGAGGTGACGCCGACCGCGGCGACAATCGCCTCGATGAAGGCATGGTTCATCGGATCGATCCGGTGCGCGCGGAGCGCCTCGGTCAGCGAGCGGTAGGGCTTGGAGGTTCCGGCGGGCGTGGGTCCCTGGATCTCATTCATCCCCTCCAGGATCGCACGCGCCGAGACGCCGCGTTCGCGCGATCCGGAGATGCCGTGGCGCGGCGTGCGACAATCGGACCATGCGCACGCTCCTGAACATCGTCTGGGTCATCTTCGCAGGGTTCTGGCTGTTTCTCGGCTACATCTTGGCGGGGGTGCTGCTGTGCATCCCGGTCATCACGATCCCCTGGGCGATCGCGGCGTTCCGGACCGCGCGTTACGTGATCTGGCCCTTCGGGCGCACGGTCGTGCCGAAGCCCACGGCGGGCGTCGGATCGTTCCTCGGCAACGTCATCTGGCTCGTCTTCGCGGGCTGGTGGCTGGCCCTCGGACACATCGTCTCGGGGATCCTGCTGTGCATCACGATCATCGGCATCCCGCTGGCGATCGCCGACTTCAAGATGGTGCCGATCTCGCTCATGCCGCTGGGCAAGGAGATCGTCTCCACGCGCGACGGCTCCATCGACGGCCCGCACTGAAAAACCCGACCGCGACGGCGGACAATCCGATTCCCCATGCGGCCCCGGCCGTGACTATGATCGGGCCATGACTGCAACCACGACGCACTCGGGCTCGTTCCTGTCTCCGACAGCCGCCACACCGGAACGCGCCCTGCGCACCGAGTCCGAAGCCGTCTACGCGGCCCTGTCTGCAGGAGTCTTGGGCGGCCTGTTCGGCTTCTTCCTCGCGCTCATCAGGCCCTACCTACCCCTGGCAGATGGCGCATGGGCCTTCAACACCTCGGCAGCGGTAGGCGCGGCGATCACCGCCGCCGCTTCCGCGCTCGTGGCCTACCGGCGCTCGCGAAGGCTTCCCGGTCACGCCTGGCGCGACGAGCTGAGCCGCGGCAAGTCCGTGCTCGACACGATCTCGGTGGTCACCGTGCACACGGTGCTGACGGCGCTCGCCACCCTCAGCGTGTATCTGATCCTCGACCGCGGTTTCATCGGGGTATCCATCGGTTCGTTCTGGGCTATCGTCCTGATGGCCCTGACCCTCGGGATCGCGGCCTACATCGCCTATCTCTCCGCCTCGCGCATGAGCACCGAGCGGATGACCTCGATGCTGCTGACCTTCATCGTCGTCGGGACGCTGACGGCGATGGTGACGACCCCCGATCCGAAGTGGTGGACGCTGCACTTCAGTCAGCTCGGCACCTTCTGGGACCTCTCCAGTTTCGTCTTCAACGGCACGCTCATCGCCGCGGGTCTGCTCGTGACGAGCTTCGCCCTCTCGCTCTCGCAGGATATGAAGGCGCTCATCACGGCGGGTCGCCTCGAACGCGCCGCATCGGGGCGCTTCGCCCCCACGCTCTTCGCGATCATGGGCATCATGCTCGCCGGCGTCGGGCTCTTCCCGGTGAACGTCATCATGATCCTGCACAACCTCGCAGCCTCCGGCATGGCGCTGATGTTCCTCGTGCTGCTGATCGGCGGGCTGTGGATGTTCCGCGGGATGCCGCGCGCGTACTTCCTCTCGGCCTGGGCCTTCATCGTCGCGATGGTGGGCTCGGTGGTGCTGTTCGCGACCGGGTACTTCACGCTGACGGCGTTCGAGATCATCGTCTTCGCGCTGATCTTCGGCTGGATGGCCGTCTTCATCCGCTTCCTCGGGGTGACGGGGCAGCCGGAGGAGGCGGTCGCGTAGACGGCGGCTCAGCCGCGGAAGAACCCCCCTGCGAGGTCGGGATGGTCGGCGAAGACGCCGTCGATGCCGCTGGCGGCGATGACCGCCCACTCGCCCTCGTAGTCGCCGAACGCCGTGTCCGCGGCACCATCGCGGTAGGCGGGATCGAGAAAGGCGTTCTCGGGCCGGCAGGTCCACGTGAAGACCTCGAGCCCGCGCGCGTGCGCATCGGCGACCAGGGTGCTGCCCGGTTCGAGCAGAATCTGCTTGTCGACGCTGATCCCATCGACCTTCTCGGCGAGCTCATCGAGCCCCTCGGGGGTCAGCATCCATCGATACGTCGGCGCGGCATCCCCTCGTGCGGCGACGAGATCCCAGGGGCGGCCGGAGGCCTCGATGAGCTGAATGAGGGATGCCCCGAGCCCTCTCTCGCGCAGTTGTGCCAGGATCGTCGGTTCGAAGCTCTCGATGATGAGCGGCATCCCGGCATCCCACCCGCTCGCCTGCAACTGCTGCTCGATCAGCGGTGCGAGGTCGAGTCCGATCTCTGAGAAGTGCGTCGCGTGCTTGACCTCGAGGACGACGCCGATGCCGCGCCCGCGCTCCTCGGCCCCCGCGCGGACGAGGTCGAGCAGTTCCTCTAAGCGCAGCATCGGCTGCTGCCCGTCGAAACTAGCGCTGGACGCCCGCAGCTGCGGCAGTCGCTCGCGGCAGCGGAGCGTCGAGAGCTCATCCCAGGTGAAGTCCTCGGTGAACCAGCCGGTCAGGCGCTCGCCGTCGATCCACCTCTCGGTGCGCCGCTCGGCGAACTCGGGATGGTCTGCGACATCCGTCGTTCCGGAGATCTCATTCTCGTGCCGAACGACCAGCACGCCATCGGCGGTGGCGACGACGTCGGGTTCGACCGCATCGACCCCCATCTCCAGGGCCAGTTCATAAGAGGAGCGCGTATGCTCAGGGCGATAACCGGGCGCTCCGCGGTGCCCGATGATCAGCGGCGATGTCCTCGGCACGTTCTCAGCGTAGAACACCCCCGATGTCGCTCGCCCCGCTATTCTTGAGACAAGCGACCGACGGACCCGCAGAGGGAGTAAGGCCAGCACATGAGCAACCCCGCTTTCAACAATCCCGTGTTCCAGCAGCAGGACCCGCGTGCCGTGGCGACCTACCCCGGCAACCCGCAGGCGACAGGGCAGGCCACAGGTCAGGCTGCGGCCTCGCACCAGACCGTCAACGCGGCCCTGAACGCGCAGCTGGAGGGCATGTACACCGCGCCCGCCGCCGGTGCCCTCGAGACCGACCGGATGACGGTGGAGGACACCGTCTGGAAGACGGTGGGGCTGTTCGGCATCCTGCTGGTCACCGCGGTGGTCGGCTGGATCTGGACGAGGTCAACCCTTCCCGCCGCACCGACGATTATGCCGTGGATCATCGGCGCGCTCGGCGGCTTCGTGCTCGCAATGGTGATCATCTTCACCTCGCGCAAGGCCGTGCGCCCGGCACTCATCTTCGCCTACGCGGCCTTCGAGGGTCTCTTCGTCGGCGGCATCTCGGCCTTCTTCGAGACCCTCTGGCCCGGCATCGTCATGCAGGCGACGCTGGCGACGCTCGCCGTCGTGGGGGTCACCCTCGCCCTGTTCGCCAGCGGCAAGGTCCGCGCCTCGAAGAAGATGACCAAGATCTGGATGATCGCGATGGTCGGCTACCTGGTCTTCTCGCTGCTGAACCTGGTGCTGATGTGGACCGGGGTGAACAGGAACGCCTTCGGTCTGCGCAGCGAGACCATCATGGGCATCCCGCTCGGCGTCATCATCGGCATCTTCGTGGTTTTCCTCGCGGCCTACTCGCTCGTGATGGACTTCGACCGCATCCAGCAGGGCGTGAACAACGGCGCACCCCGCAAGTACGGCTGGATGGGTGCCTTCGGCATCATGGTCACCGTGGTGTGGCTCTACATCGAGATCTTGCGCATCCTCGCGATCCTGCGCGGGAACAACTAGACACGACTCGTGTCAATGCTGCGCGGCGGCGTTGACACGAGGGCGTGTCAAGGTTGAGCGAGCCGCAGGCGAGCCGAAACCTCAGCAGCACTCCAGAAAGGGCCGTCCGGCGAGGGCGGCCCTTTCTTATACCCTGGCAGCCCTCCGCGCAAGGGTCTTTACGCCGGGTCGCCGAAGGTGCACAATGCCAGTGTCACACTCTGACACGAATGGAGACACCATGTCCTTTATCGGATTCCTCATCCTCGGCCTCGCGGCCGGAGCGATCGCCAAACTCATCCTTCCCGGCAAGAACGGCGGCGGATGGCTCGCGACCCTTCTGCTCGGAGTGGTGGGCGCGATGCTCGGCGGATGGCTCGGAAGCCTCCTGTTCGAGCGTCCGCTCACCGAGTTCTGGGATCTCACCACCTGGCTCCTGGCCATCGGCGGCTCGATCCTGGTGCTGCTGATCTATGGCCTGATCACCGGACGGTCGAAGACCTCCAGCTGAGCACTACTCCCACTCGATGGTGCCGGGTGGCTTGGACGTGACGTCCAGGACCACCCGGTTCACCTCGAGCACCTCGTTCGTGATGCGGTTCGAGATGCGCGCGAGCACGTCGTAGGGCAGGCGCGTCCAGTCCGCCGTCATGGCGTCCTCGCTCGACACCGGACGCAACACGACGGGATGACCGTAGGTGCGGCCGTCCCCCTGCACGCCCACCGAGCGCACATCGGCCAGCAGCACCACGGGGCACTGCCAGATCTCCCCGTCCATGCCCGCCTTCGTGAGCTCCTCGCGGACGATCGCGTCCGCCTGCCGCAGGATCTCGAGGCGTTCGGCCGTCACCTCACCGACGATCCGGATGCCCAGGCCCGGGCCGGGGAAGGGCTGGCGCCCGACAATCGCCTCGGGCAGGCCGAGCTCCCGGCCGATCGCGCGCACCTCGTCCTTGAAGAGGGCGCGCAGCGGCTCGATGAGCTCGAAGTCGAGATCCTCGGGAAGCCCGCCGACATTGTGGTGGGACTTGATGTTCGCCGTCCCGGAGCCGCCACCGGACTCCACGACATCCGGATAGAGCGTCCCCTGCACGAGGAAGCGCACCGGCTCGCCGGATTCCGCCGCCTCGGCGACGAGGTCGCGCTGGATCGCCTCGAAGGCGCGGATGAACTCGCGGCCGATGATCTTGCGCTTCTGCTCGGGATCGGTGACTCCGGCCAGGTTCCCGAGAAAGGTCTCGCGTGCGTCGACGGTGATCAGGCGCACGCCGGTGGACTCGACGTAGTCCTTCTCCACCTGCTCGCGCTCGCCCTGGCGCAGGAGGCCATGGTCGACGAACACCGCGGTGAGCTGATCGCCGACCGCGCGATGCACGAGCGCCGTGGACACCGCGGAGTCCACGCCGCCGGACAGCGCCGAGATGACCCGCGCCGACCCCACCTGCTCGCGGATGCGCGCGACCTGCTCCTCGATGACGCTGCCGCTGTTCCAGTCGGCACCCAGGCCCGCCGCCTTGTGCAGGAAGTTCTCCAGGACCTCCTGGCCGTGGTCGGTGTGCCGCACCTCGGGATGCCACTGCACCCCGTAGAAGCAGCGCTCGTGGCTGCCGAAGGCCGCCACCGGCGTGACGGCCGTGCGCGCGAGCACCTCGAAGCCCGCGGGTGCCCGGGAGACCTGGTCGCCGTGGCTCATCCAGACGTTCTGCAACGCCGGCTGACCCCCCAGCAGCACGCCCCCGTCGTCGGTGAGCGTGGCATCCGTCGCGCCGTACTCGCGAAGGCCGGTGTGGGCGACCTCGCCGCCGAGGGCCTGGGCCATCACCTGGAAGCCGTAGCAGATGCCGAGGGTCGGGATGCTGAGGTCGAAGATCTCGGGATCCAGCTGCGGCGCACCCTCCTCGTAGACCGAGGAGGGGCCGCCGGAGAGG
>CAZHML010000065.1:0-11279 GCA_964533745.1 uncultured Microbacterium sp.
AGATGTCGTGGCTGTCGGGCTTGTGCGCAACGCTCAGCCCGCGCGCCTCGGCCTCTGCCCGCACGAGCGACTTCGAGGGCGTGTCGCCGAGCGGGAAGTAGGTGTGCGCGAGCTGCTCGGCGGTGAGAACGCCCAGCACATAGGACTGGTCCTTGGCAGCATCCGAGGCGCGGTGCAGCTCGAGACCGCCGGGGCCCTCGACGAGCGTGGCGTAGTGACCCGTGCACACGGCGTCGAAGCCGAGCTCCAGGGCGCGCTCGAGCAGGGCGGCGAACTTGATCCGCTCGTTGCAGCGCATGCAGGGGTTGGGCGTGCGCCCGGCGCGGTACTCGGCGACGAAGTCGTCGATCACCTCGTCCCGGAAGCGCTCGGAGAAGTCCCAGACATAGAAGGGGATGCCAAGGCGGTCGGCCGCGCGTCGGGCGTCGAGCGCGTCCTCGATCGTGCAGCAGCCGCGGCTCCCGGTGCGCAGGGTCCCGCCCGCGCGAGAGAGCGCGAGGTGCACGCCGACGACGTCGTGACCCGCCTCCACGGACCGCGCGGCCGCGACGGCGGAGTCCACGCCGCCGCTCATCGCCGCCAGGATCCGCATGGTTCCAGTCTACGAGGGGTCGCTCGGCAAGACCGGAGAAACGTCTCGCCACGGTCGTTGAGCGAGCGCAGCGAGACGAAACGTCCTGACATCCCCATCGTCGCCGCGTTTCGTCTCCGGCGCTTCGCGCCTCCGCTCAACGACCGGCGGCGGACGCCCGGGCGTAGGCATCCCCGATCGCGGCGAGCACGGCTTCGACATCGGCATCGGTCGAGGTGCGGCCGAGCGTGAAGCGCAGCACGCTGCGGGCATCCTGCTCGCTGCGGCCCATCGCCATGACCACGTGCGAAGGCTCGGCGACCCCCGCCTGACACGCGGATCCGGTGGACACCGCGATCCCCGCCGCGTCCAGCAGGAACAGCAGGCTCTCGCCCACCGCGCCCGGAAAGAGAACATGCGCGTTGCCGGGCAGGCGCTGCTCAGGGTCACCGAGCAGCTCGGCGTTCGGTACCGAGGTCAGGATGCCGCGCACGAGCCGGTCGCGCAGCGCGCGCAGCCGTACCGATTCTCTCTCACGCTCCACCTCGACGAGTTCGGTTGCCACCGCAAAGGCCGCAGCACCCGCCACATCCTGCGTACCCGCCCGCAGCCCTCGCTGCGGCGCGCCCCCGTAGAGCAGGGGCGTCATCCGCGCGGTGCGGGACACCACGAGCGCACCGATCCCCACGGGAGCGCCGATCTTGTGACCGCTGACGGTCAGCGCGACCAGGCCCGCGGCATCCGCTGCCTCACCGCGCAATGCGCGGAAGGACAGGGGCACATGCCCGAGGGCCGCGACCGCGTCCAGGTGCAGGGGAATGCCTGCGACCGCGGCAGCCCCGGCGAGGAAGGCCGCGTCGTTGATCGTGCCGACCTCGTTGTTCGCGACCATGGCCGTCGCAAGCGCGACCCGCGGATCGGTCACGGCATCGGCGAAGGCGGCATCCCGGATCCGCCCCCGCTCGTCCAGCGGCACGGGCAGCACCTCCGCACCCTCGGCGCGCAGCGCCGCGACCGTGTCCATCGTGGCGTGGTGCTCGCCATCGGGCAGCACGATCGCCGAGAGGCCCGGGGGGTGCGAGAGCCAGAGCCCGCGTAGCGCGGTGTTGATCGACTCGGTCCCGCCCGAGGTGAAGACGACCTCGATCGGCTCACAGCCGAGCACCGCGGCCAGCCGCTCGCGCGACTCCTCGAGGAGCCGGCGCGCCCCCTGCCCCGCGCCGTGCGTCGAGGACGCATTCCCCACGATCTCGGATGCCGACAGCCACGCCTCGCGCGCCTCGGGGCGCAGGGGTGCGGTCGCCGCGTGATCGAGATAGGACCGCATCCGGCAATCCTCCTAGAACAGCAGGGACGCCAGCCGGGCGCGCGCGGAGGCGACGCGGGGATCGCCATCGCCGACAAGCCCGAACAGCTCGACGAGACGCTCGCGCACCGGCGTGCGCTCGGCCTCCGGGAGGGACGCGAAAAGATCGAGCAGGCGGCCGAAGGCATCGTCCACGTGCCCACCGCTGAGGTCGAGATCGGCGACCAGCAGCTGAGCGGCGACATCCGTGGCATCCGCCGCCGCAGCGGCTCGGGCCGTCTGGAGGTCCGCTCCCTGCACGCGCTGCAGCAGCCGCACCTGGCCGAGGCCGGCACGGGCGTCGTCGTCCCGCGGGTTCTCGGCAAGCGCCTTCTCGTAGGCGGTCACCGCTCGCGGCAGGTCGCCCGCCTCGATCGCGTCGAAAGCCTCGGCGTGCAACGGGGGCAGCGGCGGCTCGCCAGGTTCCTCGGCGTCGTCCGAGGCGCTGCCGGCCGGGTCGACCGATCCGGTCACCCCGTGCTGCGCGGCCAGCTCCAGCAGCTTCCCGAACACCTGGCGCACCTGCTCCTCGGGCACGGCTCCCGTGAACATCGGCACCGGCTGTGCCGCGACGAGCGCGATCACCATCGGGATCGACTGCGCGTTGAACGCCTGCGCCAGCTGCGGATTGGCATCCACATCGACCTTGGCGAGCACGACCCGGCCGTCGAGCTCGCGCACGACCTTCTCGAGCACAGGGCTCAGCTGCTTGCACGGCCCGCACCACTCCGCCCAGAGGTCGACGACGACCGGAACGCGGCGGGAAAGCTCGAGATAGCTGCCGAAGGTCGCATCCGTGACGTCGACGACAAGACCCGCACTCGGCCCTGCCGCACCGCTTGCCGAGGGTCGCCGGTCGCGGAGCGCCGAGAGGTCGAGGGCACCGCGCAGCGCCGCAGCCGAGATGTCGCTCACCTGATGACCTCCACCGAGAGAAGCTTCTGATGCACCGCCAGCAACCGGATGGGGTCTGTCGAACCGGTGCTCGGCATCGCGAAGAAGAGTTGCAGGCTGTAGGTCGTCTCGACGCCCTTTGCCGCCTCCCCGACGCCGGTGAGCGCCTTGGCCTCTTCGTTCTTCAGCTCGATGACCGCAAACGAGGTGGTCGGCGCCACCTTCTCCCAGTCGATCAGGTCGATCGCCACGATCGCACCGCTGTCGAGCGTGCTGAGCGAGATCGGTGCGCTCCCGCTCAGGCGCATCTCGAACTCGACCTTCGACGTCTTCGCCGCCCCATGATCGGCCAGCGCCGTGACGACGCCCTCGCGGCTCGCCACGATCGAATCGACCAGTGCGAGGGTGGCTTCGTCGAATATTCCGAAGTACTCGCTGGCCGCGCCCGTGTCCACGACCTCGGCGAACGCCGCGGCGAGGTTCTCAGGGGGCATGCGGAGGAAGGGCGAATCCGGCGGGACGAGCTGACCACCCAGCCACGCCGGCGCGAGATCCGGCAGCTCTGCGGCGGCCTGCATCTCGGCGAGGTAGGTCACGCGATACGCCTGCCACGGGTCATCCTGAACCAGGATCAGGATGACGGGAGCCGTCGCGGTGTCCGTGGCGTCCTCGGCAAGCAGCAGGACGGTGCGCGGCCAGGCCTCCTGGGCCTGCGGCAGCAGAATGCGGATGCGGTCGGTGGGGATCGCGGCGGGCAGGGCGCGATCCTCGATCTTGGCGCGCAGCGCGTAGTCCGTCAGGCGCTCTTGGAGGGGCGCGCCACTCATTCGCAGGGCGAGCAGGTCGGCGTCCCGGGTCTCATCCGCCTCGGCGATCGTGGCCGCGAGGCGTCGCAGGATGCCTGCTGCCTGCGACTCGGTGACCGCCGGAGCCTGCTGGTTCTCGGGCGCGACGACCGTCGCGCTGGGGCTCGGCTCGGGAGCCTCGGGTATCCGCGGCCAGAAATCCGGCGAGCAGCCGGCGAGCAGCAGGGTGCTCAGCCCCAGGGCGGGAAGGGCGAGGCGGAGGTTGCGGCGCGATCGGCGAGTCTGCGGCTGGGCGGGAAGATCAGTGGACTCGATCGCCGGTCCGATGGCGGCAGGCTCGAACACCTTGCTGATCGGCTCGGTCGGCGGAAGCGGACCGGGACCCTTGCGCCGCGGGCCTTTGCCGCGACGCTGGAAGCGAATGGCGTGGATGTAGAGCAGCACGCCCAGCAGCATGAGCAGCGAACCGCCCACGACCATCGGCCCGACCCACGGGGTGGAGTTGTCCTGGGGCCAGGAGACGACGATGTCGCTGGGTGCGTTCTGCACGCCGTCGCGGGCGATCAGGACGCTCATCCCCTCCGGCAACTGCAGGGGCACGACCACCGCGTCGCGTTCGGTGTACTCGTCGAGCCAGAGATCGGAGCCCGCGGGGTCGCGAGGGCTCGTCACGGCAGCCTGCCGCTCGGCGTCCGCCGGATCTTCGCCGTCAGCGGCAGCAGCGTCTTCCGGCTCCGGCTCCGGGGTAGATGCGACTTCGGGCCGCTGGGCGATCTGCGCCGCGACCGTGGTCACGTCGAACTCGCCCTGCTCATCGAGCATGACGACGTTGTGCCTCGCATCGGCGAGCCACGCCCGCATGTCGGTCGTGCGCCCGTAGGCGACGAAGATGTCGCCCTCACCGCGCACGAGCAAGGTCTGGGTGCCCTCTCGCGCACGCAGCACGGCACCGTCGATGACGGTGTACGGCGTGGGATTCTCGACACTCAGCTCGATCTGCTGGGTCTTCGGGCCGAGAAGGACGGTGCGCTGCGCGACGCCGGCGCCGATCAGGAGCGTGGCCAACACCAGGGCCATGACGGCCCATACGAATCGCACGTAAACTCTCCTCCACGATCGCGGCACAATCCCCGGATCTGCACTCGACTTTTCAGACTATCGAATGCTTCTGAGATTTCGCCGGACGCCCCCTCGCACACCCGGCGAATCTTTGCGATCCCCTCTGTGCTGATGTCGCTCGGATCGGTACTCTGAGTATCGACACGGCGAGGAGCGACATGAGAATCCACAACCCCTTCCGCACCGCACTGATCGCCACGCTCGGCGTGGGCCTGGGGATCATGCTCAACGCGAGCGTAGAGCAGCTCTCGATCGTGCTGCTCTACGTCGGCACGGCGCTGTTCCTGAGCCTCGGGATCGACCCGGCCGTGCGGTGGCTGGAGCGACGGCGACTGCCCCGCTGGGCGGCGGTGCTCGTCACCGTGCTGGCGCTGCTGGCGGTGTTCGCGGGGATCATCGCCATCGTCCTGCCGGTGATCGTCGCTCAGGTCACCCAGTTCGTCGAGCAGCTCACCGCCTTCGTGAACAGGCCGACGTTCCTGGCGGAAGTCCAGGAGTGGCTGGGCGGGCTGTTCCCGAGCCTGGACACCGAGTGGGTCATCACCGAGGCGCAGGCGTGGGTGGTGGCAAACCTCGGCTCCATCGGAGGGGGCGTCTGGTCGGTGAGCCAGTCGTTCGTGACCGGACTCTTCGGTGCCTTCATCGTACTGATCCTGACGATCTACCTCACCGCCTCGATGCCCTCTCTGAAGCGCTCGGTCTACGCGCTCGTCCCCTCATCCCGCCGGGAGCGCTTCATCGACCTATCCGAGCAGATCACCGACTCCGTCGGCCACTACGTCATGGGGCAGGTCACCCTCGGCGTCATCAACGGCGTGCTCAGCGCCATCTACCTCTCGATCATCAAGGCGCCCTTCCCCGCAGTGCTCGCCGTGATCGCCTTCTTCTTCTCGCTGATCCCGCTGGTGGGAACCCTGACCGGCTCTGCGATCATCGTGCTGCTGTGCCTGATCCCGGGCCTCGGGTCACCGGCGACGGCGATCGCCGCGGGTATCTACTACCTCATCTACATGCAGATCGAGGCCTATGTGATCGCGCCGCGCATCATGAATCGCGCCGTCGCGGTCCCGGGTGCCCTCGTCGTGGTCGCAGCCCTCGCCGGCGGTACGCTGCTGGGGCTGCTCGGTGCCCTCATCGCGATCCCGGTGGCGGCGAGCCTGCTGATCATCTACCGTCAGGTCGTGATCCCGCGCATGGAGAAACGTTAGCTGCTCAGGACCACTGGGTCGGCAGCGGAAGCGCTGCGGGGTTGACCACGGCGACGATCTCGTCGAGCACGCGGCGGGTCTGGTGCTCGCCCACCCAGAGGTGCTTGCCACCCTCGATCGGCAGCACCCGCGCCTCGGGGACCGCAGCGAACCGCTGTTGCGCTTCGGCGGGCCGCAGGTAGTCGTCGAACTCAGGGATGAGCGCCACGAGCCTGCGCGGGTCGCCCGCCCAGGCCGCGAGCTCCTCGGCCGTCGTGCGGTGCAGCGGCGGGGAGAGCAGGATCGCTCCCTCCACCTCGTGCTCCCGGCCGTACTTCAGCGCGAGTTCGGTGCCGAAGGACCAGCCGACCAGCCACGGGTGCGGCAGCGCCCGCTCGCGCACGAGATCCATCGCCGCTGCGACGTCGTGGCGCTCTGCCACGCCGCCATCGAAAGCCCCCTCGCTCCGGCCGCGCGGAGAGCTCGTCCCGCGCGTGTTGAAGCGCAGCACCGCGAGGTCGGCGAGGGCGGGCAGGCGAGCGGCGGCCTTGCGCAGGATGTGCGAGTCCATGAACCCGCCCGCCGTCGGCAGGGGATGCAGCGTCACGAGCGTCGCGACCGGTTCCTTCTCCAGCGGCAGCGCGAGCTCGCCGACGAGAACGAGGCCGTCATGAGTACGCAGCGCGATCTCCTCGCGCCGCGCGGGGAGCACCACCGGCCCCCGGATCTCGGTGGTCATCCGATCCTCCAGCAGTGCGTGTGCCAGTGCCGACGAGCAGCGAGGTCGGCCTGATCCCCCAGCACGCCATCCGCGCGCCACACCACGAGGTGCGCCGCGCCCGGCGCGATCAGTGCCCGGCACCCGGGGCAGCTGTACTCCTTCTGCGCCTGCGCCTCGGACACGGGCTGGACGTTCCACTCCCGGCCATCGCGGGACTCCGTCCGCTTCCAGCCTGCGAGCAGACGCTCGAAGGAATCGTTCGCAGGCGGGTCAGGTCGCCGGCGATGGGACCGAGGCATGGTGCGGATCACCACCAGTGGTTCTTGACCCAGAAGGCGTAGGCCTTCTCCCAGCTGCCGTAGCGCTTTGTCGCGTAGCGGTTCGCCCAGCGGAGGTTGTCGACCGGGTCGTAGCCGTTGCCGGGAACCTTGCTGCACGGCAGCGCCTGCACGAGTCCGCAGGCTCCCGAGCTCTTGTTGGTCGCGTTCGGGTTCCAGCCGCTCTCGCGCCGGACGATGTAGTCGACGTACTTCCAGTCGCTCTCGGCGATCCCCGCCGCCGCCATCCACTCGGCCCGCGTCCCTCCGCCGCTGTAGCGCGGCAGGCCGGCGACAGAGGGCTTGGGCTTCGCCTTGACCGCGAAGGCTCCGCGCTCTGCCAGCGCGTAGGGCTCAACGAGCGCAGAGTCGATCGCGAGCGTCTGCGCGTTCTGCGCGGAGTACGAGAAGGCGGTGACACCATCGCCGTCGGCGACGGCCAGGGCCGTGCCTGTCGGAGCTGCCAGAGCGGTGGTCAGTCCCAGCACGCCGAGGACGGCCAGAACGCTCAGCACCCGGTCTCGGCGCGTTCGCGCGGTGCGGCTGGGAGCGGGCGCGCCTCCGACGGGAAGCTCTGCGCTCTCCCGCTCCACGAGGCCTGACTGGATGATCACAATGCTGTGATTCTACCGAGGCATCCTGGGACGGGCACTCAGCTCACGGCGAGGATGATCTCCACGGTGGCATCCAGGAGTGCGTCGACCTGCTCCTCGCGGTATCCGCGCCGCTGCATCCGGAATGCCACTTGGCGCACCTGCTCGGCTTCGAGCGCCTCACCGTCACGCAGGAAGCGCGCGATGCGCTCGGCCACGAAGTCGACTTCCTTCACCCGGTAGCCGAACGACAGCGCGCTCGTGCGGGTGAAGCGCCGCTTCTCGCCGCGAGCGAGGCGATCGAGGATCTCCTGCGCGCGCTCACGGATCTCGGCAAGCCACTCATCCGGACTGCTCTCGGCGACGGCCCGGTCGCGCTCGCGTCGGGCGAAGGCATCCTCGAGCCGGGACATCGCCTGGTCGACGGCGGCGATATCGTAGCCGCCCTTGACGAGGGGGAAGGATGCCGAGCGGATCTGCGCCGCGGTCACCTGCCCGCCGCGGCCGTCGAAGCTCGCGCGCGTCTGGGCGAGAAAGGTGTCCACCGCCGTCGCCTTGTACCCGCGGCCGTGGCGCGCCCGCGGAAAGGTCCCGCGCTGAACCCGGGTGGATTCGGCGAGGTCGTCCAGGTCGAAGATGTCGATCGTCATGAGGTACCCGTCCAGAGGGGGAGAACGTGGGCCAGGAGCAGTGCCATCGCGGCCGAGGGAAGGATGCTGTCGAGCCGGTCCAGGAGCCCCCCGTGGCCGGGCAGCCACGAACTGATGTCCTTGATCCCGAGATCCCGCTTGATCATCGATTCGGTGAGGTCCCCGAGAGTAGCAGTGAGCAGGATCAGCACGCCGAAGACCAGGCCCGCCCACCACGGCAGCTTCAGCATGTAGACCGTCAGCAGGACCGCCGCGACACCGGATATCAGCACCGCCCCGCCGAAACCCTCCCAGGTCTTCTTCGGACTGATCCGGGGAGACATCGCGTGTTTGCCGAACATGAGCCCGAAGGCGTAGGCACCGGTGTCGGCGGCGGCCACCACGATGACGAAGGCGAGCACCCACCATTCGCCGCCTTCCCTGCGCGCCAGCAGGATCGTGAGGCTCGCGAGAAACGGCACGTAGATCGGGATGAAACTTCCGGCGAGCACGTCCGAGAGCACGTCGCCGTAGGTGCGGCCATCGGCCACAGCCATCTGCGCCAGCAGACGCCAGGCCACGATGAGCGCCACCGCTGCCAGCAGCGCGACCCACAGCATCCAGTGCTGCTCCGCGAGGGCGGCGGCCAGCACGATGAGCACGGCACCGGCGACCTGCGGGATGAGGTCCACGCGGCGGCCGCCCTCGCGGAACGCCCGGGAGAGCTCGAAAGTGCCGAGCAACGCGATCAGGCTGACCACCGGGATGAACAGGAACCACTTCTGGACCACCAGCGAGACCACCAGGATGGCACCGAAGGCGAGACCGATCAGGATCGCGCCGATGAGGTTGCGCCCGGTGCGCTGCTTGATCCGCTCGTTGGCCTCTTCGAACTGATCCCGGGCGTGCTCGAACTGGTCCCTCGCGTGCGCGACCTGCTGTTCCAACTCATCGCGCAGTCCCGTGCGCCGGGAACGCTGCTTCGCCGGTGCGGGTGTCTGCTCACCCCGGGCCAGCACAGCGGTATCCGGCGGCTCTCCCCCATCTTCGTGCATGTCGGCCATAGTACTCAGACCTCGAGCAGTTCTGCCTCTTTGCGCTTGAGGGCCTCGTCGATCTGATCGACGTGCGCGCGGGTGAGGGCATCGAGCTCTTTCTCCCCGCGGGCGACTTCGTCTTCGCCGACCTCGGCCTTGAGCGCGTCGATCTGGTCCTTGGCCTTGCGCCGGATGCCCCGCAGCTGGACCTTCGCGTCCTCGCCCTTCGAACGCACGAGCTTGACGTACTCCTTGCGGCGCTCTTCGGTGAGCTCGGGCAGAGTCACCCGCACGACGTCACCGTCGTTGGTGGGACTCGCGCCGAGGTTCGGCATGTCGCGGACCGCCTGCTCGATGGCCTTCAGCGCCGTCTTGTCATAGGGCGTGATCAACAGCGTACGGGCCTCGGGGTTCGCCAGCGAGGCGAGCTGCGCGAGCGGCGTCGGGGATCCGTAGTACTCGACCATCAGCTTCTGGAACATCTGCGGGTTCGCTCGCCCGCTGCGCACCGTGGCGAAGTCTTCTTTGGCAGCGTCGACCGCACGGCCCATGCGGGACGTGGTGTCGGCGAGGATATCCGCGATCACGGTGACTCCAATCGTGGTGTGTCCCCACTATTGTACGGGGGCCGGCGTGACGGATCGGCTCGTGGAGGGTCAGGAGGAGACGCGAGTGCCGATGGGCTCGCCCAGCAGCGCCTTGGTGATGTTGCCCGCCGGCTCCATGCCGAACACGCGCATGTCCATGCCGTTGTCCATGCAGAGGCTGAACGCGGTCGAGTCCACGACCCTGAGCCCCTTCTGCAGCGCCTCCCGGTAGCTGAGGTCTTCGAAGCGCGTGGCGGAGGAATCGGTGCGCGGATCGGCCGAATAGACGCCGTCCACGCCGTTCTTGGCCACGAGCACCTCCTGGGCGCCGATCTCGAGCGCCCGCTGGGCAGCGACGGTGTCGGTCGAGAAGTAGGGCAGGCCCGCCCCCGCTCCGAAGATGACGACCCGGCCCTTCTCCATGTGCCGCTCGGCCCGCAGCGGGATGTAGGGCTCGGCGACCTGCGTCATCGCGATCGCGGACTGCACGCGGGTGGGAGCCCCCGCCTGCTCGAGGAAGTCCTGCAGCGCGAGGGCGTTCATGACGGTGCCGAGCATGCCCATGTAGTCGGCCCGGCCGCGGTCCATGCCGCGCTGGCTGAGCTCGGCCCCGCGAAAGAAGTTTCCGCCGCCGACGACCACGGCGATTTCGACGCGATCCACCGCCGCGGCGATCTCGCGCGCGATATCGCTGACCACATCCGGGTTGACCCCGAGGCTGCCGCCTCCGAAGGCCTCGCCGGACAGCTTCAGCACCACGCGGCGTCTGGATGCGTTCGCGGTCATGTCATCCCCTCTCGTCCCGTTTCACGATACTGCCATCCGGGCAGGAAAAAAGGCCCGGATCACGAGGATCCGGGCCTTTTCGCATCTCAGGCTCCGACCTTGAAGCGCGCGAAGTCCGTCACGGTGATCCCGGCGTCCTTCGCGACCTGCGCGACGGAGAGCTTGTTGTCCTTGGCGTAGTCCTGCTCGAGCAGTGCGACCTGCTTGAAGAAGGCCGCGACGCGCCCTTCGACGATCTTCGGCAGCGCCGCCTCGGGCTTGCCCTCGTTGCGCGAGATCTCGGTGACGATCTGGCGCTCCTTCTCCACCTCGTCCTCGGGGACGTCCTCACGCGTGAGGTAGGTGGGGTTGGCGAACGAGATGTGCTGCGCGATGCTGCGAGCGGTCTCCGCGTCGGAGCCGGTGTAGGCGACGACCACGCCGATCTGCGGCGGGAGGTCCTTGCTCGTCTTGTGCAGGTAGATCTCGAAGGCGTCTCCGGCCAGCGTGCGCACGCGACGCAGCTCGACCTTCTCGCCGATGATGGCGGCCTCGTCCGAGATCAGCTCGGCGACCGTCTGCCCGCCGGCGTCGGCGGCCAGCGCCGCCTCGGCCGAGTCTGCGGCGACCGCGGCGGCAGCGGCGAGCACCTTGTCGGCCAGCGCGATGAACCGGTCGTTCTTCGCGACGAAGTCGGTCTCGGTGTTC
>CAZHML010000066.1:0-11099 GCA_964533745.1 uncultured Microbacterium sp.
TCAACCTCGATGGGATCGGTCTGCGCCTCGACCCTGTCGCTGCTGAACGCGGGCGTGCCGCTGCGCGCGCCCGTCGCCGGGATCGCGATGGGCCTGGTCTCGGACGAGGTCGACGGTGAGACCCGCTACGCGGCGCTCACCGACATCCTCGGCGCCGAAGACGCCCTGGGCGACATGGACTTCAAGGTCGCCGGCACCGCGGAGTTCGTCACGGCCATCCAGCTCGACACCAAGCTCGACGGCATCCCCTCCGAGGTGCTCGCGGGTGCCCTCACGCAGGCTCGCGAGGCGCGCCTGACGATCCTGAACGTGCTCAACGCCGCGATCGACGGGCCGGACGAGATGGCCCCGACCGCGCCGCGCGTGATCAGCGTGCAGATCCCGGTCGACAAGATCGGCGAGCTGATCGGCCCGAAGGGCAAGACGATCAATGCGATCCAGGATGAGACGGGTGCCCAGATCTCCATCGAGGAGGACGGCACCGTCTACATCGGCGCGACCGACGGGGCATCGGCCGAGGCCGCCCGCGCCCAGGTCAACGCCATCGCCAACCCGACCAACCCCGAGGTCGGCGAGCAGTTCCTGGGCACGGTCGTGAACCTGCGCGACGGGCTCGGAGCCTTCGTGTCGCTGCTCCCGGGCAAGGACGGGCTGCTGCACATCAGTGAGGTGCGCAAGCTCAACGAGGGCAAGCGCGTCGAGGATCTGGGTGCCGTGCTCAGCGTCGGCCAGAAGATCCTCGTCCGGATCACCAAGATCGACGACCGCGGCAAGCTCTCGCTCGAGCCGGTGCTAGAGGAGGGTGCCGAGGTCGAGTCCGAGGCTTCGACCGAGGAGTAGTCGCTCGGCGGCCCCCGAACCGTGGTTCACGGCGGGGGACGTGGAGGCTCTTTCTTCCATCGCTTGGTTGCGGGCGGCGGCTGTGGCATCATTACCTGCCCGCCGCCGTCGGCAGCATGACAGAAAGCGAATACCCGCATTCCGCGTGCACACCTTTTCTGTTAGGCTCGCCCCGGTGCTCCGTGCGTCTGTAGCCGGGATACTCGATGTCTACCCGAGGAGACCGTCCGTGAGCACGTCCCGCCCTGACCTAGGCCCTTCGATCGGCGGGCGCTTCCTTGCGGCCCTGACCGTGGCCGCGCTCGCCCTCGTGGGCCTCGTCGTGGTCCCGGCAGCACCCGCAGCCGCTGCACCCGACTCCTTCTCGATCGCCCCCGACGCCGGCCCGACGGCGGGCGGCACCGTGGTGACGGTGACTGCGCCCGCGGGGCGGACCTTCACGAGCGTGTCCGGCAGCACGGCGATCGGTTCGGACGACAAGACATACGCCTGGGGTCTCGGAAACTCCGGGCAGCTGGGGAACGGCACCACACCTTTGGTCCAGTCGACACCGGTCGAGGTCACTCTGCCCACCGGTGTGACGTTCACGAGCGTATCCAGCAAGGTCCTGCACTCCTTGGCTACCGGCTCGGACGACAAGACGTACGCCTGGGGTTCGAACTCGAACGGGCAGCTGGGTGATGATTCCCAGACGAATCGGTCGACACCGGTGGAGGTCACTCTGCCCACCGGTGTGACGTTCACGAGCGTGTCCGCCGGTGTCAGCCACTCCCTGGCAGTCGGGTCTGATGGAAAGGCCTATGCCTGGGGCAGCGACGACTTTGGCCAGTTGGGCAATGGCGCTGTGACCGGGAACAAGTTGGTGCCGGTGGAGGTCTCACTACCCGGTGGCGTGACAGTCAGCAGCGTGTCTGCAGGTGCCAATCATTCTCTGGCGATCGGTACGAACGGGAAGACCTACGCGTGGGGCTTAGGCCAGTTCGGGAAGTTGGGCAACGGCAGCGATGCCAGCCAGCCGACACCGGTGGAGGTCACTCTGCCCACCGGTGTGACATTCACGAGCGTGTCCGCCGGTGCCAATCATTCTGTGGCCCTCGGTACGGATGGGAAGACCTACGCCTGGGGGTATGGCGGTCTAGGCCGGTTGGGCAACGGCGTCACCGCGAACGAGTGGGCACCGGTGGCGGTCTTGCTGCCGGCGGACGGGGAGTTCACGAGCGTGTCTGCCGGGACCTCTCACTCCCTGGCGGTCGGTTCGGATGGCAAGGCCTATGCCTGGGGTTCTGACGACGAGGGTCGACTCGGCGACGGTCTTCCGCTCGAGGCTCAGTTGATGCCGGTGGCGGTACTCTTGCCGCCGGGAGTGGAGTTCACGAGTGTATCTGCCGGCGACGAGCACTCGGCGGCGATCGGTTCGAACGGGAAGGTCTACACCTGGGGCCGTAACAACAACGGTCAATTGGGAAACGGTCTTCCCAACGTGAATCAGCCGGCACCTGTGCTCGTGACCACGCCGGCGGTCGTGGTCACCTCGGTGACCTTCGACGGTGTTGCCGGCACTGGGCTGGTGCTGGACTCCGGCGTGTGGAAGGTGACGACCCCCGCTCATGTCGTCGGCGACGTGGATGTCGTGTTGAACTGGACGCTGGGCGGGGTCATCCAGACGCCGCTGACCTTGACCGACGGCTTCAGCTATGCGAGTGTCCCGGATGCTCCGACCGCGGTGTCGGGCACGGCGGGTGACGAACAGGTGGCGCTGTCGTGGACCGCCCCGGCCTCGAACGGCGGGTCTGCGGTCAGCGACTACGAGATCGAGTTTTCCGACGACGACGGGTCGCTCTGGACCCCGTTCGCAGATGGCGTCTCGACGGCGACATCGGCGGCGGTGACGGGTCTGAGTAACGGCACGGAGTACGTCTTCCGGGTGCGTGCGATCAACGCGATAGGCCCCGGGCCGTGGAGCGATCCTTCTATCGGAGTGACTCCGCTGAACCCTCCCCCTGCCCCTCCCACTGATGTGACGGTCACGGGCGGGATGCTACAGGCCTTCGTCTCGTGGACGCCGGCTTCGCCGCCGGGGCCGGATCCCGTCGAGTACACGGTGACGATCGTGCAGGGGCCGGACACCTTCACCTGCACCACCTCTGACATCCCGTGCGTGCTCACCGGGCTCGCGCCCGGTGCGATCACCGCGAACGTGGTCGCGACGACCATCACCGGTGACTCGACGCCCGCAACCGGCACGGGAACCGTGCTCGGCGTGGAGGACGCACCGGAGACCGCACCGGTCGACCAGGGTGGGGCGACGATCGAGGTGCAGGACTCCGGGGGCGACGTCATCACCGAGGCGGCACCGGGCGAGGTGCTGACGGTCATCGTCGGTGGATTCGCTCCGGAATCCCTCGTGCACGTCTTCCTCTACTCGACGCCGGAGCTGCTCGCCTCGGGGCTCACGGATGCTCTCGGCCAGGCCTCGTTCGCGGTCACGGTGCCCTCCGACGCGGCTCTCGGCGACCACACGCTGGTCGCCTCGGGGCTGAACGCGAGCGGCGAGACGGCGACCGCCTCGGTGCGAATCGCCCTCGCCTCGCAGGGGCTGGGCGGCACCGGTGGCGGGGATGCCAGCGGCGCGATCGGTTTCGGGGTGCTGCTCCTGCTCGCGGGCGCGGGTCTCGTGCTCTGGATGCGCCGACGCGGCTTGCAGCGGGAGGCGTCCGCCGCGTAGCGACGGCATCGCGGCAACCGGGACGTCTTTGTGCGCGGGACTGCCGTCTGGTGGCTGGTGCGAGTGCGGTGCGGGCATCCCGCCCACGCTTGTCCCCCAAATGGGGGACAGATAGCCGCCCGGTGTCGCCCCCGTAACCAAAGTGTTATGGCTCGTTTCGCCGAAGGCCATGGGAATGACCCGTTCCGGCGCGTTTCGTGTTTACCCTCAGTTGTACGCACCAAGGGGGAGGTGCTCGAACGTCGCCGGGGTATCAGTCCCGGGGCAGGGAGGCAGAAATGCGTCAGTCGGGGAACAGCACGTCGGAGGCACCCGTGCGCACCGACGCTCATCCCTCTGCGCCTATCCCTCTGGTCGGACCGGGCGTCGGCGAGCGGATCCGCGTCGATCTCGGCGAGAGCGGCATCCGGATCTTCCCGTTGCTGCTCGGTACCGGGGAGTTCGGCTGGAACGTCGACCAGAGAAGGGCTGCGGCGATCCTCGACCGCTATGTCGAGTTCGGTGGCAATGCCCTGCACACCACGGATGGTGTCTCGGCAGGCCTCGCTGAGCACATCGTGGGCACCTGGCTGCGCGAGCGCGGTGCGCGCGACCGTGTCGTGCTCTGCGCCCGCATCGGTGCCCACCAGGACAACCCGGGCCTGGGCTCGGTGAACCTCGTACGGGCGGTCGAGGCGAGCCTGGACCGCCTCGGAACAGACCACCTCGACGTGATGTACCTGGATGCCGCGCTCGACCGCGCCACCGACCTCGAAGACACCCTCGCGACGGCCGAATGGCTGCGCGACGCGGGCAAGATCCGCGCCATCGGCGCCTACCGCTTCGCGCCCGAGCGGCTCATCGAGGCGCGCATCCTCGCGGCCGCCGGATACCCGCGCATCGAGGTCATCGATGAGCCCTACAACCTGCTTCTGCGCACACCCTTCGAGGGTGACCTGCGTCTGGTCGCCGGTGCCCAGTCGCTCGCGGTGACGCCCTCGCACGCCCTCGCTCACGGGTTCCTCTCGGGGCTGCACCGCTCGAAGGCGAGGGCCGGTGAGAGCGTACGCGGCGAGCAGCTGCGCGATAATCTCAACCGCCGCGGCATCCGCGTTCTCGTCGCCCTCGATGCGATCGCCGCCGAACTCGGCGTGCCGGTCGCTGCGGTCGCGGTCGGGTGGCTGCTCGCCCAGCGGTCAGTCGTGGCCCCGATCGTCAACCCCTTCGCCACGGCGCATATCGACGAGCTCGTACAGGGTGCCGGCGTCAGCCTCAGCCGCGTGCAGCTGGCCGAGCTCGCTCGCGCGAGCGCCTGATCCCGAGTGCCCTTGTCGCCCCGGTGACGTAGGCTGGAAGACAGCGCGCCCGCGCAGACGCGGGGCGCTTGGAGCGAGTGAGAGTGACCCACTACATCTATCTCGTCCGGCACGGCGAGCATCAGGATGCCGAGCACGGACTGACCGACGGACCCCTCTCTCCTCGGGGGCAGCGCCAGGCTGCCGCGATCGCCGACCGGCTCTCGGGGCTTCCCCTGAACGCGGTCTGGCACTCGCCGCTGCTGCGCGCCACCGAAACGGCGCGCATGATCGCCGAGCGTCTGCCCGCTGTCGAGCCCGAGCCCTCGGCGCTTCTGTTCGACTGCGTTCCGACCGGGCTGAGCGACGAGACGCCCTCGGCCTACGAACCCTTTTTCGGCGCGGTGACGGATGCCGAGATCGAGGCCGGCCGAGCGCAGATGGATGACGCCGTCGCCGCCTTCCTCGTCCGCAAGCCCGGTGAGGTGCACGAGGTGCTCATCACGCACAACTTCGTCATCGGCTGGTTCGTGCGCGAGGTGCTCGGGGCACCCGAGTGGCGCTGGATGACGCTCAACCAGGCGCACTGCGGGCTGACCGTGATCGCGCAGAAGCAGGGCCGGCCGTGGTCGCTGCTCACGCACAACGACCTCGGGCACCTGCCGGCCGAACTCCAGACGGGGCTGCCGGATCCGCTGCCGATCTAGGGGGTCTCGTCGTCTCGGCGCGGTGCGTCTCGCTCAACGAGCGGCGGTCGTTGAGCGAGCGCAGCGAGACGAAACGAAGCGGTGGCTGAATAGACTGGCACCATGACGACGCGAGTGGTGCTGGCCGGAGGAACCGGCAGGCTCGGGAGCATCATCCACCGGGTGATAGACGAGACAGACGGCTTCGACCTGCTCCGCGTGCTGGGCTCGGGCGACGACCCCGGCGACCTCGACGGCGCGGACCTCGTCGTAGATGCCACGACGCCCGCGGCCAGCGGCGAGGTCGTGCGCGCGGCGATCGCGCGCGGCGTGAACGTGCTCGTCGGGACCTCGGGGTGGCCGGTCGCACGCATCGACGAGATCCGCCCGCTCGTCGCCGAGGCCGGGACCGGCGCGGTCTTCATCCCGAACTTCTCCCTGGGTTCGGTGCTGGGCACGGCGCTCGCCGTGGCTGCCGCCCCGTACTTCTCGTCCGTCGAGATCGTGGAGGCGCACCGCGACACCAAGATCGATTCGCCCAGCGGCACCGCCGTGCGCACGGCCGAGCTGATCGCGGCGACGCGCGGCGATCAGGGTCCTGCCCCTTTTGCCGAGCAGCCCGCCCGCGGCGAGCAGGTCGCCGGGATCCCGGTGCACGCCCTGCGCCTGCCCGGGGTGCTGGCGCGTCAGGACGTCATCCTCTCCGGGCCGGGGGAGACGCTCACCCTCAGCCACGACACGGTCGTGCCGGCGGACGCCTATGCCCCCGGCATCCGGCTCGCACTGCCCTTCGCGCGGGATGCGCGCGGCATGGTCGTGGGGCTGGAGCATCTGATCGACCTGAGGATCGGCCGGCCATGATCTCGCGCCTGGGCGTGGCCATGATGGGGGCCGCACTGCTGCTGTACGTCGTGGTCGTGGGATGGCTGGCCGTGCTGTTCTTCGCCGCCGGCACCCCGATCGGCATCGCGATGGGCGCAGGCCTCGCCGTGCTCGCACCACTCGGCGCCTGGGCGCTCGGGCGCGAACTCGTGTTCGGCGTCCAGGCCGATCGCCTCGGACGCGTGCTCGAGGCCGAGGGCGGGATGCCGGACGACCCGGTGGAGCTCACCCCGAGCGGGCGCGTGGTCAGGGCCGAGGCGGGGCCGCTCGTGGAGACCTACGCGCGCGCGGCCGTTGCCGACGACGGGTGGCGCGCGCAGTACCGGCTCGGGATCGTGCAGGATGCCGCGGGACAGCGCAAGGATGCGCGGGCCAGCATCCGTGAGGCGATCCGGCGCGAGCGGAGTGCGTGACCCCGGCTCCCGGGCACCTACGACGAAAGGGCCACTCAGGCCAGCGTCGCCTCCAGGGTGATCTCGACGCCCGCGAGCGCCTGTGAAACAGGGCATCCCGTCTTGGCACCCTCCGCGAGTTCGGCGAAGGTCTCGGCATCCAGTCCCGGCACGACCGCGTTCACATTCAGGTGGCTGCCGGTGATGCCGGTGCCCGGCTTGAAGGTCACGGATGCCGTGGTATTGACCCGCTCGGGCGGGGTGCCGTTGCCGGCGAGGGCGTGCGAGAGCGCCATGCTGAAGCACGAGGCGTGCGCGGCGGCGATGAGCTCCTCGGGGGTCGTGACGCTGTCGGATCCTTCGCTGCGCGACTGCCAGTTCAGCGGAAAGGTCCCGATCCCCGACGACGAGAAGGCGACCGAGCCCTCGCCCTCGATGAGAGACCCTGACCAGGTTGCGGCTGCTTCACTCGTGACGGGCATAGCTCCTCCTTCAGATGCGGCGGTGTGCGGCAAGCCTACCCAGCATCCGGGGACGAGGGAACCCGTTCAGGCTGCGGTGCGCTCACGGCCGAGGACGCCGGCGCGCTGCAGGAACAGATAGAGCTGGCATCCGAGGCAGAAGGCGAAGGCGGCGTTGAGGAACGCCGCGACGAAGGCGGCCGCCGTGGCGATCGGCAGCGCGTAGGGCACGCCCAGCAGGTGCAGCACGAGACCGATGGTGACCACGAAGAGGCCGACGCCCTGCGCGAAGCGCGGGGGACGGGGGTCTTCGAGCTCGGTCGGCGGCTTCAGACGAGGACGGATGAGCGTGCGGAAGAGGATCGCCCAGGGGTGCGCGCGGGGAGAGAGCACGGCCCAGAGGAAGAGGAGCGCGATGACCGCAGTCAGAAGGAAGGCCGGATCGGAGGCGCGCTGCGCCACGGTCGCCTCGCTGAGAGCCCACCAGGTTTGCGACGGGGGTACCGTCTGCTCGGCACCTTCCACGTAGTCGGTGGTCTGAGTCAGCTGTTGCCCTGAAATGCCCAGCAGCCCGAGCACCGTGGCGACGAGTAGCAGGACGGAGGTGATGGCCGCGGCGAAGCGCGGGCCACGGGGATCGATGCCGGCGGGGGAGGTCATAGTTGTGCTCCTTCGGGTGTGGTGAACGCGGAGAGGTCTTCGGTCAGGGCGGGGATGTCGGGAACGCCACGATACCGGGCGCGCACCGTGCCGGTGCCGTCCACGAGCAGAGTCGTGGGCGTCTGCAGGACGCGGTAGTGCTTGGCCAGGTCCGGCCGGTTGGTCAGGTCGATCTCGACGTGCCGCACGCCCCAGTAGTGCTCGGCGAAGCCGGTGAGCTGGCGGCGCACCTGCGGGCAGCGCGTGCAGAACTCGGTGCTGAACTGCACCAGCGTCGCGGCGTCACCGAGGTCACCCTCGATGTCGGCATCCCGGATCCGCTCGTCTGCTCGCGCGTCGACGCGACGATCCTGCCGCCGCCGGACCAGCACGCCGAGCACCGTCGCGAGCACGATCAGCGCGCCCGCGGCCAGCAGCGCCTCGGGGAGGGTCATGCGAAGAGCATAGGCGGGCGGGCGGGGACCGGGCGCGGATGTGACGTTCGATGACGACGGCTCGCCGCGACCCCGTGGCATCCGGTCGCCGGTATCGTGAGAGGTATGACCGAGCTCGTCCCCACGCCTTACGAGGATCTGCTGCGCGAGGTGCTGCGATCCGGGGCGGTGAAGGCGGACCGTACCGGCACGGGCACTCGCAGCGTCTTCGGGCGGCAGCTGCGCTACGACCTGGTTGAGGGGTTCCCCCTCATCACGACCAAGCGCGTGCACTTCCGCTCGGTCGCCTACGAGTTGCTGTGGTTCCTGCGGGGCGACTCGAACGTGGGCTGGCTGCAGGAGCACGGCGTGACGATCTGGGACGAGTGGGCGGATGCCGACGGCGACCTCGGCCCGGTCTACGGGGTGCAGTGGCGCTCCTGGCCGACGCCGGACGGCGGAAGCATCGACCAGCTCACCGACGTGGTCGAGCAGCTCAAGCGCGCCCCTGACTCGCGACGGCTCATCGTGTCGGCGTGGAACCCCGCCGACATCCCGCGGATGGCGCTCGCGCCCTGTCACGCCCTGTTCCAGTTCTATGTCGCGGACGGCAGGCTCTCGTGCCAGCTCTATCAGCGCAGCGCCGATCTCTTTCTCGGGGTGCCCTTCAACATCGCGTCCTATGCGCTGCTGACCCTGATGGTCGCGCAGCAGACCGGACTCGACCCGGGGGAGTTCGTCTGGACCGGCGGCGACTGCCACATCTACGACAACCACGTCGCGCAGGTCACCGAGCAGCTAACCCGGGATCCCTTCCCCTACCCGCGGCTGCACCTCGCACGCAAGCCCGACTCGATTCTCGGCTACGTCTTCGAGGACTTCGTGCTCGAGGACTACCAGCACCACCCCGCGATCCGGGGTGCGGTGGCGGTATGACCTGGACAGGGCTTATCTGGGCCGAGGCGCACGGTGGCGTCATCGGTGCCGAGGGCGGGATGCCGTGGCACCTGCCCGAGGATCTCGCCCATTTCAAGGAGCTCACGATAGGCGCTCCCGTCATCATGGGCAGGCGGACCTGGGAGTCTCTGCCCGAGCGCTTCCGCCCGCTGCCCGGGCGCGAGAACATCGTGGTGACCCGCCGCGAGGACTGGACGGCCGCGGGCGCTTCGCGGGCGGCATCCCTCGACGAGGCCCTCGCCGGCCGGGAGCGGGTGTGGATCATCGGCGGGGCGGATGTCTTCGCCCAGACGATCGACGATGCCGACCGGCTGGAAGTCACCGAGGTCGACCTGTACGTCGCGGGCGACGCCTTTGCGCCTTCGCGTGAGGGGTGGGCTCTGGTCGACGAAGGCGAGTGGCAGACGTCGGCCACGGACATCCGCTTCCGCTTTCTGGGATACGAGCGCTGATGCCCACCGCGCTGATCACGGGAGCGAGTTCGGGCCTCGGGGCCGAGTACGCCGTGCAGCTCGCCGCGCGAGGGGCCGACCTCGTGCTGGTCGCGCGCGGCACAGAGGCACTCGAAGCGCTCGCCGCGCGCCTGCGCGAGGAGCAAGGGGTGGCGGTGGATGTGTGCACCGCCGACCTCACGAACTCGGACGACATCGATCGCGTCGCGGCGCTGCTGCGCGACCCGGAGCATCCCATCGACCTCCTCGTCAACAACGCCGGCTTCGGCCTGCCGCTGCGCTTCGCCGACAACGACATCGCCGACGAGGTGGCGCACCTGCGCATCCACGTCGAAGCACCGATGCGGCTCATGCACGCGGCCCTGGGGTCCATGCGCGGGCGTGGCGGACGGATCCTGAACGTCGCCTCGGTCGCGGGCTTCATCCCGCGCTCGACCTACGCCGCCTCCAAGCGATGGCTGATCGCGTTCAGCGAGTGGGCGAATGCCGAATACCGCCGCGACGGGGTCTCGGTCACTGCGGTCTGTCCCGGCTTCACGCACACGAGCTTCCACGAGCGGATGGGGCTGGAACCCGGCAAGGAGGGGATCGCCACCGCGCTCTGGCTGCATGCACCGGACGTGGTGCGCGAGAGCCTGCGCGACGCGGCCCTGGGCCGGGCGGTGTCGGTGCCGTCGCTGCGCTACAAGGCGATCGTGGCGCTGATCCGCTTCCTCCCGGCTCGCGTGCTCGCTCGTGTCGGGCGTCGCGGGCGAGTGTAGAGCGTAGCCGCCGCGATCCTGCAAGGGTGGCGGCGTCAGCTCGCCGGCACCGCGGGCGTGCCGAGATGAGGGGATGCGCCGAGTTGAGGACGCAGCGCCGCAGACTCCTCCTCATCTGGGCGCATCCCCTCATTCCGGCACCGCGATCCGGATCTCCTCCGGATGCCCGGCTGGGCCAGGTCCTCGTCATCGCCACACCGCGGGAAACGACTAGCCTGGAACCATGACGCACACGGGCAACCCCTTCGGACAGGTGCTCGTCGCGCTGGTCACGCCGATGACCGCCGACGGCGAGGTGGACTGGCCCGCCGCCGAGAAGCACATGGACGATGTCATCGGCGCGGGTGCCGACGGGATCGTCGTCACCGGCACGACGGGCGAGACCTCCACCCTCACCGATGCCGAGAAGGTGCGCCTCGTCGAGGTCGGCAAGGATGTCTCGGCCGGTCGCGCGAAGGTCATCACCGGCGGCGGCTCCAACGAGACCGCGCACGCGATCGAGCTGTACAAGGCGAGCGAGCGGGCCGGTGCCGACGGCATCATGATCGTCACGCCCTACTACAACAAGCCCACCCAGGCCGGCATCCTCACGCACT
>CAZHML010000067.1:0-10711 GCA_964533745.1 uncultured Microbacterium sp.
TCTCCGCGGCGCGGACGTTGTTCTCCCACTCCCTGATCATCTCGGGCGTGGCCCACGGAGGCTGGGGCTCACCGAGCCTGGCGAGGTCGAGCGCATCCTGGGCCGCCGCGACGGCGTTGTCGGCATTGCGCAGGGTGACGGGATCGGGCCCGCCCTTGGCGTTGGCGAGCTGGCGTCGGGCCGCCTGAAGGCCTTCCTGGGCGAACCGCACCCCGTCCTGCGCGGCGCGCAGCGACTCGGCGGCGCCCTCGGGCGGGGGCGGGACCGGATAGCCGGCCTGCGCATACAGCGCCGCGACGGCGTCGGCGGTCTTCTGATCGAAGACATCCGAAGAGACATTCCCGGGGTTCAGCCCCAGACTCTTCAGCGCCTCCTTGAGCTGGATCACATCGGGCCCGGCCGATCCGATGACCAGGGTGCGATAGGCAGGCAGCTCGCCGGGCAGGGCGATCACGGGCCGGCCGGCGATCTCGAGGATCACTGACCGCGCGTCGAGGACGTCACCGGGTTCGGGTACCTGCCCTGTGACCACCGGGGTGCCCCCCGATGAGGAGTTGAGGGTGAGCTCGGTCGCATCGACGTATCCGAAGTCCGCGCGGATGATGACCTCATTGCGCAACTCGCCGCGCGTCACCGGCACCGTCACGAAGCCCGGCTCGGGGACCTCGGCGGTTGCCCCGCTGCCGGGGATGACGAACCGCCCGACGAGCAGGCCCGCCACCAGGCATACGACCGCCACAGCCGCGGTGGTCCACAGCACCCGGTTGCCCCGGAACACGCGCTCCCAGCCCGAAACCCGGCTCGGCGTGCCGTCCAGCGCGCTCTCCAGCGCGCTCGCGTCACTTTCGGTCATCTCAGCTTCCCATGGCCTGCTCGAAGGCCTGCTTCAGCGCTTCGAGCTCGACCTTGTAGTCCGAGAGGAACTGCTCCTCGATCGCGAACTGCAGGCGCAGGATCTCGTTGTCGTAGTCGACCTTCTTGCGGCAATCGAAGTCTACGAGGGCCAGGGCGATCTCCTGGCGGCCGATCTCCTGCACTTCGGGCAGGTCCCAGATCGACTCGTCCCAGTTCTCTTTGTTGAAGTGGGGCTCGAGTGCGCTGTGGATGGAGCTCTCCGCCTCATAGCGCCGGGTGAAGACGGGCTGACCGGCATCGGCCACGCAGTCCGCCCACTGGCGGTCCAGGGCGACGCGCTTCGGGTCGGCCTCGATCTTCTCGTACAGCGTGCCCTGCGCCTGGAAGACCGCGGCGAACTGGGGGTCTTCCCAGATCTTGCCCAGTTCCATCATGTCGGCGTAGACCTCGGCGTTGGCCTTGCCGTAGCAGCCGAAGTCCTCGGGGTCGTACTCCTGCTGCTCGTCATCGGCGATGTCGCCCTCGCGGCCGAACCCCGGGTCGATCCAGGAGCTCTTCCCGTACAGAGCCTCGTTGTAGGCGCGCTGCTCGGATTCGCTGAGCGACTCGAAGTATTCCATGTTCGGGTCGTTCTGATTCGGCTCCGGCATGGGCATGGGCATGGGCCTCGGCACCGGCTCGTAGCCCCCGTTCAGCCGGTAGGGATCGTTGACGATGCCGTAGCCGTACTGCTCGACCCATTCGCGCTTCTCCGGCTGCCAGAGGTTCTCTCCGTCGCCCGGCTCGATGGGCATCGGCTGATCGATGGCCGCATCGGAGACGACGGGGTAGTACTCGAAGCCCTCGTTCTTCATGCACTGAGCGATCAGCTCCTGCATCCGCCGGTCGCGCTCCTTGGTCTGCTCCTCGTCGAAGCCCATGCTGTAGAAGCTCGCGAAGTAGCGCTGCAGCGGGGAGTCCTCCCAGGTCAGCTCCTCCTGCGCAGGGCTCGCGCAGGCGGCGAGCGAGACGACCGTGGCGACGACGGCCAGCGCCGTCGTGGTGCGAAGCGCGAATCTGCGCATGATGCTCCTCGTGTTCGCGCCGCGATGCCGCGGCGATCCTCAGGCTGTCACTGAACAGTGTCGGCGCAGCCAGGATCGTCTCAAAAGATCGCGGGTTTCACCGAGCGCGCGGATGGGCGGTGACGTAGACATCCCGCAGGGCGTCGACCGAGACGTGCGTGTAGATCTGGGTGGTCGCCACCGAGGAGTGCCCGAGCAGCTCCTGCACGACCCGCACGTCCGCCCCGCCCTGCAGCAGGTGGGTGGCGAAGGAGTGCCGCAGGGTGTGCGGCGAGACCTCGCTCGTGATCTGTGCGCGCTCGGCGGCGGAGCGGATCACGAGCCAGGCGCTCTGCCTGCTCAGCGGCGCGCCGCGCGCGCCCAGGAACAGCCGGGGCGTCCCCCGCCCCCTGCTCGCGAGCCCCGGCCGCACGCGGGTCAGGTAGGCGTCCAGCGCCGCGCGCGCGTAGGAGCCGAGCGGCACGATCCGTTCCTTGTCGCCTTTGCCGCGCAGTCTCAGCACGTCGCCGTGGGCGAGATCGTCGACATCGAGCCCGACGGCCTCCGAGACGCGCGCGCCGGTGGCGTAGAGCAGCTCCAGCAGAGCGCGATCCCGGATGCCGATCGGCTCGTCGGCGGAGGGAGCGGCCAGCAGCCGCTCGACCTGCTCGATCGTGAGCGCCTTGGGCAGCATGCGCGGCAGCTTGGGCGGGCGCAGGCGCAGCGCCGGATCATCCGTCTCGATCCCCTCGCGCGCGAGGAAGCGATGCCAGCCGCGCACCGACGACTGCAGTCGGGCGAAACTGGTGGCCGCGGGCGGCGGCTCGGCGCTCGCACGCTCGGCGGCGAAACGGGCGACCACCGCGGGGCTCACCTCGGAGGTGTCCGTGATCCCCTGCGCACACAGCCACAGCAGGTAGCCCCCGAGGTCGCGCCGATAGGCGGCCAGGGTGTGCGCCGACAGCCCGCGCTCGATCGTGACGTGGCGGAGGTAGGCATCCCGTGCCCGCTCGAGCTCCACGTCACTCTCCGGGTTCAGCCGGCATCCTCGACATCGAACAGCTCGCTCGCGCGGTGACGCACGATCGCGGCCTCGACCAGCCCGCGAAACAGCGGATGCGGCGCGGTCGGGCGCGAGCGCAGCTCCGGGTGCGCCTGCGTGGCGATGTAGTAGGGATGCACCTCGCGCGGAAGCTCCACGAACTCCACGAGCCCGAGCTCCGGGTTCAGCCCCGAGAACACCATCCCCGCATCGGCGAGGCGCTCGCGGTAGGCGTTGTTGACCTCGTAGCGGTGGCGGTGGCGCTCGGACACCTCGGCCTGGCCGTACACCTCTCGCGCGAGCGATCCCTCGGCGAGTTCGGCCTGATACAGCCCCAGCCGCATCGTGCCGCCGAGGTCGCCGCCGGAGAGGATGTCCACCTGCTCTGCCATCGTGGCGATGACGGGATCCGGCGTCTCGGGATCGAACTCGCTCGAGGACGCGCCCTCGATCCCCACCACGTTCCGGGCGAACTCGATCACCATGCACTGCAGACCCAGGCACAGCCCGAGCGCGGGGATCCCCTGTTCGCGGGCGAAGCGCAGCGCCCCGAGTTTGCCCTCGATGCCCCGGATCCCGAAGCCGCCCGGCACGCAGATGCCGTCGAGGTCGCCGAGCGCTTTCGCGGCACCCTCGGGCGTCTCGCACAGGTCCGAAGGGATCCAGCGGATGTTCACGTGCGCCTCGTGCGCGAAGCCGCCGGCGCGCAGCGCCTCGGTGACCGAGAGGTAGGCATCCGGCAGGTCGATGTACTTGCCGACCAGGCCGATCGTCACCTCGTGCTTGGGGTTGTGCACCGCCTGCAGCACCCGCTGCCAGCGCGTCCAGTCCACCTCGCCCGCCCGGTCATCCAGCCCCAGGCGGCGCACGATGTAGCCGTCGAGCCCCTGCTCATTGAGGGTCGAGGGGATGTCGTAGATGCTCGGCAGATCGACGGTGTTGACGACCCCCTCGGCATCCACGTCGCACATCAGGGCGATCTTGTTCTTGTTCGACTCCGTCACCGGCCGGTCGCTGCGCAGCACCAGGGCGTCGGGCTGGATGCCGATCGAGCGCAGCGCCGCCACCGAGTGCTGCGTAGGCTTGGTCTTCTGCTCACCGGAGGCACCCATGAACGGCACGAGCGAGACGTGCACGAAGAAGACGCTGTCGCGGCCGAGCTCGTGGCGCAACTGCCGCGCGGCCTCGAGGAAGGGCTGCGACTCGATGTCGCCGACCGTGCCGCCCACCTCGGTGATGATGACGTCGGGACGGGGGTCTTCGGTCGCCTGCAGTCGCATCCGGCGCTTGATCTCGTCGGTGATGTGCGGGATGACCTGCACCGTGTCGCCGAGATACTCGCCGCGACGCTCGCGCTGGATCACCTGCGAGTAGATCTGCCCGGTCGTGACGTTGGCGGCCTGGCTGAGGCTGATGTCGAGAAACCGCTCGTAGTGGCCGATGTCCAGGTCCGTCTCGGCACCGTCGTCGGTGACGAAGACCTCACCGTGCTGGAAGGGATTCATCGTCCCGGGATCGACATTGAGGTAGGGGTCGAGCTTCTGCATGACCACGCGCAGGCCGCGGGCGGTGAGAAGGTTCCCCAGGCTCGCCGCCGTGAGTCCCTTGCCCAAAGAGGAAACGACACCGCCGGTCACGAAGATGTGCGTGGTGGTGTCGTTCTCGGGCCGCTCGCGGGATGTCTGCTTCACGGGCTTCGATTCTATCATCGCGCGCCCGCGCGCAGGCTCAGCAGCTCGCGCGCGTGTTGCAGAGCGGCATCCGAGTCGACCATTCCCGACAGCAGCCGGGCCATCTCCGCCTCGCGCTCGGTGCCGCCAAGCTGCCGGATGCTCGATGCCGTGACCTGTCCGTCGCTGGCTTTGACGACGCTCAGGTGGTTGTTCGCGAAGGCGGCGACCTGGGCGAGGTGGGTGACCGCGATCACCTGGCTCGTCTCGGCCAGGCGCGCCAGACGCCGCCCGACTTCGATGGCGGCTGCCCCGCCGATGCCGGCGTCGACCTCGTCGAAGACGAAGGTCGGCACCGGGTCGGCCGCCGCGATCACCACCTCGATCGCGAGCATGACGCGCGAGAGCTCTCCCCCGGACGCGCCGCGGGCGACCGGGCGCGGGGAGGCACCGGGATGCGGGGCAAGCAGCAGTGCGACCTCGTCGCGCCCGTGCACGCTCTCGGTGCCCGCCGTCACGGCGACCTCGAGCCGGGCATCGGGCATCGCGAGGGCGTGGAGCTCCGCGGTGACCAGGTCGGCCAGACGCGCCGCGGCGGCGGTGCGGGCTTCGGTGAGGACAGCAGCGGCCTGGTCGAGTTCGGCGCGCGCCATCGCGCGTTCCGCGTCCAGGCGCTCTGCCCGCTCGCCGTCGTCGTCGAGATCGGCAAGGCGCTCGGCGCCGCTCTGCCACAGCTCTCGCGCGGCCGCCAGCGAGCCGTGGGCGCGCACGAGGGCGCCGAGCCTCGCGCGACGCTCCTCGACGGCGGCCAGCTCGTGCGGCCCGGACTCGTCGAGGTCGGCAAGGTAGCCGGCGAGCTGGCCGGCGACGTCGGCCGTGCGGTACCCGAGATCGGCGAGGGCCTCGGCGATCCCGGTGAGCAGCGGATCCTGCACGCGCTCGAGGGCGCGCCTGGCGTCGGCGAGCAGCCCCGCGGCATCCACGGCATCCGTCTGGCTCACGAGCAACTCGTGCGCCTGTGCCGCCGCGACGCGCAGCTCCTCGGCGTTCGCCAGCCGCTCCGCCCGCTCGGCGAGCAGCACGTCCTCCCCCTCCTTGGGGGCGACGGCTTCGAGCTGAGCGAGGGCGTCGCGCAGCTCTTCGGCCTCGCGCTGGCGCTGTCCGGTGCTCGTCAGGAGCGCCGTCAGCTCCTCGTCGAGGGCACGCCAACGCCCCCAGAGCGCCGCGTAGCTGGTGCGCGCCTCTTCCACGACGCTGCCGCCGAAGCGATCCAGGGCATCGCGCTGCGCGACCCCCGAGCGCAGCCGCAGTTGCTCCGACTGGCCATGCACGACGACGAGCTCCTCGGCGAGCGAAGCCAGCACCCCCGCAGGTGCCCCCTTGCCCCCGACACTCGCGCGGCTGCGGCCCTCGGCGGTGAGCGTGCGCGAGACGTAGAGCTCAGCATCCCCGGTGCCCGTGGGTTCCAGGTCGCCGCCGGCTTCGGCGACGATGTCGGCGACGGATCCGGTTTCGGGCACGAGCCACACGCCCGCGACGGATGCCTGCGCCGCCCCCGATCGCACCGCGCCCGAATCAGCACGCTCGCCCAGCAGCAGGCCGAGGCCGGTCACGACCATGGTCTTGCCCGCGCCGGTCTCTCCCGTGATCGCGGTGAAGCCCGGCCCGAGGGGCAGGACCGCGTCCGCGATCACGCCGAGGTCGCGCAGGCGCATCTCCTCGATCATGCCCGCCCCTGTGCGGAGCTGCCGCGCCAGCCGTCGACCGGCAGCTGGAACTTCTCGACGAGGCGGTTCGTGAAGGCGGTAGGATGGAGGCGCGCCAGGCGCACCGGCTTCGCCGAGCGCCGCACGACGACGCGCGCGCCGCGGGGAAGGTCCTGTGAGCGTCGCCCGTCGCACCAGAGGATCCCGGTGCCGTTCGTGCGCTCGAGCACCTCGATGACGACCTCGGCCTCGGGCCCCACGACGACGGGCCGAGCGAACAGAGCGTGCGCCGAGAGCGGCACGACGGCGATCGCCTCGACGCTCGGCCAGATGATGGGTCCGCCCGCCGAGAAGTTGTAGGCGGTCGAGCCGGTCGGCGTGCTCACCACCATCCCGTCGCAGCCGAAGCTCGACAGCGGCCGGCCGTCGATCTCGATGACCACCTCGATCATCCGCTCGCGGCTGGCCTTCTCGACGGTCGCCTCGTTCAGCGCCCAGGTCTCGTAGACGCTCTGACCCGCGGCATCCCTCACCTCGACCGAGAGCGCCAGGCGCTCCTCCACCGCGTAGTCGCGGTCGATGACGCGGCGCACAGCCTCATCCATCGCCTCGCGGTCGATCTCGGCGAGAAAGCCGACGTGACCCATGTTGATGCCGAGCACGGGCGCTTCGCCCTCGCGCACGAGCTCGGCCGCGCGCAGGATCGTGCCATCGCCGCCCAGGCCGATGGCCAGCTCCAGATCGGTGGCCGCGACGTCTTCCCCCAGCACGGCGACGTCTGCGAAGGCGGGATCGGCGGCCAGGGCGGCGTGATCCTCGGGGGCGAAGACGGGGCGCGCGCCGTCAGCGCGCAGCGCCTCGACCACGCGCCGAGCGGCCTCGACGGTGTCGCTGCGCCCGGCGTGGACGACGACAAGAATGCTGCGCCCGCTCATCGTCCTCCCGCCAGCTCGTTGATTGTCTGTGTCCATTCTGACGGATCGGCCCCGCCGGCGGGAGACATGTGGATACCACTGCGCGCCTCGGGAGCGAGATGAACGAGATATTCGGCGTTGCCGTGCGTGCCGAGGATCGGGGACGGCAGGATCCCGCGCATCCCGAGGCCCGCATCCCATGCGCTCCACACCACGCGACTGACGGCATCGGCGCGTGTGGCGGGGTCGGTGACGAGGCCGCCGCGCACGGCTGTGCGACCGACCTCGAACTGCGGCTTGATCAGCAGCACCACGTCGGCGTCCTGCGCTGCCACCGCCGCGATCGACGGCAGCACCAGTTCGAGCGAGATGAACGAGAGGTCACCCACGATCACTCCGGGTGCCTCGGTCTCGCCCGTCGTCCCGGCGAGCGTCTCGGGCGTCATGTAGCGCACGTTGTATCCCTCGACGCTCACGACGCCGGTGTCTGCGGCGACGGATGCCGCGAGCTGCCCGTGACCGACGTCGACCGCGAGCACCTTTCGCGCCCCGCGCTGGCGCAGCACCTGCGTGAAGCCGCCGGTGGACGCGCCGAGGTCGAGGGCCAGTCGTCCTGCGACGTCGATGCCGAAGCCGTCGAGTGCGGCGATGAGCTTGTGTGCGGCGCGGCTCACGTAGTGGTCGGCCGTGGCGACGTCCAGCACGGCGTCATCGGCGACCGCGTGCGACGCCTTGAGGACCGGGCGTCCGTCCACGCTGACCTGACCGTTCTCGATCAGTTGCGCGGCCTGCGTCCGCGAGCGTGCCAGCCCGCGGGCCGCGAGCGCGGCATCCAGGCGGGTCATTCTCCGCCTGCGGGCTCGGCCCTGGGGGCGTCGAGGCGACGCGAGAGCTCCTCGTGCAGCGCGGCATAGGCGCTGGCGCGCTCGGCGAGCGGCTGGCCCTCGATGACGCGCAGCCTGCTCCACAGGGCGTCCGCCGGCTCGGCGCTGGTGTCTTCGCTCACGGTTCTACTGTACGCGGGCTCCCCGACCCCGGGATGCCTCAGGGCTTGTGGAACGGGTCGGCATAGAGGATCTCGGGCACGCGGAAGGCGTAGATCGCGACACCGCTCTGCCAGATGGCGCTCGCGCCGGCGCGCAGCAGATCGATCTGGCGCGCGCCTGCGGCGAGCACTTCGATCTCGGCACCCTCGACGCGCACTCTCGCGTCGTTCACGGTCGTCACGCCGTTCTTGCGGACGACCCGCGGGTAGGGCTCGTGGAGCTCCCGCAGATCGCTCAGGATGTAGGTCGGCCGCGACCCCTCGGGGGCTGCCAGCACGTGCTTGGGCCGGTCGATGCCGGTGAGCACGAGCGCAGAGTCGATGCCGGCGCGGCAGGCGCCTAGGATGTCGGTGTCGAGGCGGTCACCGATCATCAGCGGATGCCGTGCGCCGAAGCGCAGGGTCGCCTCGGCGAAGATCGGCACCTCGGGCTTGCCCGCCACGGTCGCGAGCCGTCCGATCGCGGTGTGCACCGCGGAGACCAGGGTGCCGTTGCCGGGTGCGACGCCGCGAGAGCGCGGGATCGTCCAATCGGTGTTCGTGGCGATCCAGGGGATGCCGCCCTCGTCCTCGGGCGTCTGCAGCGCGAAGGCCGCCTCGGCGAGATCCGTCCACGACACCTCGGGGGCAAAGCCCTGCACGACCGCGCGCGGCTGATCGAGGGCGCTGCGCGTCACGGTGTATCCGGCGCGCTCGGCCTCGGCCACGAGGCCCTCTCCCCCCACGATCAGGATCGTCGCCGGGGCGGGCACCGTCTCGGCGAGCAGACGGATCGCCGCCTGGGGGCTTGTCACGACCTCTTCCGGCAGGGCGGTGAGCCCCAGTTCGGTGAGCTGCGCGGCGACCGTCCGGTCCGTGCGCGCGGCGTTGTTGGTGATGTACCCGATCCGTCGCGTTCTCGCGGCCTCATTCAGGCTCTCCACCGCGTACGGCAGCGCGATCTCGCTCGCATACACGACGCCGTCGAGGTCGGCGAGCAGCACATCCACCCCGTCGAGGGGGGTGCGCTCACCCTTCTTCCGCATCGTCCACCATCCCGTCCTCGACGATGATCTCGTCCTCGAGCGCGTCCGCCGCGTCGAGAGCGGTGGCTGCGACATCCGCGCGCTCGGCCCAGAACGCCGCTTCCTGCGTGCGCCCCAGGTCTTCGAGCACGGCGGCGCGGGCGGCGAAGAGCGCAGGGCTCCACTCGAAGGCGCGATCGGGATCGAGCTCGGGGACCTCGAGCTCACCCAGGGCGAGTTCGGTCTCGCCTCGGTCCAGGCGCGCGCCCGACATCGCGATCGCCAGGGCCACCCGCGTGGCAACCGGCAGCGCACTGCGATCGACGGCGCGGCCCGTCTCGAGCGCGCGATCGGGACGTCCGACCCCGCGCTCGCTGTCGACCATCAGGGCGATCTGATCCTCTTTGCCCGAGATGCGGCGGTAGGTGCGCAGCTCACGCAGGGCCAGTGCGAAATCGCCGATCGCGTAGGCCGTGATCGCAAGGCTCTCGCGCACGATCGCGATGCGCCCGGCACGACGGGATGCCGCCAGGGCATGCTCGTGGGCGAGTGCGGGGTCGTCGTCGATCAGGCGCGCGGCCATCGCGAGGTGACGGGCGACCTCGTCGGCGTTCTCCTTGCTGAGCGTCTTCAGCTCGTTGCGCGCAGAGGGATGCAGGTCCCGCGGAGTGATCTCCTCGGGGATCGCGGGGCCGGGGACTCGTCGTTCGTCAGGCTGCGGAGGACGGGACGCACGGTCTTCGTCGCGCTTCGGGTACGGCTTCGCTCCCTCGCGCTTCGAGGAGGGCTTGCGATCGCCGTCCCGCTTCGCGTACGGCTTCCGTTCGCCATCGCGCTTCGCAGAGGGCTTTCGCGCGCCATCCTTGCTGGCGTAAGACTTTCGCTCACCCTCGCGCTTCGCAGGGGGACGGCTCTCACGGTTGCTCTGGGGCCTCTTGTCGCCGCGTGGGCGCTCATCCGGCGTCATACCCTGATCCTCCCGCATTCCGGTGCGTTAACGCGAAATGGCCACCCAGCATTGGGTGGCCATTTCGACGAAGAAGTCCGGCGGTGTCCTACTCTCCCACAGGGTCGCCCCTGCAGTACCATCGGCGCTGAGAGGCTTAGCTTCCGGGTTCGGAATGGGACCGGGCGTTTCCCTCTCGCTATGGCCGCCGAAACACTATTGATGTTTCAGTCTGCACAACAAAAAGTCATGTCATGCGGTTCTCGACCGTACATCGAGAACCACTCAGTGGACGCAAGCACCTCGATTCAAACAAGGTGTGTGTTATCAAGTCATCGGCTTATTAGTACCGGTCAGCTGCACGTGTTGCCACGCTTCCACATCCGGCCTATCAACCCAGTAGTCTGGCTGGGAGCCTCTCGCCCGAAGGCATGGAAGTCTCATCTTGAGGCCGGCTTCCCGCTTAGATGCTTTCAGCGGTTATCC
>CAZHML010000068.1:0-10533 GCA_964533745.1 uncultured Microbacterium sp.
CCGAGGCGATGCGCAGCGCGAAGCACTTCTTCGCGAGGATCGCGTTGCCGCCGTATCCGGAGCCGTAGGAGTAGACCTCGAGGGTGTCGGGGAAGTGCACGATCCACTTCTCGTCGTTGCAGGGCCAGGGCACGTCCTGCTCGCCGGGGGCGAGCGGAGCTCCGACCGAGTGCACCGTGCGCACCCAGGGCGCGCCGTCGGCGATCAGGCGCGTGACGGCGTCGCCGACGCGGGTCATGATGCCGATGGATGCCACGGCGTAGGCGCTGTCGGTGATCTGCACGCCGATGTGCGAGAGCGGGCCGCCGATCGGGCCCATCGAGAAGGGGACGACGTACATCGTGCGCCCGCGCATGCTGCCCGCGAACAGCGAGTCCATCTTCGCGTGCATCTCAGCCGGATCGGCCCAGTTGTTGGTGGGGCCGGCGTCCTCCTCGCGCACGGAGGCGATGAAGGTGCGTGCCTCGGTGCGGGCGACGTCGCTCGGATGCGAGCGGGCCAGGTACGAGCCCGGCCGCCATTCGGGGTTGAGCTTGATGAGCCTGCCCTCGTCGACCATGCCGCGCAGCAACGCCTCGTTCTCGGTGCGCGAGCCGTCGACCCAGTGGATGCGATCGGGCTGGGTGAGCGCGGCGATGCCGTCGACCCAGGCGCTCAGCTCATCCATGCCCGTGCCCTCATACGCCGGTGCTGCTCCGGACTCGCGGCGGCTGTCTGCGGATCGAGGGCTCCGGGTGACCGGATCGGCGATGGCCATGATCTCTCCATTCGATGCTCGATACGAGGTCTTTTCCTAGTATGCGCGAGTTTTCGGTATGGTTCGCGGGATCTGTGCTCTAAAGAAGTGCAATTCTTTCGCTAAGCTCAAGGAATGAGCGCGAGCATCCATCTCACGACGCTGGGGCACCGCATCCGGCATTTCCGTCTGCAGAAGGGGTACACGCTCGACGAACTCGGCGAGATCGTGGGCGTCGCGGGGTCTCAGCTCAGTCTCATCGAGAACGGGCGCCGTGAGCCCAAGCTCTCGCTGCTGCAGGCGATCGCGGATGCCACCGGCACCGGGGTCACCGAACTCCTCGCCGCCGATCCGCCCAGCCACCGGGCGGCGCTCGAGATCGAGCTCGACCGCGCGCAATCCAGCCCGCTGTTCCGCCAGCTCGGGATCGCGCCGGTGCGCGTGACCAAGGCGATGAGCGACGAGACGATCGAGTCGATCCTGGGCCTGCACCGCGAACTCGTCCGCCGCGAACGCGAGGCGATCGCCACGCCCGAAGAGGCGCGGCGCGGCAACACCGAGCTGCGTCTGCGCATGCGCGAGCAGAACAACTACCTGCCCGACATCGAGAAGCTCGCCGAGAAGCAGCTGCGGGCCGCGGGGCACACGGCCGGCGCCCTCACCCACCGCACGGTGAGCATCATGGCATCCCGGCTCGGCTTCGAGCTGATCTACGTCAACGACCTGCCCGCCTCGACCCGCTCGGTCACCGACCTCGAGCACGGGCGGATCTACCTGCCGCCCGCGTCCATCCCCGGCGGCCATGGCCTCCGTTCGATGGCGCTGCAGGCCATGGCGCATCGCCTCCTCGGGCACACCCCGCCCACCGACTACGCCGACTTCCTGCAGCAGCGGCTGGAGATCAACTACTTCGCCGCCTGCTGCCTCATCCCCGAGACCGCCGGGATCGCGTTCCTGCAGCAGGCGAAGAAGGATCGCAACCTCGCCGTCGAGGACTTCCGCGATGCCTTCGGCGTCACGCACGAGGCCGCGGCCATGCGGATGACGAACCTGATGACCGAGCACCTCGGGATGCGGATGCACTTCCTGCGAGTGGACGCCTCCGGCGGCATCTCCCGCGTCTACGAGAACGACGATCTTCCCCTGCCGATGGATGTCACCGGGTCGGTCGAGGGACAGCCCGTGTGCCGAAAGTTCGGTGCCCGCTCGGCCTTCGCGCAGCAGAACCGCACGACCGAGCAGCACCAGTACACCGATACCCCCGCCGGCACCTTCTGGTGCGCCACGCAGTCGGCCGTCTCGGATGGCGGCGAGTTCTCCATCACCGTCGGCGTCCCCTTCGATGACGCCCGCTGGTGGCGGGGGCGCGAGACGACGGTGCGCGCGGCATCCACCTGCCCCGACGAGTCCTGCTGCCGCCGAGCCCCCGCCGACGAGACGGCACGCTGGAAGGGCCGGGCGTGGCCGAGCGCCCGCGTGCACACGCACATGTTCTCGCCTCTGCCGCGCGGCGAGTTCCCCGGCGTCGACGACAACGAGGTCTACGCGTTCCTCGAGCGGCACGCGCCGGCGTGAGCCTCAGCCCTCCAGCGTCACCTCGAGGCGCCGGGGCAGGACGACGGGGTGGGCGTCCGACATGGTCTCGAGCACCCGCACCACCTGGCAGGAGTAGCCGTACTCGTTGTCGTACCAGACGTAGAGGATGAGGTTCACGTCCTCGGCGATGGTCGCCAGGCCGTCCACGATCCCGGCGCGGTGCGAGCCGACGAAGTCGCTCGAGACGACCTCGGGTGACTCGACGTAGTCGATCTGCTGGCGCAGCTGCGAGTGCAGCGAGGCGCGGCGCAGGTAGTCGTTGACCTGATCCTTGGTCGCGGGGGTCGTGAGGGTCAGGTTCAGCACCGCGAGCGAGACATCGGGGGTGGGCACCCGGATCGCGCTGCCGGTGAGCTTGCCGGCGAGCTCCGGCAGAGCCTTGGCGACGGCCTTGGCAGCTCCCGTCTCGGTGATCACCATGTTCAGCACCGCCGAGCGCCCGCGCCGGTCGCCCTTGTGGAAGTTGTCGATCAGGTTCTGGTCGTTCGTGAAGGAGTGCACCGTCTCCACGTGCCCGCGCACGATCCCGTAGGCCTCATCGACGGCCTTGAGCACGGGCGTGATCGCGTTGGTCGTGCAGGATGCGGCCGACAGGATCCGGTCGTCGCCGATCGTGTGGTGGTTGATGCCGTGCACGATGTTCTTCAGCATCCCCTTGCCGGGTGCCGTGAGCAGCACGCGGGCAACCCCCGGCGAGCGCAAGTGCTGCCCGAGCCCCTCCTCGTCGCGCCAGCGACCGGTGTTGTCCACGACGATCGCATCCCGGATGCCGTAGGCCGTGTAGTCGATCGAGGCCGGGTCATCGGCGTAGATCACCTGGATGCGCGTGCCGTTGGCGACGATCTGCTGGTTGTCCTCATCGACGGCGACTGTGCCGTCGAAGGGGCCGTGCACCGAGTCGCGGGCGAGCAGGCTCGCACGCTTGACGAGGTCGTTCTCGCCCCCGCGGCGCACCACGATCGCGCGCAGGCGCAGGCCGCGGCCGCCACCGGCGTGCGCGATCAGGATCCGCGCGACCAGGCGCCCGATGCGGCCGAAGCCGTACAGCACGACATCCGCACCGCTCGTCTCGCGCACCGGGCCGCCGATGAGCTCGGCGAGCTCCTCGCGCAGGTAGGCCTCCAGATCGAGGTCGGATGCCGCGGCACCCGCCGCGAGCCGGGCGAGGTCGAGGGATGCCGCACCCGGGCCGATCGCGCGCAGAGCCTCGAGCACCGCGAGGGTGTCCTCGAGCCGCACCGCGGCGTGGCCTTGGTGCTCGGCCCGCTCGTGCGCTTCGAGGATCCCGGTCGTCGAGCAGCCGATGAGGCGGTGGCCGTGGATGGAAGTGACCACGCCGTGGTCGCGGTAGAGGGTGCCCACCAGCGGAATGATCCGCTCGGCGAGCTCTTCACGGGCGATCCAGGCGCTGCGGTGCGCGGTCCAGCTGTTCATGTGTACGGGGTTCCTTCGCGGGGTCTGCCTCCCATTCTAGGCGAGCGCTCTGCGGCGTCCTGACGTATGATCGACACGTCCGGGCCGAGCCCGGTGCTCGAAAAAGGGGCACGAAGCCACCGGCGCGACGTCGCGCCGCGCGAGACATATACGGATCCCCCTCCGTCTCGAAAGGCACCCCCATGCCCACGGTCTCCGCGCACGTCGCGCACACTCTCGCCCGGCACATCGACGCCGTCTTCGGCCTGATGGGCAACGGCAACGCCTACTTCCTCGACGCGCTCGAGCGCGACACGCCCGCATCCTTCACCGCCGTGCGGCACGAGCAGGGCGCGGTGGTCGCCGCCGACGCGCACTACCGGGCATCCGGCCGGATCGCCGCGGCGACGACAACCTACGGTGCGGGCTTCACCAACACTCTCACCGCGCTCGCCGAGTCGGTGCAGGCGCATGTGCCCCTCGTGCTCGTCGTCGGCGACGAGCCGACGAGCGGCCCGCGCCCCTGGGACGTCGACCAGATCGCGCTGGCCTCGGCCGTCGGCGCCCGCACCTACACGGTGGGGCGGGCGGACGCCGCCGCGACCACCGTGATCGCGATCGAGCACGCCCTGACCTATTTCGTGCCGGTGGTGCTCGCGATCCCCTACGACGTCGCGGCGCTCGAAGCAGGCCCGGTGCCCCCCGCCCCCGAGCCGAGTGTCCCTGCCCCCCTCGCGCCCCGCGGGGATTTCGCCGCGGCGGTGCTCGACGAGATCGCTTCGGCTCTTCGGGATGCCGAGCGCCCGCTGCTGCTCGCCGGGCGCGGTGCGTGGCTGGCAGGTGCCGGTGCGGCACTGGGGGCTCTTGCGGATGCGGCAGGGGCGCTCACGGCGACGACCGCCCTCGGGCGGGGCGTCTTTCCGGCATCCGAATACGATCTGGGGGTCGCCGGCGGCTTCGGTGCGGAGGGAGCGATGGCCCTCGTCCGATCCGCCGATGTCGCAGTGGTCTTCGGTGCGGCGCTGAACCAGTTCACGATGCGCTTCGGCGAGCTGTTCGGGCCGGGAACGCGCGTCTATCAGGTCGACATCAGCGCCGCCGCCTCGCACGCCCATATCGGCGGCTATGTGCGGGGGGATGCACGGCTCGTCGCCGAGGCCCTTCTCGCACGCCTGTCCGGCGCGAGCGCCGAGCGCTGGCGCGACGCCGCAGAAGTGGCCGCGGCCAGAAGGCACGAGGACGGCGAGGAGTTCGGGCCGGATGGGCGGCTCGACCCCCGGCCGGCGACACGGCGGCTCGCCGAGCTCCTGCCGGCGGACCGGGTCGTCGTCACCGACGGCGGGCACTTCCTCGGCTGGTCGAACATGTACTGGCCGGTGGCGTCCCCCGACCGGATGATGATGATCGGCACGGCCTTCCAGGCGATCGGCCAGGGCTGGCCCAGCATGGTGGGCGCGGCGGTCGCACGTCCCGATTCCACTGTCGTCCTCGCCTCCGGCGACGGCGGCGGCCTCATGGCGCTCGCCGACCTGGAATCGGCCGTGCGCGTGGCCGCCGGCCGGGGCTGCGCGGTGATCTGGAACGACGCCGCCTACGGGGCAGAGATCAACCTCTACGGCCTGAAGGGTCTGGCCGAGGGCCCCATGCGCATCCCCGAGGTGGACTTCGCCGCCCTCGCCGAGGCGATCGGCGGCGAGGGTCTCGTGGTGCGCAGCCTGGCCGATCTCGAGCGCGTGGGCGAGTGGGCGGCTGAGGATGCGGCATCCCGCCGGTTCCTGCTGGTCGACCTGCGGGTCTGCGGCACGATCATCGCCCCGTACCAGCAGGAGATCATCCGGATCAACAGCTGAGACCGGCCCGCAGAAGCGAGGCTCAGTACAGCCCCGCGAAGGCCTCCCGCACCTTCGTGCGGAACTCCAGCAGATCCGGGAACTGCGCGAACCACATCTGCTTCTCCCACATCACGACCCCCGCGGTGTCGGCGCGCAGGGGCTCCGAGACGAAGACGCGGAAGTGCTCGGCGATGTCCTCGAAGAAGTTCACGGCCGAGTAGGCGCTCACGAAGTCGGCGGGATGCGCGGTGCGGAACCGGCTGCCGAGATTCCGATCCATGTTCGCCGGCCCCGGGGCATCGTCGCCATAACCCGCCCAGAACTGCTCGTACCACTGGTGCAGCCTCCCGCCCCGGATGACGCAGGAGCCGTCGAAGACCTCGAAGGTGTCGCACGCGGCGACCTTGCGCAGCTGCGCGGCGTCGGCGGTGAGGGCGTGCCCCAGCTCGTGCACGAAGGTTGAGAACCAGCGCTGCGGCGTGCGGAAGGCGGCGAGATTCATCCCCAGGGCCATGCGCTCACCGAAGAGGACGTAGGCATCGATGCCGCTGTCGGTGTTGTTGGTGACGTGGAACTCGTCGAACAGGCCCTCGAGCGTCGTCCCCTCGATGAACGCGCGGGCGATGTCCCAGGTCGCCGCGACCCACCCGGTGGGCGCGGGATCGAGCGTGCCGTCGGGCAGCACCCGGTAGACCTCGCCGAGGCCGTTGTTGCCGAGGTTGACCAGGCGGCTCCCCCAGCCCAGGGGAAGGTCGGCTGTCAGGCGCTCGAGCAGCGCGACATCGGGGCCTGGTGCCGGGAAGACGGGATCCCCGGTCACCTCAGCCGAGGGGGTGGGATCAGGCTCGCTGGGAGCTGCCGAGGGCACCTCGCGCGGGGGAGGTGTGAAGCCTTCGGGCGGGGCTTCGCTCGCGCATCCGCTCAGCAGCAACAGACAGCAGGCACTCGCGACCACCAGCCCTGCCCGGCGTGAGCGAGTCATTCTGGAATGGTAGCCGGTCACCCGCTGCGCTGTCACGCGATTCGAGATGCCGGGAATCGATCCTTTCCCCGCGGACCCGGATGTGGCATATTGTTCGGCATGCGCACGGCATGGGCAGGTGCCTGGTCGGCGGTGCTGGCGGCATCGCTGGTCCTGACGGCGTGCGCGCCCGAGACCCCCTTCGCGAGCGGGCACGATCCGGCGACTGCTCCGCCCACAACGGATGCCGCTCCCGACCCCACCATGCCCCCCGTCCGCGAGCAGCTCACGATCGACTTCCCCGCGTACATCCCGCTGCCCGAGGGGCACCTCATGCTTCAGCAGGCCTCGCCCGTGGCAAACGGCACCTACTGGAACCTCCAGATCAGCACCGACACCCACTTCGAGGACGTCGTGGCACCACTCCTCGCAGCGGGGAGTCTCAGCCAGATCTCCATCGGCGACGGGCTCGGCCCCGGCCTCGCCGACGGCACCGGGCACGCCATCGTCTTCATCGCCGGCCATTCGGTGAGCGTCAAAGTGGACCGCATGAAGTTCGCACACGAGTACCTTGCGAGCTACACCGTGCAACCCGGTGCGCAGAGCCACGAGCGGGTGGAGCCCTGGCCGCTGGCCGGCGGGGACACCCGCGAGTGGACGACGGCTGTCCCCAGCGCCGTTCCCGCCGCCTTCCCGGCGAACCTCCCGTTGCCGCAGCGACCGCCGATCCGGACGATATACCAGGTCACCCAGCCGGTCCGGGACGGCGTACAAGGCGTCCCCGCCTGGTGGCTGACTCGCGACGAGACCGAGGTCGACGCTCTCCTGCAGTCGTGGCTCGGTGCGGGCTGGGAACTCGAGAGTCGCCACGACCACCAGGGCGTCAACGCGAACGTCCGCAAAGGCCCGGTGCAGGTCATGATCCGCTTCAGCTACACCCCGTACTACGACGCCTGGGATCTGCTGATCGTCGTCTGGGATCCCGCGGCCTGAGCCGCCCTTTCCCTCGCCCGCCAGATCGTATACGATCTGAGGAGCCGGCATCGCCCGCCGGTGCCCGGCAAGGAGACGATCCGTGAGCGCGCACCCCCTCGATCCCCGCACGATCATCGCGGTCCACCTGAGCTTCACCTCGCGCGCCGAGCAGCGCGGCAGGCGTCCGGCGCGGCCCTCATACTTCGTCAAGCCCACGAGCTCCGTCGCCGCCTCGGGCGGGACCGCCGAGCGCCCGGCGGGCACGGAGCTGCTCGCCTTCGAGGGCGAGATCGCGCTCGTCATCGGTGAGCCGGCACACCGGGTCCCGGTAGAGGATGCCTGGAGCCATGTCTCGCACATCACCGCCGCCAACGACCTCGGTCTCTACGATCTGCGCGCGAACGACGCAGGGTCGAATGTGCGCTCCAAAGGCCGCGCCGGCTACACACCGCTCGGCCCCGAGCTCATCGACGCGCGCGGGGTGGATCCCGCCGGCATCCGCGTGCGCACCTGGGTAGGCGGCGAACTCCGCCAAGACGACACCAGCGCCGGGATGTTCTTCTCGCCCGCCCAGCTCGTCGCCGATATCTCCCAGCACCTGACGCTGCAGACGGGCGACGTGATCCTCACCGGCACTCCCGCGGGCTCCTCGGTGGTCGTGCCGGGCGATGTCGTAGAGGTGGAGGTCGACGTGCCCGCCACGGGCGCCTCCTCCGGACGCCTGGTGACCACCATCACCCAGGGCGAGGAGCCCTTCGACCCCGAGATCGGTTCGCTCCCCGCAATCAACGAGAAGCAGCGCGTCGAGGCCTGGGGATCGCGCGAGGCGGCCGGACTCCCGTCCGAGGGGCTCTCTGCCGAGCTGCGCGCCAAGCTCGAGAAGGCACCCACCGCGGGGCTGTCGGCGCAGTTGCGCAAGCGCGGCCTGAACGCCGTCTTCATCGAGGGCGTGCACGCCGGCATCCCGGGGACGAAGATGGTCGGCACGGCGAAGACGCTGCGCTTCGTGCCCGGCCGCGAGGACCTCTTCGCGAGCCACGGCGGCGGCTACAACGCGCAGAAGCGCGTCTTCGACACCGTCGCGCCCGGCGAGGTGATCGTCATCGAGGCGCGCGGCGAACGCGGCTCGGGCACGCTCGGCGATGTCCTCGCCCTGCGCGCGCGGGCGCGAGGCGCCGCCGGGGTCGTCACCGACGGCGGCGTCCGGGATGCCGAGACGGTTGCCGAGATCGGCCTGCCGGTCTTCTCGGCCGGATCCCATCCCGCCGTGCTGGGACGCAAGCACGTCCCCTGGGACCACGACGTGACGATCGCCTGCGGCGGGGCGACCGTGCAGCCCGGCGACATCATCGTGGGCGACGGCGACGGCGTGATCGTCATCCCGCCCGGCCTCGCCGAGGAGATCGCGGATGCCGCGCTCGCCCAGGAGGATGAGGACGCCTGGGTCGCCGCGCGCGTCGCGGAGGGGCACCCGATCGAGGGGCTCTTCCCGATGAACGCGCAGTGGCGTGCGAAGTACGAGGACGATCCTTCGACCCGGTCGGCTTCGCCGCCCTCGCTCAGGGACCGGCAATGACCCGCACTGCACAGCTCAGCAAGTCGCAGACGGCCTACGCGTGGATCAAGGAGCGCGTCGCCGACCACCGCTTCGCACCCGGCTATCGCCTGGTGCTCGGCATCATCGCCGCCGAGCTCGACATGAGCGTCGTGCCGGTGCGCGAGGCCGTGCGCCAGCTCGAGGCCGAGGGGCTCGTCACCTTCGAGCGCAACGTCGGGGCGCGCGTCGCCCTGGTGGACGAGGCGGAGTACGCGCACACCATGCAGACCCTGGGCGTGGTCGAGGGTGCAGCCACGGCGCTGGCCGCCCCCTTCCTCGACGAGGAGGCGCTCGCCAGGGCCGCAGAGATCAACACCCGGATGCGCGGGCTTCTCGGCGGCTTCGACGACCACGCCTTCACCGAGCTGAACCGCGAGTTCCACGCCGTGCTCTACGCGCCCTGCCCGAATCCGCACCTGCTCGATCTGGTGCACCGCGGATGGACCAGGCTCGCCGGCATCCGCGACTCGACCTTCGGCTTCGTCCCGGGCAGGGCTCTGCACTCCGTGGCCGAGCACGTCCAGATCCTCGACCTCATCCGCTCCGGTGCCGATGCCCTGAGCATCGAGATCGCCGTGCGCGAGCACCGCTGGAACACCCTCGACGCCGTGCTCCTCGCGCGGCACGTCCCGACCACAGAGAGACGACCATGACGACCGACGAGCGCATCCCGACCGACCTGCCACAGCGCATCCGGCACTACATCGCCGGCACCCACGAAGACTCCGCCGATGGCGCGACCTTCGACGTGCTCGATCCCGTCACCAACCGCACCTACGTCGCCGCCGCCGCGGGCAAGAAGGCCGACATCGATCGCGCCGTGGCTGCCGCGCGGCGGGCCTTCGTCGAAGGCCCCTGGCCGCGGATGCTCCCCCGCGAGCGCAGCCGGGTGCTGCACCGGATCGCCGACATCGTCGAGTCGCGCGACCAGCGCCTGGCCGCCTGGGAGTCCTTCGACTCGGGCCTGCCCATCACGCAGGCGCTCGGGCAGGCACGCCGCGCCGCCGAGAACTTCCGCTTCTTCGCCGACCTGATCGTGGCGCAGCGCGACGACGCCTACAAGGTGCCGGGCCGCCAGCTCAACTACGTCAACCGCAAGCCGATCGGCGTCGCGGGCCTCATCACGCCCTGGAACACGCCGTTCATGCTCGAGTCGTGGAAGCTCGGACCGGCCCTTGCCACCGGCAACACCGTCGTGCTCAAGCCCGCGGAGTTCACCCCCCTGTCGGCTTCCCTCTGGGCCGGGATCTTCGAGGAGGCGGGCCTGCCCGAGGGCGTCTTCAATCTCGTGCACGGCCTCGGCGAGGAGGCCGGGGACGCACTGGTCAAGCACCCCGACGTGCCGCTGATCTCGTTCACCGGCGAGAGCCGCACCGGGCAGATCATCTTCGGCAACGCCGCGCAGCATCTCAAGGGACTGTCG
>CAZHML010000069.1:0-10175 GCA_964533745.1 uncultured Microbacterium sp.
GCCGAGGTCGACGTACACCCGGCACAGGTATCCGCCCTCCCGCGGGATGTGCAGGATGTTGCCCGCCTCCGCGTTGATCGCGCACTTAACGCGCCAGTCGGGGAAGTCCGTGTTCACCACGATGTCCATCACGCCCCAGGCATGCGCGGCGAAGCTGCCGATGTGCCGGCGTCCGATCGCGTCGCGCACCGTCGAACGCGCACCGTCGCCTCCCACGACGTACTTCGCGCGCACGGTGCGCTCCTGGCCCGCACGCTCGCCCGCGACGTAGCGCACCCGCACCTCGACGGGATGCTCGCCCTCGTTGTGCACCGTGAGTCCCGCGAACTCGATCCCGTAGTCGGGGACGATGCGACCCGGGCCGTTGCGGGCGGCCTCGGCGAAGTAGTCGAGCACGCGCGCCTGGTTGACGATGAGGTGCGGGAACTCGCTGATCTTGTAGCCGTAGTCCTCGGTGCGCGTGGTGCGGATGATGTTCTCGGGATGCTCCGGATCAGGTGACCAGAAGTTCATCCAGCCGATGTTGTAGGCCTCGGCGACGATCCTCTCAGCGAAGCCGAAGGCCTGGAAGGTCTCGACGCTGCGCGGCTGGATCCCGTCGGCCTGGCCGAGGGGGAGCCGCCCGTCGCGGCGCTCGATGATCCGGGTCGTGACGGCCGGAAACTGCGCGAGCTGCGCTGCCAGCAGCATGCCCGCAGGCCCGGAGCCAACGATGAGCACATCGACCTCATCGGGCAGATCGGACGGCCGATCGATCCCGGTCCCCGCGGCCGGGAGCACGCGCGGGTCGGCCGAGACGTAGCCGTGGTGGTGGAACTGCATCGGTGCGGATCCTTCCTCCTGCTGCCTAGATCGTATACGATCTGTCGTCGAAGGGGAACGCCCGTATCCCGGCGGCTAAGCGGTTCCGCCAATAGGCACCCGTCGCTGAGCTTGTCGAAGCGTCCAGAGCCGGAGACCCGGCCCTTCGACAAGCTCAGGGACCGAACCTGTCTGCCTATCGGCGGGAACTTTACGGCATCCCGAACAGACCCACGCCGAGCCACTCGGCGAGGTCGCGGATCTCGGCGTGCACCATCTCGGTCTCGTCCTCGTCGAAGGGCACGAGTTCATGGATCGCGGTCACAACGAGCGTCTCGCGCGGCTTGTCGAGCGCGGCATCCAGCAACCCGATGAAGCGGTCGCCGACGAGGATCGGATGTGCGAAGAAGCCATAGACGCGCTCGGCCTTGGGCTTGAACTGCTCGAGCACGTAGTCGAAGTCGAAGAGGTCGCGCAGGCGCGAGCGGTCGAAGAGCATCCCGTCGTAGGGGTTCAGGATCGCCACCCGCCCGCCGGGGTCGTCGTCGAGGGCGGCGAGCGCCTCGGGGTCGACCCGCCACTTCGCGCTGCTCCCCTCGACCTCGACGAGTTCGCCCGCGTTCTTGACCCGCGTGTAGGCCGCATTGTGACGGGTGATCCCGTTGGCCTTCAGCCGCAGCTCCTCCAGCCCGCGCTCCGCCTCTTCGAGAGAGTACGAGGGCAGATCCTTCGGGTAGACGCGCTCGGCGAGGTCCCACACGCGCTGCCGACCCTCGCGACCGGTGATCGCCGCCCGACCGGTGTACATGAGCAGTTCCAGCATCCGGGGCACCTGGTTCGACCCCCACCAGCCGTGGTCGCTCTGGCGGGCGACCTGGTGGGTGTCTTCGATGTCGGATGCCAGCAGCGGCCCGTCCTCGCGAAGGCGCTTCATCACGTGGTCGCGGAAGCGGAGGTTCGCCTCGAGCCACTGGGCTGACTGTGCACGCAGGACCCTGCCGCGCAGGGTCGGCCAGAGGTACGGGATGCGGCTGGCCGCAACGAACTCGCCGTCGAACTCGTAGATCAGCCGGTCGGTCTCAACGGCCTTCTTGAGCTGCCCCGGCTCGTAGCTCCAGCCGATGCGCGCCCAGAGCATCGCGTGCTCGCAGGGCGCGATGACGGCGGTGGGATCGATCTTGATCTTGCCGATCTGCTCAGCCACCTCGACCGCGTCGCCCGGCCGGTCGGCGTCGAGCAGCGCCGCACGCACGGCGATCCGTCGGGCCTCGTCCCGGGTGAGCCTGCGCATGGTGGGAGTTTACTCGCGGCATCCGACGCGTTGCGCAGGATGGATGACGTCAGTGTGAGTGCGGCCTTGCCGTCGTCGTTGCAGATCGATCAGGTCCTGAACGGCGGGTGCCTGGCAACCACCGTGGACTAGTAGCGCCGTAAAGCGAGGATGACTGAATCTTCGACGCCCGCCATCGGGATTCCAGACGCAAAACAGGCGACGTTGCCGACGTAACCGCCATCCTTGCTGAAGCTGTAAGCCACCGCGCCTTCTAGATCAGCCTCGTGGATCGTGAAGCCGTCACTTCTCAGCCGGCTGATCGCAGCTTCGAAGTCTGCCTCCGTCGCACCGATGAAGTAGGCGACCTCAAGGTTCAGTGGGTCCTAGCGCGTCAGGCCCCACTCATCCCACTCCGCGCTGTCGCGCAGGAACGCGGTGAGGACTGACGCGACATCGGGGGCTTCCCCGCCGAGCTCTGCGTAATCCAACTCGTCATCCAGGAGCACGATGCTGTGAGCGACCTCGATGCCCTCGTGCCCGATGACGCGGTGCGCCCACCTGGACATCTCGCGCGCGTCGAGGCGACCGGCAAGCACCTCCGCTGCCATCTCACGCAGGACGATGATCCGGGCATCCGTGAGAGGCATCGGCGTCGGGATGCCGAGAGACTCGAGTGCGCGATCGAGGCACGCCCGCACCTCGTGGATGCCCGACGAGCGCGACAGCCCGGCGAGCTCCGCGACGGCGAGATCATCCACCCCGGCGAGGAGCGCATCGACGGCCCCCTCGATCGCGAGCTCCTCGAAGAGCATGCCGGCGATCAGGCGGGCCTGCACCCGCACAAGCTTCCTCGTGGCATCTTGCCTGCCCACGGCCGACCCTCACCCTGTCTGCAGCATCACGCGGCGTGAACCGGATCGCTGAGGTCGATGACGGTCGGCACGGCATCCATGCCGGGCGGCCACAGCTCGACGCGCAGCAGAGGGATCGGCGCATCCCGCATGATCGGCTCGAGCAGCAGCCACATCGCATCCCGATCCTCGCCGTAGAAGAAGACGTCGTAGGTGTCGCCCCCGCTGCCCCAGCCGTCGAGATAACCCAGACCCGACGACCCGAGCGCAGCATCCGCCCTCTCCTCGATCGGACCCATCACGCGGCGCACCTCGATGAGCTCAATGCCGTCAGCGATCGAGAAGGTGACCAGAACAAGATCCTCGTCGAACTCATCCTCGTACTCGTCCTGCCAAGAGTCGGAGAGCTCCTCGAGGTCGATCGAGACCGTCGGGGGCGACTGCGGGGTTGCGCAGCCCGTCAGCATCCCGAGCGCGGCGATCAGTCCGAGAACACCTGCGAGATGTGACCGACTGCGCATGTGCCAAGTCTAGAGGCGCAGCCACTCAGGCGATCGGGTCGTACTGAACTCTCGGGCGCAGCGGTAGATGGCGGGCAACGGGATCAGGTACTTCGTCACGACGAAGCTGCCCCTGCTGCCAGCGAGGTCAATCAGAGCCGAGGATCGATCGGATCCGACTCCAGCGCCAGCACGCCGAACACGGCCTCGTGCACCCGCCACAGCGGTTCGCCCGCGGTGAAGCGGTGCAGCGCCTCGAGGCCCAGCGCGTACTCGCGGGCGGCGAGGGAGCGCTTGCGGCCCGTGTCGCGCTCGCGCAGGCGGGCGAGGTGCGCGGGATCGGTATAGTCGGGGCCGTAGATGATGCGCAGGTACTCGCGGCCGCGCACTTTGATGCCCGGCTGCACGGGGCCCTTGCCGGTGCGCGAGAGATTGGCGAAGGGCTTGAGGACCATCCCCTCGCCGCCCGCGTCAGTGAGGCCCTCCCACCACTGCACCGCCGCGGCGACGGATACCGGATCGGCCAGGTCGACGCGCAGGCGGCCGGTGGCAGCGACGGCATCCGGCGCCGCCTCGACCAGCCGGTCCGCGATCCCCAGGTGCCAGCCGTGGTCGCGCTCCTCGAAAGTCAAGGTGCCGGCGGCGAGCACCTGGAAGGGCGCGAAGCGCACCTGCTCGGCATCGCCGACGTACCGGCGGTAGGCTTCTCGGAACCCCGCGATCCCCTCCGCACGCGCCCGCGTCCGCTCGGCGAGCGCGGCCACGTCGATTCCGGATGCCGCAGCCCGTGCGAGCACCGCCGCGGCAGCGGCCGTGGCGGCCACCCCCGCCGCCGCGACCGCGGCATAGAGATCGCGGATGAGGTCGCCCGCCTTGAGCGACCACGGCAGGATCTCGCCGTCGAGCAGGATCCAGTCGGCATCCAGCTCAGCCCAGACGCCAGCCCGCGACAGCGCCTCATCGAGCCGCTCGAGCAGCGCCACCTCGGCATCCGGCTCGAAGAACGGCCGCCCGGTGCGGGTGTGGATCACGCCGCGCCACCCCTCCGGCGCGCCGAACCGCGCGGAGTCACGGGCGACGAGCGCGATCGCACGCGAGCCCATGTGCTTCTCCTCGCAGATCACGTCGGTCACGCCGTGCTCGCGGTAGTAGGCCAAAGCCTCGTCGGGATGCTCGAGATACCCCTCGCGCGCCGAGGTGTTCGGCGGCGACATCGTCGGCGGCAGGTAGACCAGCCAGCGCGGGTCGATGGCCCAGCGACTCATCGTCTCCAGGCCCCCGGCCGACTGCTCCGCGGAGATGCCGACGCGCCCGTGCGCGCCCGTGGTGATCAGGAGCTTCCCCTGCACGTCGGAGAGATTCAGGATGCCGGGGGCGCGCTCCGGCACCTCGATCAGGAACGGGCGGACCGGCTCGTACCAGACCCGCTCCGCCGGCACCGAGACGACCTCCCGCTCCGGGTACCGCATGGCCGACAGCGCGCCCCCGAAGACGCAGCCGGTGTCCAGGCACGCGGTGTTGTTGACCCACTCGACCGTGGGCACCGGGGTGTGCCCGTAGAGCACGACAGCCTTGCCCCGGTAGTCCTCGGCCCAGGGATACCGCACTGGCAGCCCGAACTCGTCGGTCTCGCCGGTCGTCTCGCCGTAGAGCGCGAAGGCGCGCACGCGCCCGGAGGCGCGGCCGTGATACTGCTCCTTGAGCCCGGCGTGCGCGACGACCAGCCTCCCCTCGTCGAGCACGAGGTGCGAGACGAGGTCGTAGCAGAAGGCGGCCACCTGCTCGCGGAACTCCTCGGGCTCGCCCGCCAGTTGCGCGAGCGTCTCCTCCAGGCCGTGCGACACGGTCACCTTCGCCCCGCGCAGCGCCTTGACGAGCTTGGCTTCATGGTTGCCAGGGACGGCGAGGGCGTTGCCGGATGCGACCATCCCCATCGCGAGCCGCAGGACCCCGACGACGTCAGGCCCCCGGTCGACCAGATCACCCACGAAGACGACCCGGCGGGCGTCCGGATGCCGTGCGTCGACCGGCCGGCCCTGCTCGTCGCGGGCGATCTCGTAGCCGAGCCGGCCGAGCAGCGTCTCCAGCTCGCTGCGGCATCCGTGCACGTCGCCGATGACGTCGAAGGGGCCGCGCTCGTCGCTGCGGTCGTTGAGCAGGCGCGTGCGCTCGATGGAGGCCGCGGCGACCTCCTCCGGGGTGCGCAGGACGTGCACCGTGCGGAACCCCTCCTTCGTGAGGTGGCGCAGGCTCCGGCGCAGCTGGTCGCTCTGCCTCTTCACGACGCCGGCGGGGATCGCGCGGTCGGTGCGCTCCGCGTTGCGGGCGACGCTCAGCGACTCGGGCAGGTCGAACACGATGGCCACCGGCAGCACGTCGTGCGCCTTCGCGAGCTCCACGAGCGCGCGCCGCGCCGCCGGCTGCACGCTCGTCGCGTCGATCACGGTGAGCAGGCCCGCGTCCAGCCGCTTGCCCGCCACGTACTGCAGCGCGTCGAAGGCGGCCGCCGTCGCGGACTGGTCGGACTCGTCGTTCGCCACCATCCCGCGGAAGACGTCGCTGGACAGCGTCTCGTATTCGCCGAAGTGCTCACGGGCGAAGGTGGACTTGCCCGATCCGGATGCCCCGACGAGCACCACGAGCGAGAGGGCGGGGATCTTCAGCACGCTCATGCCGCCGCCTCCCGACGGAAGAGGGCGAGCTGGGTCGGTGCGCCGAACGCGGCGTCCTCCGCGCCCACCGGACGGAACTCGACCGTGTAGCCGTGCCGGGATGCGACGCCCCCTGCCCAGGCCCGGAACTGCTCCCGGGTCCATTCGAAGCGGTGGTCGTCATGGCGCAGCTGTCCCGTGGCGAGCGCGGGGTAGAGCGCGTTGTAGTCGGCGTTGGGCGTCGTGACGACGACCGCGCCCGGGCTCGCCCCCGCGAAGACGGCGTCTTCGAGCGCCGCGAGCCGGGAATGATCCACATGCTCGATGACCTCCATCAGCACCATCGCGTCGTAGCCACGCAGACGCTCGTCGCGGTAGAGCACCGAGCCGTGCATCAGCTCGATGCGCTCGCGCTCGGCGTCCGACGCCGCCTCCAGGCGCAGCACCCGCGCCGCCTGTTCCAGCGACCTCGCCGAGACGTCGACGCCGACGATCCGGGTGAAGGAACGATCTTTCGCGAGCCGCGCAAGGAGGGCACCCGGGCCGCATCCCATGTCCACGACGCGGTGGGCACCGGCATCCCGCAGCGCCGCGAGCACCGCCTCCGCCCGCAGCATCCGCAAGGGGGTCTCTTTCGTCTCGACCGCGTCGTCGTCGCTTCTCGCGAGCAGCGACCGCTGGTGCAGAAGATACCGCCGGGTGATCAGGTCGCGTTCGGGATGCCGCGCGAGCCAGCCCTCGCCGGCGCGCTCGAGCTTGGCGATCTCGTCGTCGCCGACCCAGTAGTGCTTCGCGTCGTCGAGCACCGGAAGCAGCACGTACAGCTGCCGCAGCGCCTCGGCCAGGCGCACCTGACCCGTGAGCGCGACGGAGCTGTACCGCGACTCACCCCACCCGGGAAAGTCGGGGTCCAGGGGGATGCGTTGCTCGTCGACCTGCCAGCCGCACGGCTCGAACAGGCGACGCACGAGGTCCTCGCCCTCGCCTCGGGTGGAGACGACCGGGATCTCGATGCGCAGCGGCAGCGGGGATGCGGCGAGCTCGGGATGCGTGTCGCTGCGGCCGGTCATGGCGGTGCGCAAGACGGTGCCGAGCGCGACGGCGAGCATGCTGGAGGCGACGTAGGGGCGGTCGTTGACGTAGTGGTCGAGCGCGCCGGCATCCCCCCGGAATCGCTTGCTGCGCACGAGACCGACCGGATCCACATCGAGCAGCACGGCGACCGTGCAGCGCTCGGCGGTCGCCTCGGGGTAGAAGACGTGGATGTCGCCGACGGGCGCCGAGAAGGTCTGCACCTTCGCCGGGTGCTTGTGCACGAGGAAGCCGAGCGCGGTCGCGTCGCTGCCGTCTGCCGGTTCGTAGCTCAGCGTGATGAGCATGGTCGCCTCCCTCCCGTTCGCATCCGTACAACTTTACGGGGTGGAGTGGGGGTCGGTGGCGACACGGACGCGACCCTTCAGCGGCTGAGGATCGGGGAATCTATCCCTCGACCGGCACTGCATCGAATCGGCGTCTCGGCGTCTCTACCCCCAACGAATGCCGTCGTTCTCGCAGAACACCGTGCGCACTGCCCCGGCCTGGGAGCACGCCCCGTCGACAAGACGCCGATCCCCGATCGGCTCGCTCAGCGTGACCGAGACGGCCACCGCGTCATTGCCCTGACAGGTGTATGCGCCGTCGGGCAAGGGGTCGACATCGATGGTGATCACGACGCGATCCTCCTCGTAGAAGACGCGGGGAGCGCGCACCGTCCCCGTCTCACCGTTGGCGCAGGCGAGGCGCGTGACGGCGACATCGAACTGGGTGGTCGTCGCACTGACCGTCACGGGGTCGAGCAGTTCCCACGTGGCGATGTCGCCCTGCGCCTCGCCCTGACAGCCGACGAGCAGCAGCGCACCCGCGAGAAGCGCAGACGGGATGAGGAGCCGACGCATCTGCCCATGCTACGCCGTGGGACCTTATTCGCCACCCCTTGAACTCGACGACGAAGACGCTCTGAACGCACCGCAGAACGGTGCGCTCCGGTCAGGCGATCTCAGCAGCACGCCCGATCCTGCCCAGATGCGTCTGCCGAAAGCTCGCCAGCTTGAGTCCGTAGCCGAGCGCTCGGTCGACAGCGACGTGGAAGCCCCAGCTTGCAGCCAGGAGCAAGAGCCAATCAAGGCGGACACCGTTCGCGGAGAGGATCGCATAGCTGATGGTCAGAACCGCGGGTGCGACGTAGTTGTGCACGAGGTTGTAACCGAGAGCACCCGCCCGAGCGCTGCGCAGATACCCGAGCGCCGAGAGGTCGAACAGCAGGAAAGCAGCGAGCAGAACCCACCATGGCAGGCCCGAGATGACGACGACCGTGACGATCGCAACCGCGACGAGGCCGTTCTCGATGCGCTGAACCGCAACAGTCGTTCGGGACTGCGTTGCGACTGGCGTGGTGCCTCCGCCCTGAGTGAGGTCACCGTGCTGGTGTGGCATGGACCTAGTGTCGCACGGGGTGCCCGCCGATGGCGATGAGTGGTCGCGGCATCCGCCCCTGCCAGGCGCACAGGCGCTTTCCGCTCGTGCGGAACGGCCGCTTTCACGTCGGCAGCGCGCCATCGGTGACAAGCAGCACGGTGAGAACGGAGCGAACGGAGATCCTCGCCGCCCGACTTCCGCAGCAGTTCTTCGCGTGTCAGCGGGCTTGCGCGGCACGCCTCCTGCGACCGAGACCAAGTACCAGCAGCCCCGCAGCCAGCAGGGCAGCGGCGAGCGAGAGCGGAACCTCGCCCCCTCCGGAATCGGCGAGTCCGGGAGTCTCCCCTTCATAGCCGCTTTCGTAGGTGATCGTGTTGTCGAGCGAGGTTGAGGCCTCGTTCGGCACCCCGAAGGCGGTGGCGGCACCTCCGGGCAGCGTGACGGTCACCGTTCCTGCGCTGGTCGCCGTCACCGTCAGCACATAGGAGGCACCCGAACCGGTCAACGAGGTCGCCGAGCTCGACGCGGTGCCCGAGATCAGAAAGGAGGAGATGTCGAGCCCCGTCACCGGTGCCGAGAACTCGACGGCGAACTGAATCTCCGCATCAGAGGTCGGATCGTCCTGACCGGAGGCCTGCTCGACGGTCACCGTCGGCGCGGGAGGCGAGAACTGCACCGAGTTGTCAAGCGAGGTCGAAGCCTCGTTCAGCGACCCGTCGGCGGCCTGGGCCGCACCAACCGGAAGGCTGAGCGTGACGGTGCCCGCCGCGGTCATTCCCGTCACGGTTGCGACATAGCTCGTACCGGAGCCGGTGAGCGTCACCGTCGTCGCCCCAGCGGTCCCGCCGATGACGAAAGCGCTTTCACCGAGTCCCGTCACCGCCTCGGAGAACTCGACGTCGAACTCGACCTCCGCCACGCTGGTGGGATCGGCCTGACCGGCGGCCTGCTCCACGGTCACGGTCGTCGGGAAGCTCGCGGTGCCGGGGCCGGAGATCGTGTTCGTGAAGCTCCCGTAGCTCGCATTCGCGTAAGTCGAGGTGACGAGGACGTAGACCGTGCCACTGGTCAGCACGAGGTTGAGCCGTGGCATGAATCCCGTCCCGCTGTCGTCATCGACGCCGATGCAGTTCGTGAGGGGAGCCGCGGGGTTGAACGATCCGGAGTAGAGCGTGAAGTGCCCGTCGCCGTCCGGAAGGGTCGTTGAGACCATCTCGAGCACGTACGACCCGGTCGCGTCGACGGTGAAACGCTGGGCATGGTACGAGACGTTGGTTCCGACGCCGCTGACAGTGCCGCAGTTGAGCACGCGGTTCCAGGTAGGCGACGAGCCGTCCAGGACCGAGGAGTAGGTCACGTCGGCGGCATGAGCGGGAACGGCGGTGACGAGGGCGAGGGCGAAGGCCGCCATGATGGCTGCGGCCCCATGCAGGGCGCGAGGTCTGCGCACGACACTCCAGGGTGGAAATGAACGGAGATATTGAGTGCTCGAAGCATACCAGTTGGCCCGCGGAACCGGAATGGCGCGGCAAGAACCACGACATGAGTCGCCAAAAACAGACCGTGACCAGGGATTTTGCGGAGCCGGAGGTGTCTGGTTTCAGGGGATCCCGGACGGGTGTCTCATGTCATTCCGGACACCGTT
>CAZHML010000070.1:0-9901 GCA_964533745.1 uncultured Microbacterium sp.
CGCCGAGCGCGGTCACCGCCTCGCGCATCGTGGCGAGATCGACGATGCAGGGCACGCCGGTGAAGTCCTGCATCACGACGCGCGCGGGGGTGAACTGGATCTCGGTGTTCGGCTCAGCTGCCGGATCCCAGGCGCCGAGCGCCTCGATCTGCTCCTTGGTGACGTTGGCGCCGTCCTCGGTGCGCAGCAGGTTCTCCAGCAGCACCTTGAGGCTGAAGGGCAGTTTCTCGAAGCCGGCCACGGCATCCAGCCGGAAGATCTCGTAGTCGGTGCTGCCGACGGTCAGGGTGCTCTTGGCCCCGAAGCTGTTCACGGTGGACACGGCCGGACTCCTTCGCTCTGATGGGCTGTTCGCTCCATCATCCTCGCCGCCCGGAACCCCTGCCAGCAAGGCTCGCCTAACTCGAGACGGGATGCGAACCGCGAGGATTTATCTTGATGTCGAGATAAATCTTATCACGCAGCCGGCTTTTCGGGCTCCTCGGAGACACGCGGATACAGCCGCCTCACGACGATCCAGGTCAGGGCGAGCATCGCCGCGAACAGCGGGATCCCCATCACGAGCTTCACCGGTCCCAGGGTGGTCACGTCACCGGCGAAGTAGAACGGCAGCTGCGCGGCCAGCCGCGCGAAGAAAAGCCCCGCCCACCCGATCGACAGCCAGAAGAACACCCGGCGTTTGCGCGGCTCCTGCCGCCACGCCAGTCGCTCCTCGGTGAGGAAGCCCGTGATCAGGCCGATCAGCGGCCAGCGCACGAGCGCCGAGACGAGAAAGGCCGAGCCGTAGGCGACGTTCGTGATGAAGCCGATCATGAACTGGTCTTCGGCCCGCCCGGTGAAGAAGGGGATGCTGGCGGCAGCCACCGCGGCGATCAGGCCTCCGAGCGCGGCCACCGGGGGTGATTTCATGACCAGCCGGATTACCGTGAACAGCGCCGCCGCGCCGACCGACAGCGCGAGCGAGAGCAGCAGATCACGCGTCACCGTGTAGGCGACGATGAAGGTCAGCAGCGGGACCGTCGACTCCGCGACGCCGCGCCATCCGCCGATGACCTGCCAGATCACGCGGCCGAGCGGCTCATCGCTGTCGGGATCGATCCCGGCCCTGAGGGCTGCGGCGCTCAGCGCCTGGCCGACGATCTCGGCAGCCCCCGGCTCGGCGGCCCGCTGCTCGGCATCCGGATCTTCGGCCGCGTCGCGCTCCCGCTCGCTCACGCCGAACCCGGGGTCGCCGGCATCTTCAGCGGGATGAGGTCGCGCGGCGGCATCGGGGTGCCACCTCGTACAATCACGACCGAGCGGAAGAGGTCCTCGACCGCCGCCGCCGCTTCGAGGTCCGAGGCACCGGCGCCTCCGATCACTCCGCGCAGGAACCAACGCGGCCCATCGACGCCGATGAAGCGCGCGAGGCGCAGCGCCGCACCCTGGCCGGAGGGAACCTCGGCGAGCAGTTCCGGACCGAAAGGCCCTTGCCGTTCCTCGACGCGCCCGCCCTGCTGCGTCACCTGCTCGCGGATCTGCTGGCGCGTCTCGTGCCAGAGCCCTCCGGTGCGGGGGGCTGCGAACGGCTGCACCTGCAGAGTGGAGCCGGCGTAGTCGAAGCCGACCGCGACGATGCGCTTGGACTGCTCCTCGATCTCCAGGCGCAGGTTCAGGCCCTCACGCGGCAGGATCTTGATCCCGCCCAGGTCGATGTAGGGGCGGACGGGATTCGTCTCGGATTCGTCGAAAGGGCCGGCGCTGGCTCGATCCGTCGGTGCGGATTTGAGGCTCGGCGTGTTCTCGTCGGTCATTCTGTCTTTCCTGCTCTCGCGGCCTCGGGTGCGGCCTGATATCCCGTGGAGCCGAAGCCATCCTGCCCGCGAACGCTCTCGGGCAGCTCCTCGACGGGGAGGAATCGTGCTCGGGTGACGGGCATGATGATCAGTTGGGCGATGCGATCGCCGACGGAGACATCGTACGCGGTTGTGCTGTCGGTGTTCAGCAGGGTCACCTTGATCTCGCCGCGGTATCCGGCATCGACCGTCCCCGGAGAGTTCACGATCGTGATGCCGTGCTTGGTCGCCAGGCCGCTGCGGGGCACGACGAAGGCCGCGTATCCGTCCGGCAGCGCGATCCGGACCCCGGTGCCGATCAGCGCCCGCTCCCCCGGCTCCAGACGACGGTCCTCGATCGAGACGAGGTCGGCGCCGGCGTCGCCGGGATGGGCGTAGACGGGCAGCTCGGGGGCGATAATGGGGATGTCCACGGAATCGGTCACCCCCTGAGGCTAATGCAGAACTCCTCGCCAGACACTCCCCGGATCTACCGGGAGCGGCTCTCGCCGAGCCTGCCGTTCTTCGTGGCGCTGGTGCTCGCCGGCCCCATGGTGGCACTGTCGTTCGTGCCGGTGGGCGCGACGCTCGCGCTGGTGCTCGGGATCGTCGTGCCCGTGCTGGTGATGATCCTCGCGGTAGCAGCCTCACCGGTGGTGTCTGTCAAGGGCACGGTGCTGCGGGCCGGACGAGCGCACATCGACGCCCGATGGCTCGGCGAGGTGCGGATTCGCACCGGAGACGACGCGCGTCACGCGCGAGGGCCAGGGCTGTCGGCGCGGGGCTGGCACCTCATCCGCGGCGGGATCGACGGGCTGATCGTCGTGGATGTCGAGGATCCGGCAGACCCTGTCACGAACTGGACGATCTCGACCCGGACCCCCGACCGTCTAGCGGCCGCGATCGGGCGCGCTCGAGGTCAGGCGCATTCCTTGCAGATGGAGCCTGCGGCATCCTCTCGCGCCAACTGAGAGCGATGCTTGACGAGGAAGCAGCTCATGCAGGTGAACTCGTCGCTCTGCGCGGGAAGCACCACGACATCCAGTTCGAGGTCTGACAGGTCCGCACCGGGCAGCTCGAAGCCGCCCGGGTTGTCGGCATCGTCGACGTCGACCGTTCCCGAGAGCTTGTCGGGCACACGCTCCTTGAGAGCTTCGATCGACTCGCTGTCGTCGTCGCTCTTGCGGGGGGCGTCGTAGTCGGTGGCCATGCGATGGTTCTCCGTTTTCGATGTTCAGTGCGGGATGCAGGTTACGTGTCAGCGGCCATAGTTTGCATGACCGCCGGGCATTTCGCAAATGACATGCCCGCACCCACATGAAACTCACGGCACGCCCGGTCTGTTCCCGGCGCTTGACGGCGGGCGTGTCAGCATTGACGCAGACCCAGAAAAGGGGCATTCGCCATGGAAAACGTCACGATCGTCGGCACCGAGGACGGCGTCCTCGTGCTTGCCACCGAGTCGGGCGAGCGCTTCGCCCTGGCCATCGACGAGGTGCTCCGGCGCGAGGTCCGCAAGGCTCAGGATGCCGCCGAAGCCCCCCGTCCCGCCGCCGCCAGCCCGCGCGAGATCCAGAAGCACATCCGTGCCGGGCTCACCGCCGAAGAGGCAGCCGAACTGCTCGGCGTGCCGCTGGATGAGGTCATCCGCTTCGCGAGCCCGGTGATCGCCGAGCGCGAGCACATCATCGGGCAGGCACTGGCTGCCCCCGTGCTGCTGGGCAGTGAGATCGAGCCGAACGCCCAGCCGACGTTCGGCGCGGCGATCCGCAACCGGCTGTACGACCTCGGGGCCTCTGATGAGCACTGGGCGAGCTGGAAGGACGAGCGCGGCTGGACGGTCAAGCTGGAGTTCGTCGCGAACGAGATCGCGCACGACGCCCGGTGGAGCTTCGATCCACGCAGCGGCACGCTCGCGCCGAGCAATGCCGACGCCACGCAGCTTTCGCGTCAGGGCGCGGCATCCGAGAGCCTCATCCCGCGCCTGCGGGCGCTGGACTCCGAGCGCGGCTCACCCTACAAGGACGACTCCCGGTTCGACTCGGGCGCCTTCGGCCCGCGGGCGCTGCCCGATCCCGAACCGGATGAGCAGGACGCGCCGCGCACGAGCCCCGCGGCGCAGGAGGCTGCGATGACCCGCGCGCCCGAGGACGTGTTGCCGACCGCCGAGACCGCCGACCTGCTCGAAGCGCTGCGCCGCCGCCGTGGCCAGCGCGAGACACCGCCGCACGGCGACGATGAGGATTCGGGATTCATGACCGATCCCATCTCGCTGTTCGACGCGCTCGAGGATGACTTCGACGAGGGTGTCGACGAGGAGCCGGACGGGGATGAGGATGAGCCCTTCGTCGCTGAGGCACCGCGCCGGGACGACGGCGGCAAGAAGCGCGGTCGCGCGGCGCTCCCCTCCTGGGACGAGATCGTCTTCGGGGCGCGCACGGAGGACTGATCGCTCCGTTTCGACTCCGGCGCTTCGCGCCTTCGCTCAACGACCGGGAGCGAACGCGCCGAACCGCAGGAACGGCACCTGGAGCTCCTCAGGGGTGAGAGCGCCGTGCTGGCCGATCATGCCTCTGCCGGGGGCCTCGATGCCCGGGTAGACAGCGCGGTTGCCGCGCGCGGCCACCAGCACGTCGCCGATGCGCGCGGCGACGTCCGGCGTGACCCGTGGGCCGAAAAGACCGCCCGCGATCGCCTCGGCCTTCGTGCCGGCGTTCGCCGCCTCACCAAGGGTCTCCTGCCACCGCGACGCGGCGGCTGCGGCATCTGCCGAATCGTCGAGGTAGACATGCAGCATCCGGGGCTCCCCTCCGACGTGCCGCACGCCGTCCATGCAGGCATCCCCCGGATCGAGGATCAGCTGCCGGTGGGCGGGCACGTCCACCATCCCGTGGTCGGAGGTCACGAGCACGCCGACTCCGGGCGGCACGGGCTGCGCGAGCGCGGCGTCGATCTCTTCGAGCGCGGCGATCCACTTCGCCGAAGCCATGCCGTGCTTGTGCCCCGTCTGATCGGTGCCGGGCAGATAGCAGTAGACGAGCGCGCCCTCGTGGTCGACGGCGAGCGCGTAGGCCCGGGCGACCCGCTCGCGCGTATCCGCCACCGGCACGAATTCCGCCCCGCGCAGGATGGCGGAGGTGAAGCCCGTGTTCGCGTGCTTCGGCACGCCCACCGCAAAGGCGGGGTGCCCGAGGGCCGCGGCCCTCTCGAACACCGTGGGTGCCGACTGCCAGGTGAACGGATCAAGCCCCGCGCTCCCCCAGTCCTTGAGCTGGTTGAGCAGCACATCGCGTTCCGGATGCCGCACGCTGTAACCCACGAGCCCGTGCTCGCCCGGCCAGACGCCGGTGAGCAGGCTCGTCAGCCCCGAGGCGGTCGTGGTCGGAAAGACCGTGTGCGCGACATCCTTTCGGCCCATCGCCGCAGCCAGTGTGCGCGCGTGCCCGGCGTGCGCGCGCAGGGCGATGGCCCCGAGCCCATCGATCACGACCAGCACGGCCGAGCGCACCGGCGGCAGCGCGCCCGCGTCCGCGCGCAGCGAGGCGAGCAGATCGTCCGCCACCCCGACGAGACTGCGGGCCGTGGCGGGGACGGACGGTAGCATGAGTGGCATCCGGGCCAGTCTCCCACAGGCTCCAGGTCCGGAGCGCTCCGTGGAGAGCCGGTCTCCGGAGCGCGTCCATCGCACGCACCGTTTCTGGCAGGAGCCCATGCCCCGCACCGCCTCGCCCGAACAGACCCCGGAGCGCATCCAGGACATCGACCTGTCCGCCGAGATGCAGGGATCCTTCCTCGAGTACGCCTACTCGGTGATCTACTCGCGGGCCCTGCCCGATGCCCGTGATGGCCTCAAGCCCGTGCAGCGCCGCATCCTGTACCAGATGGCCGAGATGGGCCTGCGACCCGACCGCGGGCACGTCAAGAGTGCCCGCGTCGTCGGCGAGGTGATGGGAAAACTCCACCCGCACGGCGACACCGCCATCTACGACGCGCTCGTGCGGCTGGCCCAGCCCTTCGCGCTGCGCGTGCCGCTCGTGGACGGGCACGGCAACTTCGGATCGCTGGATGACGGCCCTGCGGCATCCCGTTACACCGAGGCGCGCCTGGCCCCGGCCGCCCTCGCCCTGACCGAGAACCTCGACGAGGACGTCGTCGACTTCGTGCCCAACTACGACGGGCAGTTCCAGCAGCCCGAGGTTCTGCCGGCCGCCTTCCCGAACCTGCTCGTCAACGGCGCCGCAGGGATCGCCGTGGGCATGGCGACGAACATGGCCCCGCACAACCTCATCGAGGTCGTCGCGGCAGCGTCCCACCTCATCGAGCATCCGGATGCCACGCTCGAAGACCTCATGGAGTTCGTGCCCGGGCCGGACTTCCCCTCGGGCGGGATCATCCTGGGCCTGGACGGCATCAAAGAGGCCTATGCGAGCGGGCGCGGTGCCTTCAAGGTGCGCGGGAAGGTCTCGGTCGAGGCGCTCGGCCCGCGCCGGACGGGCCTGGTCGTCACGGAACTGCCCTACACGGTCGGGCCTGAGCGACTCATTGAGAAGATCCGGGATGCCGTGCAGGCCAAGAAGCTGCAGGGCATCAGCGACGTCACCGACCTCACCGACCGCACCAACGGCCTGAAGATCACCATCGCGATCAAGACCGGCTTCGACCCGCACGCGGTGCTGGAAGAGCTGTACCGGCTGACGCCGCTCGAGGACTCCTTCAGCATCAACAATGTCGCCCTGGTCGGCGGCCAGCCCCGGACGCTGGGCCTCAAGGAGCTGCTCTCCGTCTACGTCGCGCACCGCATCGAGGTCATCACCCGGCGCAGCCGCCACCGCCTGGCCCGCCGCGAGGAGCGCCTGCACCTGGTCGAGGGGCTGCTCCTCGCGATCCTCGACATCGACGAGGTCATCCAGGTCATCCGCTCCTCGGATGACGCCGAGCAGGCCCGCACGCGGCTGCGCGAGGTCTTCGACCTCAGCGAACTGCAGGCCGAGTACATCCTGGAGCTGCGCCTGCGGCGCCTGACGAAGTTCTCGCGCATCGAGCTCGAGAAGGAGCGCGATGCGCTGCAGGCCGAGATCGCCTCGCTGCGGGAGCTCCTGGGCTCGGACGCGCTGCTGCGCGGGCAGGTGACGCGCGAGCTGGATCAGGCCGCCGATGCCTACGGCACCCCGAGGCGCACGCTGCTGATGAACGCGAAGGCCGCGGCACCGCGCCGGGCGGCCGCCGAGGCGGCCGACCTGCAGATCGCGGACGCCCCGACAACGGTGATCCTCTCGACGACGGGCCGGGCCATCCGGGTCGAGCTCCAAGACGGAACGGCGCTCAGCGCCCCCGCGCGCCGCAGCAAGCACGATGCGATCCTGGACACCGCCACGACCACCGTGCGCGGCGAACTGGGGGCGCTCACCAGCGCGGGGCGGGTGCTGCGCTTCTCCCCCGTCGACCTGCCGTCCGTGCCGCCGGCGTCGATGCAGCTCGCCGCCGGCACGCCCCTGCGCGACTATCTGGGGCTCTCCGGCCGGGACGAGCGCGTGCTGGGTCTCGTGCACCTGGACAGCGACATCCCCGTGGCGCTCGGCACCGCGCAGGGCGTGGTCAAGCGCTTCGTCCCCTCGGCCCTGCCCGGGCGCGGCGAGGTCGAGGTGATCGCGCTCAAGCCCGGCGATGCGGTCGTCGGCTCGGCGCAGGCCCTGGATGACGCGGAGCTGGTCTTCGTCACGAGCGATGCGCAGCTGCTGCGCTTCGCCGCCTCGTCGGTGAGACCCCAGGGCGCGGCCGCGGGTGGGATGGCGGGCATCAACCTCGCGGCTGCGGCATCCGTCATCCACTTCGGTGCTGTACTTCCGGGCCAGGATGCCGTGGTCGTCACCATCTCCGGCTCAGGCGCCGTGATCGCGGGCACCGACGCGGGCCGCGCGAAGGTATCTGCCTTCGCCGAGTTCCCGGCCAAGGGGCGTGCGACCGGCGGAGTGCGAGCGCACGCCCTGCTCAAGGGCGAGGATCGTCTGAACCTCGCGTGGGCGGGACCGGCCCCCGCCTACGCGCTCGGCCCCGACGGTGCCGTGCGGGCGCTCCCCGAGGCGGGTGCCCGCCGGGACGCCTCCGGCCAAGCGCTGGATGCCGTGATCGGCTCGGTGGGTCGCGCGCTGGCCTGACAATCACCTCACGGAGCGGACCGCAGTTCCTTGCGGATCACCAGCTTGAGACCCGACCAGACGGGATCGATCGCGCAGACCTTCACATCCACCAAGCCGAGCGGCAGCGCGAGGTCCCGGACGACGTCTTCGGTCAGATCGGTTTCGATCTTCGCGGCCTTCTTCGGCCACGACACCCATATCATGCCGTCCGGGGCGATCCTGGCCCGCAGCCGAGCCAGCTGAGCCTTCAGCACAGCGTTCTCGGTGACGAACACATGGGCAGCCGGTACGCCCTCCCCGAGCCGGGTCGTGAACACCGGCGACGCCTGCTGCTCGATCTCCTCGCGCACCGACACCGGCATGGCCTCGGTGAACACCGTCATTCCGTCCGAGTAGCCCAGCTTGCGCGCGAGCGGCGTTCCCGAATAGCCGGCCATGTCCGGGAGCGATCAGCTCTCGTCCGGCACGACGATCCAGAGGATGATGTACGCCCAGAGCGACAGGCCGAGAAAGACGACGGCGACCATGGTAAGCACGCGCGTCACGGTGATCGACCAGCCGAAGCGATTCGCCACCGCCGCGCAGACGCCAGCGACGACGCGCCCCTGGCTCGGGCGGACGAGCTTTTTCCCTGTCATGGGACCATCATCGCAGGTGCGCCCCTCGGCGCGCGCCCCCGAGGCGTCGAAGGCACCCCCATGAAAGGAAGGGAGTTCGCGACGATCACTCGCATCAGAAGAACCGGAACACGGAGGGTGCTGTACCTTGGCTACCTACGCAGCTCTCCGCGAGCACCCCACTCGGCGATGAAACGCACTTCTGGGGGTCGTTTAGGACTCATGCCTTGATTTTCCGGGATAAGGCATGACACGTCACGACAGACTTATCTTGCTCCTGACCAGGCATCCCCTGTTAACTCCATGGCCTCTACGGGACTGGTTCTCCCCATGACAGTCCTCGCGATTGGCAGCCGTCGTCGAAGTCCCGATGCTACGCTCGGCGTATGTCGGCAGCATCACCCGCGTTGCGTGCAGCGGAACTAGAGAGACGGGGAACGGCTCTTGAGTCGGTACTCGCCTCTGCCGACGTGCTCCGGGAGAGCCTGGCACCGCTCGGGGCCTCGAATATCGCCGTCTTCGGGAGCGTCGCCCGCAAGGAGGATCACGCCGACAGCGACATCGATCTCCTGGTCGACCTCGATCCGGACGTCGGCCTGTTCGCTCTGCTGCGCATGCGGCGCATCGCGGAGGATGTCCTCGGGCGCAGGGTCGATCTCGTACCGCGGAGCGACCTCAAACCCGACCTGACTGAGGCCGTACGCCGCGAAGCCATCGCGCTATGACCCGTCCGGCTCGGGATCGTCTCGGCGATATCCTCATCGCCTGTCAGGCGATCACGGACCATCTACGCAAGAGCGAGAACGACGAGAATCTCGTGTTCGATGCGATCCGCATCCGCCTGGTGGAGATCGGCGAAGCCGTCAAAGACCTGGATCCGGAGCTCACCTCGCGCGAGGAGACGATCCCCTGGTACGAGATCGCCCGCATGCGCGACCTGCTCATTCACCACTACTTCGACACCGCACACTCGATCGTCTTCACCACCGCGCGCAGTGACATTCCGCTGCTCGAGACGGTGGTGCGCCGGATGATCGCCGAGATCGGTCGCTGACGCGCTCGAACAACAACCGAGCGAGCGCCAGGAAACCATGCCTGCGCCCCTCTCAGGCGTCGATCGCCTCACGAGAGAGCCTGTCGGACGAACCCACGATGAAGTCGCGGCGCGGCGCGACATCGTTGCCCATGAGCAGCTCGAAGACGCGACCTGCCTCCTCGGCGTCCTGCACGCGCACGCGGCGCAGCAGTCGCCCGGAGCGATCCATCGTGGTCGTGGCGAGCTGCTCGGCATCCATCTCGCCCAGGCCCTTGTAGCGCTGCACAGGCTCCTGCC
>CAZHML010000071.1:0-9297 GCA_964533745.1 uncultured Microbacterium sp.
AGAACTCGTTGAAGAAGTTGATGCCGAGCTTCACGCAGTTCTGGAACAGGGTCTGCAGGATCATGTGACCCGTGCGGTCGGCCGCGTAGCAGGCGCGGCGCACGGGGCTCTTGCCGTGCTCGGCGGTGTGGCCGCCGAAACGGCGCTGGTCGATCTTGCCCTCCGGGGTGCGGTTGAAAGGCAGGCCCATGTTCTCCAGGTCGATGACGGCGTCGATCGCCTCCTTGGCGAGGATCTCGGCGGCGTCCTGATCGACGAGGTAGTCCCCGCCCTTGACCGTGTCGAAGGTGTGCCACTCCCAGGAGTCCTCTTCGACGTTCGCGAGGGCCGCAGCCATCCCGCCCTGAGCGGCACCGGTGTGCGAGCGCGTGGGGTACAGCTTGGAGATGACCGCCGTGCGGGCACCCGGGCCCGCCTCGATCGCCGCGCGCATGCCGGCACCGCCGGCGCCGACGATGACGATGTCGAACTCGTGGTAGTGCACGCCGTCTTTCACCACGGCGTCCTGGGTCTGCGTGCTCACTGTGCGCTCTCTCCTAAGAACCCTGGGTTACGTCCAGGCACATCTCCCACAGCGTGCTCTGCTCGGTCACGCCCAGGCAGGGGTCGAAGGTGAACACGACCAGGGTGCCGAGAAGGATCAGCAAGGCCGCTGCCAGTCCGATCGCCCAGACGAGGGCGGCGCGCAGGCGCGGGCCCGTGACGTAGTCGTTGACGATCGTCCGCATCCCGTTGGCACCGTGGATGAGGGCCAGCCACAGCATGATCACGTCCCACCACTGCCAGAACGGGGTGGCGAACTTGCCGGCGACGAAGGCGAAGTCCAGGACATGGATGCCTTCGCCGACCATCAGGTTGATGAACAGGTGCCCGAAGATCAGCACGACCAGCAGCACGCCCGAGGCGCGCATGAAGATCCAACCCCACTTCTCGAGGTTGACGCGCTTGCGGCGGCGCACAGGTGCCGCGGTGGTGGATGCAGACATCAGTGACCACCTCCCGAGAAGACGTTGATGAGATGGCGGGGGATGAAGCCGGCCATCAGCACCGCCCAGATGCCGATGACGCCCCAGAAGAGCTGTCTGTGGTAGCGGGCGCCCTTCGACCAGAAGTCGACCAGGATGATGCGCAGGCCATTCATCGCGTGGAAGACGATGCCCGCCACGAGCACGACCTCGCCGATGCCCATGAGCGGGTTCTTGTAGGCGCTGAGCACGATGTCGTAGGCCTCGGGCGAGACGCGGATGAGCGCGGTGTCGAGCACATGCACCAGCAGGAAGAAGAAGATCGCGATCCCGGTGATGCGATGAAGCACCCACGACCACATGCCCTCGCGGCCCCGGTAGAGGGTTCCGCGGGGGGTAGCGGAGGTGGTCTCCGAAATCGACGGCGCAGGGCGTGTGCTTGCGGACACGGTCGTCCTCCCTGATCTCTGCGAGGTCGGCTGCGCGCCGAAGGCACGCCCGATCACCACCATCCTATTCCCGTCCGCCGAGGCCCGGCGACGAAGGCGTGCCTAACCCGGAGGGTCGATCCACGGCATCGCCGGGTACCCTGATGCCATGACCTCCCCGATCGAGGACTTCTACGCGGTGATCCCCGCCGGCGGCATCGGCAGCCGGCTCTGGCCGCTCTCGCGCGCCGACGCGCCGAAGTTCCTGCACGACCTCACCGGCTCCGGCACCTCGCTGCTGCGCGACACCTGGGATCGCCTGGTGCCGCTGGCTGGCGCCGAGCGGATCGCCGTGGTGACCGGGCGCGCCCATCGCGCTGCCGTCGAGGCGGAGCTTCCCGGCATCCCGGATCACAACGTCTTCCTCGAGTCCGAGCCGCGCGACTCGGCCGCCGCGATCGGCCTGGCCGCGGCGATCCTGCACCGGCGGGATCCTGACGTCATCATCGGCTCTTTCAGCGCCGACCACGTCATCCGGGGCGCACGGGTGTTCCGCTGGGCGGTGGAGCAGGCCGTGCAGGCGGCGCGGGCGGGCGAGATCGTCACGATCGGGATCGCCCCCACCGAGCCCTCGGTCGGCTTCGGCTACGTCAAGGCGGCAGGTCCCATCGCGATCGACGGCGCCCCCGAGGCCCTGCGCGTGGAGCGCTTCGTCGAGAAGCCGGACCTGGACACCGCCCGGCGCTATCTCGAAGACGGCGGTTACCTGTGGAACGCAGGCATCTTCATCGCCCGGGCGGGCGTGCTGCTGGCGGAGCTCGCCGAGCACGCTCCTGAGCTGCACGCGGGTGTCACCGCGCTCGCCGAGGCCTGGGACGACCGGGATGCACGCGGGCCTGCGGTCGACCGGATCTGGCCGACGCTGCCCAAGATCGCCATCGACTACGCCCTGGCCGAGCCCGCCGCCGAGCGCGGGCGGCTGGCCGTCGTCCCGGGTCACTTCGAGTGGGACGACGTCGGCGACTTCGCCTCGCTCGCCAAGCTCATCAGCCAGGGGCGCAAGAACGATCTGGCCGTGCTCGGCCCGAACGCCCGGGTGCTCTCGGATGCGGCCAGCGGGATCCTGGTCAGCCAGACCTCGCGCGTGATCTGCCTCGTGGGCGTGCGCGACATCGTGGTGGTGGACACGCCCGATGCGCTCCTGGTCACCACCGCCGAGCACGCGCAGCGCGTCAAGAGCGTTGTCGAATCGCTCAAGCTCACCGGTCGCGGCGACGTGCTCTGAGCCTCGCCGGGCCCTCCTAGATTGCAAGTCGATAACCTTCCGTGCCCAGAAGGGCGATTCCCTAGGTCGCACTCGGGTGTACTCGGTAACTTTGAGGTGCCGTGAAATCCGCGGCGACCTGTGTAGTGGAGGCTGCATTGACCATCTCGACCACTAAGAAGGTTCTCGGCGTTACCGGCGCCGCGGCCCTGCTCCTCGCTCTCGCCGCCTGTGGTGCGGCGCCCGAGCCCACCCCGACCGGCGGCACGCCGACCGACCCGGCCCCCGGCGTCGACTTCCTTGCCTGCGCCGTCTCGGACGAGGGCAGCTGGAACGACAAGAGCTTCAACGAGGCCGCTTTCGAGGGCCTGAAGAAGGCCGAAGCAGAACTCGGCATCAAGATCCAGGGCTTCGAGTCCGGTTCGCCCGATGACTTCGGCAAGAACCTCGAGGAGGCCGTCAACCAGAACTGCGACATCACCTTCGCCGTCGGCTTCAACTTCTCGTGGGAGGGCTCGCTCGAGCGCATCATCAACGCCAACCCGACCAAGCACTTCGCCTGGATCGACGGCTGGCCGATGACCGACAACCTGAAGCCCATCATGTACGCCATGGACCAGTCCAGCTACCTGGCCGGCTACCTCTCGGCGGCCTACAGCAAGACCGGTGTCGTGGCGACCTACGGCGGCATGGAGATCGACTCGGTGACCGTGTTCATGAAGGGCTTCCGCAACGGTGCTCTCCAGTACGGCGCTGACTCGGGCACGCCCATCCGGGTGCTGCCCTTCCAGTTCGTCGGCAACTTCGACTCGACCGATGTCGCGCAGTCGATCTCGGACGCCTTCCTCGCCGACGGCGCCGATGTCATCTTCCCGGTTGCGGGTGGCCTGTTCACCGGCACCGATGCGGCCATCGTCGCCTCTGGCAAGGACGCGGTCTTCCTCGGCGTCGACAAGGACATCGCCCTGACCCAGCCGCAGCTCGCCCCGCGCGTGCTGACCTCGGTGGAGAAGCGGATGACCCAGGCCGTCTTCGACATCATCAAGGAGATGGTCGACGGCGCCGCCTTCAACAACACGCCGTACATCGGCACGCTGGAGAACGACGGCACCGCCCTCAGCGACTTCTACGGGTTCGCGGACAAGGTTCCCGCTGACCTGAAGGCGAAGCTCGACGAGCTGAAGGCCGCCATCATCGCAGGCACGCTCGACCCGCTGGCCGAGGGCTGATCTCTTCGCACAGCAGCGAAGACGCCGGGGTGGACAGGTTCCCCCCGGCGTCTTCCGTTGGACGGAGACTTGCGACTACCGTGAAAGCATGAAGCTCGAACTGCGCGGCATCACGAAGCGATTCGGATCGCTGGTGGCCAACGACGACATCACCCTGACGGTCGAAGACGGTCAGATCCACGCCCTTCTCGGCGAGAACGGCGCGGGCAAGTCGACCCTCATGAACGCGCTGTTCGGGCTGTACGACCCCGACGAGGGCGAGATCGTGCTCGACGGCGAGGTCCGCGACTTCGACGGCCCGGGCGATGCCATGCGCGCCGGCATCGGCATGGTGCACCAGCACTTCATGCTGATCCCGGTCTTCACCGTCGCCGAGAACGTGATCCTCGGCTTCGAGCCGACGCGCCTGGGCGGGATCCTGGACCTGCGCACGGCCCGGGCGCGGGTGCGCGAGCTCTCCGAGCGCTTCGGCTTCGACATCGATCCGGATGCCGTCGTCGGCGATCTCTCGGTGGGCGCACAGCAGCGTGTCGAGATCATCAAGGCGCTCTCGCACGACGCCAAGATCCTGGTGCTCGACGAGCCGACCGCCGTGCTCACCCCGCAAGAGACCGACGAGCTGATGGAGATCATGCGCCAGCTCGCGGCGGAGGGCACCTCGATTGTCTTCATCACGCACAAGCTGCGCGAGGTCAAGGCCGTCGCCGACACGATCACCGTCATCCGGCACGGAAAGGTCGTCGGCTCCGCCTCGCCTGAGGCGAGCATGACGGAGCTGGCGACCATGATGGTCGGCCACGCGATCGATCTCGTGGTCGACAAGGCGCAGGCCCGCCCCGGCGAGGTCGCCTTCGAGGTGAGGGACGTCGTGGCCTACGATCACTTCCGCACCCGGGTGCTCGACGGGGTGAGCCTGCAGATCCGGGAGGGCGAGATCCTCGCTGTGGCGGGAGTGCAGGGCAACGGCCAGACCGAGCTCGCCGAGGCGATCGTGGGGCTGCGCAAGGTGCAGGGCGAGATCACCCTGTACGGGCAGGATCTCACCAAGGCAGGGGTGCGCCAGGTGCTCGACGCCGGCGTCGGCTACATCCCCGAGGATCGCAAGCGCGACGGCCTCGTGGCAGAGTTCTCGATCGCCGAGAACCTCATGCTCGACCGCAGCTACGGGGCACCCTTCGCAAGCCCGCTCGGCATCGACTTCGTCTACCGCGACCGCTTCGCCGCCGAGAAGATCGCCGAGTTCGATGTGCGCACGCAAGGGCCGGACGTGCCGGCCGGGCGTCTGTCCGGCGGCAACCAGCAGAAGGTGGTCGTCGCCCGCGAGATGTCGCGAGAGCTGCGCCTGCTCGTGGCGGCGCAGCCGACGCGCGGTGTGGACGTCGGCTCGATCGAGTTCATCCACGAGCGCATCGTCGCGGCCCGCGACGCCGGCATCCCGGTGCTCATCATCTCGAGCGAACTCGACGAGGTCGTCGCGCTCGCCGACCGGATCGCGGTGATGTACCACGGCCGCATCCTCGATATCGTGCCGCCGGATACGGCCAGGTCCAGACTCGGTGAGCTCATGGCGGGGGTGCTGTGATGGGCGCGCGCGAGAAGGACGAGAAGCTGCTGGCCGAGGTCAAACAGAGCGCGGCACCCAGCCGCGGCTACCAGATCATGCACGAGATCATGGCGGGCGGCTTCATGCGCACGCTCTGCGCCGTGCTCGCGGCCTTTGCCATCGGCCTGCTGCTGATCATCTTCACCAACGACAAGGTGCTCTCGTCGCTCGGTTACTTCTTCCAGCGTCCCGGCGACACCTTCTCGGCGATCGGTTCGGTCGTCGGCAGCTTCTTCTGGGGGCTGTTCCGCGGGGCGATCTTCGATCCCACCAGGGACACCTTCACCGCGGGCATCAAACCGCTCACCGAGACGCTGCGCTTCGCGGGACCCCTCATCGCGGCGGGTCTCGGTATCGCGCTCAGCTTCCGCGTGGGCCTGTTCAACATCGGCGGCCAGGGGCAGATCCTCGTCGGCGCCAGCTTCGCCGGCTGGGCGAGTTTCCAACTGCAGCTGCCCTTCCCCCTCCATCTCATCGTCGCGATCATCTTCGGGATCATCGGAGCGGCGCTCTGGGCGGGGATCGTCGGGTGGCTGCGCGCCTATACGGGCGCGCATGAGGTCATCGTCACGATCATGATGAACTACATCGCGCTGTTCCTGGTGACCTTCTTCATGCGCACCTCGATCCTCAACCCCGGTGCGACCAGCTCCAACCCGGCCACCCACCCGCCGTTGCCCAGCGCGCAACTGCCGATCCTGTTCCCCGGATTCCTGCTGCACGTCGGGTTCCTGCTGGCGCTGGTCGCCGTCGGGGTCTACTGGTGGCTCATGGAGCGGTCCTCGATCGGCTTCCGCTTCCGCGCCGTCGGGTACAACCCGCTCGCCGCCCAGACAGCCGGGATCAACCCGAAGCGCATCTTCATCATCGCGATGCTCGCCTCCGGGGCCTTCGTGGGCGTCGCCGCGGCCAACCAGGCACTCGGACGAACGGGTGGCTTCAGCCCCTCGGTCGACGCCGGGATCGGCTTCGACGCGATCACCGTGGCCCTGCTCGGGCAGAACTCGGCCATCGGGATCCTCTTTGCCGGGCTCCTGTTCGGTGCCATGGAGGCGGCTGGCCCCGCGATGCAGAGCGCGGGCGTGTCGCCGGACATCCTCGGCGTCGTGCAGGGCTTGATCGTGCTGTTCGTCGCGGCCCCGCCGCTCGTGCGCGCGATCTTCCGCCTGCCCAAACCCAACCCCTCGTTCGCGGGCTTCCGGGGCGGCGGATCGGCCGTGATGCTGGCCGCCTCCGAGGCACCACCACTGCCTGACGAAGAGGCGGCGCCGCTGCCCGAAGGGGACGACCTCGTGCCGCCCTTGCCCGGCAACGGAGCACCACCCCTGCCCGACCAGGACGACGAGGAGGACCGAGGATGAGCGCGCCTGTGAACCTCGCCCCTGCGCCCGCGCTCAGCGCGGCGGCACCGATCGCGTGGAAGGGACCCATCCTCTATATCGCGACGGCCCTGCTCGTGCTGATCGTCTTCGGTGTGCTCGGATCGACCGACCCGGTGACGTTCCGCTGGACCGAGGACACGGATGCGATCCCGCTCGACCCGACCGTGGCCAATCCGCGCACGATCGGCTACATCAGCGGCGCGGGCATCGCCATCATCGCCGCCCTCGCGGTCTGGCAGGCCGTGCGACGCCGTCGCTTGAGCGCCTGGTTCGCAGCGCTCACCGGATTCCTGTTCCTGACGAGTCTGCTCGCCTGGACGGGCGCGGGCAGCACCGTGCTGGTGGTGTTCCTGCTCAACAGCACGATCTACCTGTCCGCCGCCGTCATCTTCGGTGCCCTCGCCGGCATCATCGGTGAGCGCGTGGGCGTGGTGAACATCGCCATCGAGGGCCAGCTGCTCGCGGGTGCCTTTGTCGCTGCCGTGCTCGCGAGCATCACCGGGAGCCTCTGGGCAGGCCTCATCGGCGCGATGATCGGCGGGGCGCTCGTCTCGCTCGTGCTGGCGGTCTTCTCGATCACCTACATCGTGAACCAGATCATCGTCGGCGTGGTGCTGAACGTGCTGGTCGTGGGGCTGACCAACTTCTTCTACTCCTCGGTGCTCAATCATCGTTCCGCAGAGCTGAACAACCCCGGTTTCTTCCCGCAGTTGCCGATCCCGTTCCTCTCTGACATCCCGGTGATCGGTCCCGTGCTGTTCCGGCAGAATGTGATCACCTACCTCATGTTCGCCCTGGTGATCCTGGTCTGGGTGGTGCTGTTCAAGAGCCGTCTGGGTCTGCGCATCCGGGCGATGGGCGAGCATCCGCTGGCCGCAGAGACCGTGGGCCTGAATGTCAACCGCATGCGGTTCTGGACGGTGACCGTCGCGGGCCTGATCGCCGGGCTCGGGGGCGCCGCCCTCACGATCGGCCTCGGCGGTGCCTTCGTGAAGGAGATGAGCGCCGGTCAGGGCTTCATCGCCCTCGCCGTCGTGATCCTCGGCCGCTGGCATCCCCTGTATGCCGCCATGGCGGCGCTGCTGTACGGCTTCAGCCGGGCGTTCCGGATCTGGGCGGGCAACGTCGAGGTGGGCTCGCAGATTCCCTCTGACCTGATCCTGATGGTGCCGTACCTGGTCACGTTGATCGCGGTCGTGCTGTTCGTCGGCAAGGCGATTCCGCCGGCGGCGACGGGCAAGCCGTACATCAAGGAGTGAGTCCTCGGATGACCGACATCGACTGGGATGAGCTGCGCCACGTCGCGACGGACGCGATGCGGCGGGCCTATGCGCCCTATTCGCGCTACCGGGTGGGGGCGGCCGCCCTCGTCTCGGACGGACGGATCGTCGCGGGCTGCAACGTGGAGAACGCCTCGTACGGGGTGGGCCTGTGCGCAGAGTGCGCGCTCGTGGGCGATCTGCACATGACAGGCGGCGGGCAGCTGGTGGCCTTCGTCTGCGTGAACAACGACGGTCAGACGATCATGCCCTGCGGGCGCTGCCGCCAGCTGCTCTACGAGCACGCCCTGCCCGGGATGCTGCTCGAGACGGTCTCGGGCATCCGGACGATCGACGAGGTGCTGCCCGACGCCTTCGGACCGCGTGACCTCAGCCGGGCGGCTAACTCTGTCGAAGCACGCGATCCGGAAGAGCGCGCATGAGCGTCGAGCCCTTCGACGCGGTGCAGGTCATCGCCGTCAAGCGCGACGGCGGTGCGGTGTCCGAGGACGCCCTGCGCTGGATGGTCGACGCCTTCACCCGCGGCTACGTCTCGGATGCACAGATGGCCTCCTTCGCGATGGCGGTGCTGCAGCGAGGGATGGGGCGCGAGGAGATCCGCGTGCTGACCGACGCGATGATCGCCTCGGGCGAGCGGATGAGCTTCGCCTCTCTGGGCAAGCGCACGGTCGACAAGCACTCCACTGGCGGCGTCGGCGACAAGATCACGCTGCCGCTGGCACCGCTGGTGGCCTCCTTCGGCGTCGCGGTGCCGCAGTTGTCCGGGCGCGGCCTCGGTCACACCGGGGGGACGCTCGACAAGCTCGAGTCGATCCCGGGATGGAGGGCGGACCTGTCGAATCGGGAGATGTCCGATCAGCTCGCGAGCGTGGGCGCGGTGATCTGCGCGGCGGGCTCGGGCCTGGCTCCCGCCGACAAGCGGCTGTACGCGCTGCGCGATGTCACCGGTACCGTACCGGCGATCCCGCTCATCGCCTCGAGCATCATGTCCAAGAAGATCGCCGAGGGCACCGACGCCCTGGTGCTGGATGTGAAGTTCGGATCCGGTGCCTTCATGAAGGACCTGGATCTCGCGCGCGAGCTCGCGCGCACCATGGTCGAGCTCGGCACCGACTCGGGGGTGGCGACCACGGCTCTGCTCACCGA
>CAZHML010000072.1:0-9101 GCA_964533745.1 uncultured Microbacterium sp.
TGCCCGAGGGTCACTCCGTCCACCGCATCGCGCGGCAGTTCGATCGCAACTTCGTCGGCAGGCCCCTGGCGGCCTCGAGCCCGCAGGGGCGCTTCGCGGCAGGTGCGGCAGTGCTCGATGGCCGCGTGGCCACGAGCGTGCGGGCGGTCGGCAAGCAGATGTTCCTCGAGGCCGAGGGCGAGCTGTGGCTGCGCGTGCACCTGGGGATGTACGGCGCCTGGGACTTCGCCGGCGAGATCCTGGTCGATCCGACGATCGCCTCGGCGAACGGGCGGATGGGGCAGACGAATCAGCGCGGAACCGACCTCGGCGAGCCGGTGTTCGATTCGGCGGGGGAGAACTCGCTGAGCTCCATCGGCGCGCCGCGGCGCGCCCGCGTGCACGTGCGGATGTCGGAGCAGACTCGCGATCTGGACGACGAGGATGAGGACGCGGCGTGGCCGCCGCCGGTGGTCGGTCAGGTGCGCCTGCGCCTTCTCACCGACATCACCTGCGCCGACCTGCGCGGCCCCACCACGTGCGAGATCCAGACGGTCGAAGAGATGCTCGCGACCGTGGCGCGCCTCGGCCCCGACCCGCTCGTGGACGACCCGGATGAGGGCGAGGAGCGCTTCGTCGCCGCCGTCCGGCGACGCGCGACGCCCATCGCGCTGCTGCTCATGGATCAATCGGTGGTCAGCGGCATCGGCAATGTGTACCGGGCCGAGATGCTCTTTCGCGCGCGACTGAATCCGCACGCGCCGGGACGTGACATCCCCGAGGAGCTCGTGCGCGAACTGTGGCGCGACTGGGTGCGACTGCTGGCGATCGGCGTCGAAACGGGTCAGATGATGACGATGGACGACCTTTCGCCCGAGCAGTATCGTGCTGCCATGGCGCACCGCGACGACCGGCACTGGGTCTACCATCGCGCGGGGCTGCCGTGCCGGCTGTGCGGCACCGAGATCGTGCTCGAGGAGATCGGCGGACGCAAGCTCTACTGGTGCCCGAGGTGCCAGGCGTGAGCGGGGTCGGTGCCGCCGTCGGCGTTCTTCGCAACGTGCGAATCGCCGGGGGCGGCGTCTTCGCCGAGGACGAACCCGTAGACATGCACCTCGACGACGGCGTGATCGCCGATATCGCTCCGGCGGGTGCCCTGCCCGTGTACGGCGAGGTGCTCGACGCCGAGGGCGCGTGGGCGATCCCGGGGCTCTGGGACAACCATGTGCACACGGTGCAGTGGGCGCTCTCGGCGCAGCGCGAGTCGCTGCGGGATGCGGCGACGGCGCGCGAGGCGGCATCCCGGATGTCGGATGCTCCGGTGCTCGCCGGCGGGCGGCGCATCGGCACGGGCTTCCGCGACGCGCTCTGGCCGGACGCACCGAGCCTCGCGATGCTGGATGCCGCGACCGGCGAGGTGCCGACGTACCTCATCAACGCCGATGTGCACTCGGTCTGGCTGAACTCGGTGGCACTGCGCCTCGAGGGCTTCGAGGCCGTCGCCGACGACGGCGTGCTGCGCGAGGACGAGGCCTTCGAGATCTCGCGCCGTCTGAACGCGGTCGATCCGGTACCGGGAGATGCCGCGGTGCGGGCGGCGGCCGAGCGCGCGGCCGCGCGCGGGATCACCGGGATCGTGGACTTCGACATGGCGTGGAACGCCGAGTCCTGGGCGCGGCGACTTGCCGGGGGCTTCGACGTGCATCGGGTGGAGTTCGCGGTCTACCCGCCTCAGCTCGACCGGGCGATCGAGGAGGGGATGCGGACGGGAGATGTGCTTCCTGGCGGGCTCGTGCGGTTCGGTTCCTTCAAGGTGATCACCGACGGCTCGCTCGGCACGCGCACAGCTGCGTGCTCGCATCCCTATCCCGGTGATCCGGGAAATCTCGGCATGCTCACCGTCTCGCCTGAGGACCTCATCGACATGCTCACCCGCGCGACGGCGGCCGGCATCGCCGCTGCCGTGCACGCCATCGGGGATCGTGCGGCGGCATCGGCCCTCGACGCCTTCGCGCTCACCGGGGCGACCGGCACGATCGAGCACGCGCAGCTCATGCGACACGCGGACATCGCCCGCATGGCTCGGCTGGGGATCGCGGCGAGCGTGCAGCCGCAGCACGCCCTCGACGATCGTGACCTCGTCGCTGCGTACTGGGGTGAGCAGACGGCGCTGGCGTACCCTCTGGAGTCGCTGCGGCGCGCGGGCGTCGAACTGCGGCTGGGGTCGGATGCGCCGGTCGCGCCCCTGGACCCCTGGCAGGCGATCGCCGCGGCGGTCGTGCGGACGGATGATGATCGCGACCCCTGGCAGCCGCAGGAGCGGCTCTCGGTGGATGCCGCCCTCGCCGCGAGCGTGCGGACCTCACTGCAGCCCGGTCAGGCGGCGGACATCGTGCTGTGCGGTGCCGATCCGCATGCGGCGGATGCGGCGCTGCTGCGCGGGATGCCGGTGCGGGCGACGCTGCTGGCGGGGCGCGTCACCCATCTGGCGTAGCGCTGATCGTCGCCACGTCTCGCCTTCGGCTCGCTCAACGAGCGAAAGCAGCACTCGGTCGTTGAGCGAGCGCAGCGAGACGAAAAGCGGCGACCGCTCCCGAAGGCGATCGCCGCGTTTATGGATCTGTGCTTACGCCGCGATGTGCGAGACGAGGAACCAGCGGTCCTTCTCGAGGCCTCGCATGATCTCGATCGCGACATCCTGGCTGGTGAGGTCGACCTCGTCGAGGCCGTCGATCGCGGCGCGCACATCGGCGAGAACGGCGTCGATGTCTGCGATGACGGCGCGGATGGTGGCATCCGACTGCGAGAATCCGGCGGCAACCTTCGTCGCGGCAGCCTTCTCGGCGACGACCTTGACGCGCGCGTCGATCGGCAGGCCCAGGGCGACGATGCGCTCGGCGGCGGTGTCTGCGTGGTCGCCCGCGTGCGCGACGAGGACGTCGAGGAACTCGTGCACGCCGATGAAGTTCGCACCGCGCACATGCCAGTGCGCCTGCTTGCCATTGACCACGAGAGCCTGAAGGCCGAGGACGACGGGTGAGAGGAACTGCGCGGCTGCTGCGGCCACCGTTGCGTCGCTGGCGGTTGTCGTGATGGTCTCTGACTTGCTCATGGCGTCTCCTCTGGTCGGACCTGACGGCCCTGTTCACAGACAACGCTACTCGGCTGGGAGCATTCCGCAAGCAAGCTGAGGCTGGGCTTAGCGGCACCGGTTGGCGGCCCCGCCAGCCCTGTGACTAGGCTCGGACACATGACCGTCTCGCCTGAAGCATCCGTGCTCGCCCTTCCTGAGAGATCGCCCCGAATCGATGACAGCGCCTTCGTCGCGGCCGGTGCGCGCATCGTCGGCGAGGTGATCCTGAAACCCGGCGCGAGCGTCTGGTACAACGCGGTGCTGCGTGGTGACGGTGCGCCGATCACCGTCGGCGCGAACAGCAACCTTCAGGACAATGTGTCGGTGCACGTCGACGCGGGATACCCCGTCGTGATCGGCGAGAACGTCTCGGTCGGGCACAACGCCGTGGTCCACGGCTGCACGATCGGCGACGGGGCTCTGATCGGGATGGGGGCCGTGATCCTCAGCGGAGCGGTGATCGGCGCCGGGAGCCTCGTGGCGGGAGGTGCCGTGGTGCTCGGCGGCACCGTGGTGCCCGAGGGTTCGCTCGTGGCCGGGGTCCCGGCGAAGGTCCGCCGCGAGCTCAGCGACCAGGAGCGCGCCGATCTGCACGAGAACGCCCAGATCTACCTCCACCACGTCGACGAGCATCGAGGCGCGACCGCGCACGGGTAGTCTGTGACTGTGCCGGCGCACGCCGGTCAGGGGCGGTGGCCAAGCTGGTTAAGGCAGCGGGCTCATAACCCGACGATCGTCAGTTCAAGTCTGACCCGCCCCACCGAACTCGCTTGAGATTGCCGACGGCGCACCCTCGGGGCGGCCCTTGCTCACAGCGCGCCGGGGTGGGCGAGGGCCTGGGCCGCGAGGGCGACTCCCGCGCGCACGCAGTCGGGCGCGGGCGCATTGTCCAGGGCCGCGGCGAGGTAGCCGGCGGCGAAAGCGTCGCCGGCACCGGTCGTATCGACGACCTCGCCGACGGGCGGCACAGGGATGTCGATGCTCTCGCCGCCCGTGCCGAGGCGCACCGGATCCGCACCGTTCTTCACGACCAGAGTGGTCGCGGCGGGAAGCGCCAGACCGAGGTCGCGGGCCAGAGAGTCCTCGTCGGCGTTGGCGAAGACGACGTCGGGATGCAGCCGTGAGAGAAGATCGTCGAGCATCTCCCCGCCGAGGTGCCGCATCGTGGCCACGCTGGACAGGTCGATGCTGCGCGGAACCCCCGGCAGCCGTGCAAGAGCGCCAAGGATCGCTATGCGCGAGGGCCTATCGGTCAGCCCGTAGAGAGGCAGGTGCACCCATGACGCCCCCTCCAGCCAGGCGGGATCGATCGGTCCCAGCTCGGCAGCTGCACCGCGGTCGGTGAGCATCGTGCGCTCGCCGGTCTCGTCCACCAGGATGACGATCGAGCCCGTGCGTCCCTCACGCTGCACCCGTACATCCACTCCGGCCTTGGCCAGCTGCGAAGCAAGCGCCTCGCCCGTGGCATCCGTCCCCACCCGTCCGATGAACCGGGTCGGCACGAGCGCGGCGGCCGCCGCGGCGACGTTCGCGGCGCTGCCGCCTCGGGTGTGGCTGATCCGGGCGGGGTTGTCGGTGCCGCGCTCGATCGCGTGCGCGCCGATGACGACCACGTCGTCGATGAGGTCGCCGATGAGGACGAGCATCAGCCGGCCAGTGCGGCGGCGATCCGCGCGCCGAGAGCGACGTTGCCGCGGTAGACCTCGACGTTCACGTCCAGGCTGCGCCCGCCCGTCTCGCGCTGCACGAAGTCGAGCAGGAACGGGGTCGTATCGTGCCCGGTCACGCCCTCCGCTTCCGCGGCGGCGAGCGCGCGGGCGAGCACGTCGTCGTGGAGGTCGGCCGGCAACTCGTGCTCGGGAGCAAGGGGATTCGCCACGAGCAGAGTCGAGGAGATGCCGAGTCCGTCGCGGGCGGCGACGATCCGGGCGATCTCGGCGGGAGAGTCAACCGCGTACTCGATGTCGTGCCCCGAGTCGGCGATGTAGAAGCCGGGGTAGTCGGTGGTGCGGTAGCCGACGACGGCGAGGTTCAGGGTTTCGAGCCGTTCCAGAGTGAGCGGGATGTCGAGGATCGACTTCACCCCGGCGCTCACCACGACGAGCGGAAGCCCCGCGAGCGTCGGCAGGTCGGCCGACTCGTCGAAGGAATGCTGTGCGCCGCGGTGCACGCCGCCCAGGCCCCCGGTCGAGAAGACCCGTACGCCGGCGAGGTATGCGAGGTGGACGGTGGCGGCCACCGTCGTCCCGGCGCTGAGCCCCTTCGCAGCGGCGACGGGCAGGTCGCGCAGACTCGCCTTGACGACACCGTCCTCGGTCGAGAGCCGCTCGATCTCCGCGGCGGTGAGTCCGACGACAGCCTCGCCATCGAGCACGCCGATCGTGGCGGGCACGACGCCCTGCGCGCGCACGATGTCCTCTGCTTCGAGCGCCACCTCGAGGTTGCGCGGCCGTGGCAGCCCGTGGGTGAAGATCGTGGATTCGAGCGCGAGCACGGGCGTTCCGGCAGCGATCGCCGCGCCCACCTCGTCACCGATGCGGAGTGTCATGCTCCCAGCATCCCACGCCGTGTGAGCTCCGCCAGTGGTGCCTCTCAGTTGTCGATCTCGCGCTTCAGGATCGATCCGGTCGTCGCGTCCACGTAGAACTCGATCTGCAGGCGCCCCTCGCGGGCCAGGATCTCCCAGACGACGACGCCTCGCTCGGTGTCGAGGTCGAGTTCGCGGATGCTGCTGTCGTTGAGTTCGGCGAGCACGATGTCGACCGCCTCGATGGCGGTGAGAGCCGGTGCACCAGCGCGCGACCGCGGGCAGCGTCGCCGAGCGCTGGCGCCGCACCTGGTCAGCCGTGTCGATGTAGAGCTCGACGCCCTCGCCGGCATCGGTGCGCACCAGCACGCTCCATTGGTCCGATCCCTCGGGATCGATCTCGATCACCGCGCTGCCCACCGTGGCGAGCGCGACCTGCGCCGCGCGGGCGGCGGGATCGGCGTGATCGGGTGCGGGCGCATCGGTGCCGGGTGTCTCGGTCGCCGCGGGCGGGCTCACCTCCGGCGATGGATCGACCGGGCTCGCCGGGATCCCGCATCCGGCGATCGCGAACAGCACCGTCGTCCCGAGCGCGACCGTGCTCAGGTTTCTCGTGCGTGCTCTCATGACCGCTCCCTGCGTCGATGTGCCTTGATTCCAGGCGGGGAACGAGATCGAGTGGTCCCGGATTTTCACGTGCATCCGCCTTCAGGTGTGAACCCTTGGGGCCGTTGGCCGAGACGCACGGGAGTCGAGCGCGGGCGGTCCCAGAGATGCACGTGAAACGGGTCCACAACGCGAGTTCGTGGGACCGGTGGTCTGAGACGCCGCGGATGAGGCACGTAGACGGGCGGTCCGCCCACGCCCTACATCACATTGCCGATGTAGGAGTACCTCACGAATACCTCGCTGGCGATGCCGGACTCCACGAGCACCCCCTGGAGCGCCCCCATCATGTAGTTCGCGTCCCAGCCCATGTAGAGGTGATGGCCCTCGCCGAGCTCGTCCCAAGGGCCGTTCCAGGCGCGCTCGGCGTAGATCGGGCCGCCGTGGCGTGCGCTGTAGGCGAGGGCGGAGGGCCGGTCATCGGTCCAGGCGCGGCGGAACACCCGATTGAACAGGTGCCGGACGTCCTTGACCTCCCAGTGCTCGCCGCGGTACTCGACGTAGTCGAACTCGCGATCCCAGCCTGGCGGCCACCCGCGCCGGCGCACGGCGTCGAGCACCGGCGTCAGGCCGTCGTCGTCGATCTCGGGCAGGTCCGGGCGCGCCCAGATGCGCACGAGGTCATCGCTCAGCATGAGGGTGCGCTGCGCGATCTGGGCTGTCCCCCACGAGGAGAGGTTCGCCAGTGCCCCGGTGCCGAACACGGCGCTGCGCGCATAGGCGGCCGCGCGCTTCTCGACGAAGGGGGCACCGAAGGTCCGCTCGGCCAGCGGCTGCTCGAGCAGCGTGAGGTTGCCGAGGGTGGGGGCGAGCGTGCGATAGCTGTTCTGCTCGTCCTCGCTCAGCTCGCTCCAGGTCCGGATGCCGTCACCCGACCATCCCTCGCCAGGGATCAGCGGCACGATGTGCTCGATGTCGAGCCCTTCGGTGCCGGGCACGTCGAGGATGCGCCCGAGTACGTAGGCGGCGTGGGGGAGTTCGGCGTACTTCAGCACCGCCCGGATGCGCTCGTCGGAGGGAGTGATCCGCGCGACGGCCCGCATCAGAGCATCCTGACCGCGGCCGCGCGCGCGGCACAGCCGGGCGATCAGGCGATCAAGGGGCAGGCCCACGATCGTGCGCCGCAGGTAGAGGGCCTGGATCCATTCCAGGGTCTCGATCAGGGTGTGCTTGTCGATCGCACCCGTGGCGTGGTCGTGGCAGGCGCTCATCACCAGCGGCGAGGCACTGCGCCCGAAGGTGCTGACCCACGCCAGCTGCCGGCGGATGTCGGGATCCGGTTCCAGGCTCGGATCGAGCAGGATCCGGTAGACCTCCGCGTACTCGCGCCAGATCGCGGCATCCGCGCGCAGCCGCTCGAGGTCGAGGCGGGGAAAGGTCCGCCGGAAGGCCGCGTACACGCCGTGCTCCCCGGCCGCGGCCACCTCGCGACCCGTGGTCATCACGAGGTAGTGCCGCCAGAACGCGCCGATCGCCTCTCCCGTGGCGCGCTCGATCGGCAGCCAGAACTCCTCCTCGATGGCCAGCTGCTCGGCGTGCGAGAGGCCCATCAGCACGTAGTTGTGGATGAGCTCGTCGTCGCGCAGCGGTTCGCCGGTGGAGTTCAGGCTCTCGAAGATCTGCTGCGCGTTGGCACCTGCTCCGAGCGTGATCGAGACGTGCTCGAGCCGTTGCAGGCCGCGCCAGATCCGCGGCACCTCGTCGGGCAGGATCTGGCTGCGGAAGAAGGCGTAGTTGTCGTCGAAGCGCGACTCCTGCGTGCCATCGCCGCGTCCCTGCACGACGTCCTCATAGAGCTCGGCCCAGGCATGGTGGGGGCGCAGCTTGGTGCGCTGCGGATCGTCGGCCCGCACGAGGATCCGGCCCAGTCGCGCCGCGAGCTCGGGATCGTTCTCGCGCACGGTGTGGCGCAGGGCTGCGATCAGCAGCATGAGGGTCGTGATCCGCTGCTGACCGTCGATGAGGATGAGGTCGGCACCGGCGTTCGCGCTCTCGCGCGCCGAGAGGATCGAACCGATGAAGTGCCGCTGCGCGGCATCCTCGCCCGCCACGGCGCGGATGTCGGCAAGCAGCCGCTCGCAGCCGCCGATGTCCCAGCGGTACTGGCGCTGATAGACGGGGACGACGATCGTCGTGGCGTCGTCCGAGAGCCAGTCGATCGTGCTCACCGCGGTCGCCTCGACGGTGGTGGCGGTGCTCATGCTGACCGTTCGTCCTCCTGTGCGAGCAGGCTCCCGAAGCAGATTCCGGATGCCGCGACCAGTCTATTCCGCCGCGCCCGCGGCACGCCGCGACGTGCCGGAGTCGGCTGTTAGGCTTGCCTAAGTGGGCTTGTAAAAACGTCGCTTGCCCCTTATGAAAGGACATGAGAGCGCTCATGGCATATATCAAATCCGCCGCTCTCGAGGACAAGGGTTTCGTCGTCCTCGACAGCTACGACCAGGCCGCCGACCCGCAGGAATGGCTGGACATCGATTACGTCGACTGGAAGTCCTCGGGCGACACCCGCTTCGCGCCGCTGGCCAGCGCCAAGGGCGGGCTCGAGTGCAACGGCTTCTGGAACCACACCCCGCCGCGCACCGACAAGGACGGCGTCTGGGTTCCCGAGCAGGTCGCCAAGGCCCCGATCCTCACCCGCCGTGCCCAGGAGCCCGGCGCGAACATCGGCCGCTGCCGCGTCATCGAGCTGCAGCCGACCCCCTACGGCGACTGCCTCTACAACCTGCACCAGGATGACAACAACCGCCTGAACCCGGACGGTACGGGCTGGGTCGTGCGCGGCTTCTTCAACCTCAC